>JABDGW010000034.1:0-23973 GCA_013285855.1 Bacteroidota bacterium
TACGTTTGCGCTTTTTGCCAATGTTGTATTGCTTACGGTTTATCTTAATACACGCCGCGATGAAACAGCAAAAGGCATTTTTTTAATTTCATGTGTATATGCAATCGCGGCTATTCTGCTTAAGCTGTTTATGTAGATTTTTTTTGATGCAGTGAGAACTTCAATCATTATTATTATTATTTCCCCATCTAAAACTATCTGCTTCTAATCCTGCCAGATCTATAATCCGGTTTACAACAGTTAATGCAGCTTCTTCAATAGTAGTTGGGTTGCTGTAAAAAGAAGGTGTTGCAGGGCAAATGATTCCTCCTGCAAGCGTTATAGCTTCCATGTTTTTTATATGAATAAGATTATAGGGCGTATCGCGTATAGTAAGAATTAATTTTCTTCTTTCTTTTAAAATCACATCTGCAGCGCGGGTAATAAGATCATCACTAACACCGCAGGCAATACGGCCAAGTGTACCCATACTGCAGGGCACAATTATCATGATATTATATTTGGCTGAGCCCGAAGCAAACGGAGCGTTGAAATCAAATTTGTTGTAATAGTTTACGGCATAACTGTTGAATGCATCGTTACCCAATTCTGTTTGCCATATTTTTTTTGCATTATCGCTTAAAACAACAGCAAGTTCTGACCATTGGCCTCTTAATTGTATGAGCTTATCTAAAAGCAGTTTGGCATATATAGAACCGCTTGCACCTGTAATAGCGATAATGATTTTATTGTTCATAGTTTGTATTACAAATTTACAGCGCCAGCGGTTGCAATATTATACATGCTGTAATAAGAAATTATAATAGGAAAATATTATGGCAAGAAAAAATTAAAAAATAAAATTGCGAAAAGTTGGTGCTTTAAAGAATTTAACTAATTTACAACCCCATTTGAAGCACAGTTCATCAGATTGCTTGGAAATGAATTGGCAGTTTTTTTGAAATTAAAAATTAAATAGTTTAAACATCTAAAATCAATTTTGTTATGGCTGAGACAAAACCGACTGCTACGGCAGCAGCAAGAAGCATTTCTTCCGTACAACCTAAAAGATCACGCAACTCTATTTCATGGCTTGCGCCTCTTACATGTGTTATTCTTGGTTATATTATCTGGCGCTTTGTAATTGGTAATCCAGGTAATTTTACTGCGCCCGATCAATCAGGCGGTTTTTGGCCAAACCACCAGGGCCCTAAAACCAGTTTATCCCGCATGTATCTTGGTGGTATAATTGTGCCTATTTTAATTGGAGCCTTGTTAACGGTAATCACGTTTGTAATTGAAAGATTGCTTACCGTTTCAAGAGCAACAGGAACCGGCAACATTGCCGAGTTTATCCGTACTGTTCAGTATAATCTTGCCAATAAAGATGTTGATAAAGCTATTGCTGCATGCGATAAGCAAAAAGGTTCTGTTGGCAATGTAATGAAAGCCGGTTTGCGCAAATACAAAGAAATGATATCCAACTCTGAGTTAACTACCGAACAAAAAGTGTTGAACATTCAAAAAGAGGTTGAAGAAGCTACAGCCTTAGAGCTGCCGATGCTTGAAAAAAACCTGGTGTTTTTATCAACTATTGCGTCGGTTGCTACTTTGATGGGATTACTTGGAACAGTAATAGGTATGATCCGCTCTTTTGCTTCATTAGGTGAAAGCGGTGGTGGTGAGGCTGCCCAGAAATTATCACAAGGTATTTCTGAAGCCTTATATAATACAGCGCTTGGTATTGGTACATCTGCCATAGCTATTATTATGTACAATGTTTTCACAACTAAAATTGATGCTATAACTTTTGGTATTGATGAGTCAGGATTTACTTTAACACAAAGTTTTGCATCAAACTACAGATAAGTTTTGTGGAAATTTTTTGATCATGCATCTTACTTAAAATTTTTAAACAATGGGAAGACCAAAAATAGCAAGAAAGAGCACTAACATAGATATGACGGCTATGTGTGATGTGGCGTTCCTGCTTCTTTCTTTCTTTATATTAACCACAAAATTTAAACCTTCTGAAGCAGTTCCTATTAATACACCAACTTCAGTTGCCAATAAAATTGCTCCTGAAACAAACCTGCTTTTAATTTCCTTAAATAAGGATGGCAAAGTTTTTCTTTCAGTAGGAGACAGTAAAAACGATAAGGACAAGAAAGAAGATATGATCAAAGCAATTAACCAGGAGCATAATTTAGGATTAACTTCAGGAGAAATTGATGCCTTGAAAAAAGCACCGTTCATTGGAGTGCCTGTAGCTCAATTAAAACAACAGGCACATCTTACAACCGACCAGATGACGGGTGCTACTTTACCAGGCATACCTTGCTCAGATACTTTGAATAATCAAATGATTGATTGGATTTCAGCCGCGGTAACTGCTTACCAGGGTGAAAAATTAAACTTAATATTGAAAGGAGATAATGTAGCTAAGTATCCCGTATTTAAAAATATTCTTACTGCATTTAAGAAAAATGAACAGTTTAAATTTCAAATGGTAACCAACCCTGTGAGCGTACCAAACGGTACAGACTTGTATAGAGAAAACATTAGCGGCAAAACACAAATGTAATTGTTAATATAAAAGCTTAGTATATGGCAGAAATGGATACTTCGGGCGGCGGACATAAAAAAGGCCCGGGCGTAAAAAAAAGCAAAAAAACTATCAACAAGGGTTGACTTAACGCCAATGGTTGACCTTGGTTTTTTATTGATCACGTTTTTCATCTTTACCACAACCATGAGCCAGCCAACAGCAATGCGCCTGGCTTTGCCTGATGATAAAGTGAAACCGGAAGATCAGAATAAAATTAAGCAGTCGGGAGCGCTTACCATTCTTTTAGGAAAGGATAATAATGTTTTTTATTATGAAGGAGAACTTGCACCGGATGGTTCTAATTTTAAAGCGTCGAATTTTAAAAGTATACGTGATGAGATCATTACGAAAAAGCAGCAGGCAGATACAAACCTTGTTGTAGTTATTAAACCAAATGATGAAAGCACGTACAAAAATTTTATTGATATTTTAGATGAAATGAGTATTAATGTTGTAAAGCGTTATGCAGTTGTGGATATTTCTTCTGTTGAAGATCGTTATATACGGCTTACCGAAGGAGAACCTGCACCGCAGCAATAATTATTATGGAATTTAAAACATTGTGCATCTAAAAATAAATTGTATTTCATGGAAGCAAATAAAATAATGGATGCTGATATTCTTGATATTCTTTTTGAGGGAAGGAATAAAGAATATGGAGCGTATGAATTGCGAAAAACCTACAACCGGCGAATGATAAGATCAATTCTGGTTATGCTTGGTGTATGCCTTTTGATTTTTGTTGTATCTGTAATAGCAAAAACAATTAGCGACAGAGCACCGAAGCAAATGGTTGTGCAGGATGTGCAGTTAGAAGATATTAAAGAGGTAAAAAAGGATGAACCGCCTCCGCCTCCGCCTCCGCCAAAGGAGCCGCCAAAAGTTGAGGTTACAAAATTTACTCCGCCTAAAATTGTAAAAGATGAAGAGGTAAAACCTGAAGAAAAACCTCCTGAACAAGAAAAGCTTGAGGACACTAAAATTGGAGCATTTGACCAGGCAGGAGATAAGTCTGATGTGGTAGATGCGCCGGTAGATAAAGGCACAGGACAGGTAGAAGCACCTAAAGTACAGACTGAAGATTATGATAAGGAATTTACCAGTGTACAGGTGGAAGCAAAATTTCCGGGAGGGCAGGAAGCATGGAATAAATATCTGACGCGCAATTTAGATGCACAAGCTCCTACAAATGCAGGAGCACCTCAGGGCAATTATACTGTTACAGTTTCTTTCCTGGTGTCAAAAGACGGCAGTATTTCTGAAGTGCAGGCACTTAATGATCCTGGTTATGGATGTGGTGCCGAAGCTGTTCGTGTAATTAAAAAAGGCCCTAAGTGGCAACCAGCTATTCAAAATGGACGTAATGTTATTTATCGTCAAAAACAAAATATAACTTTCCAGGTTACTGAACAATAAAAATTATAAAGTGTTATAATAAAGACCGCAATTGCGGTCTTTATTTATTTACATAAGTATCAATTCAATTGCGGGTCTATCGGGTAATGTATAAGCTGTTCATATTTTCCGCCTAATTGTTTTAAGGCATCTTTCCATATTGAATTTACATTGTCAGTAAAAACCAGTTCCGCAGAACTATAAGTTGTAAGCCAGGTTTTTTCATTTAATTCATTATTCAGTTGTTCCTCTCCCCAGCCGCTGTAGCCTAAAAATAAACGTATATCATGCTCAGCAAGTTTTTCTTTCTGCAACAGCGCAACCATTTCATCAAACTCACCTCCCCAATAAATTTCATCTGTTATTTTTTCACCGCCGGTAATTAATCCCGGACAGCGATGTAAAAAATGTATAGTGTTTTGCTGCACCGGGCCGCCATAAAAAACAGGGAAATTACATCCATCCAGTTCACTAATTAAATCGCCAATAACGTATTCCAGCTTCCGGTTTAATACAAAACCAAAACTGCCTTCAGTTGTATGCTCACATAAAAAAATAACTGTACGTAAAAAGTTAGGATCTTTTAAAAACGGATCAGCTATAAGTATTGTGCCCGGTTGAATTTTTTCCATAGTTAAAAATGTATAACGAAAACAAAGATTACTTTGTTTTTACAATGATAAATTTAAAGCAGTTAAATTGCTGATAAAGATATTTTATTAATTTCAGCGGGCAGCTATAACAATATCTTTGTTTGCAATGAAGAAAGTTTTTCCTATAATAATTGTATTGATTTCGCTTTCGCTTATTGGCATAATAATCATACAGGTAAACTGGTTTAAAAACCAGCTTGTAATTCAGCAGGAAAGATTTATTGATAAGGTTGATAGAGCGGGATTAGATGTAGCTGAAGATCTGAGCAAGCATGTAATGACAGGCGGCGGATTGAAATTGGGTAAGCGCCAGGGTTTGCAATTATTTCCTGATGACCTTTCTTTTAATATAGGCAGAACACCAACTATTGGAGACAGGTACACAACCGCTGAAATTCAGGATAAACTTATGAAGGCATTTGAAAAAGAAGGCTTGCAAAATGTAAGATTTGAATTTGCGATTACTTCTAACTCGGATGACTTTGTATTTGAAATGCAGAGTGAGCATTTTGTCAAAGAATCTGCTGATACAACACATTTTAAGCAAAGGCTAATTCCTATTATACCAGATGAAGCAACTGATCTTGATGGGTTACTTCCGAATGAACATCTTTTTATAATCATACCTGATTTTAAAACCCAGGTTTGGCAATCGCTTACATCAATGATTATTTTTTCAGCCTTGTTCACAATAATTATTATTGCGGCATTTTATATAACGGTAAGAACTATGCTCAACCAAAAAAAGATGAGCGAAATAAAAAGCGATTTTATTAATAATATGACACATGAATTTAAAACACCTTTAGCTACTATTTCTCTTGCAGTTGATGCTTTAAGGAATGAGAAAGTAATCAACGATAAAACCAAATGGCAATATTTCAACAATATAATTAAAGATGAAAATAAGCGAATGAATAAGCATGTTGAAACGATATTGCAGGCTGCATTAATGGAAAAGCAGGAATTCAGGTTAAATCTTAAGCCTTTGCATATTCATGAATTATTGCCGCGAATAGCTGAAAATTTTCAATTGCAGTTGCAGGAAAAAAATGGCAGGACAGAATTTTTATTAAATGCTACAGATGACTTAATTCATGTTGATGAAGTTCACTTTACCAACATACTTTCTAATCTTATTGATAACGCCATAAAATATTCGAAAGAAAATCTTGTTATTAAATTAATAACACATAGAACAGCAAGATATTTTATTATACAGGTTCAGGATAATGGAATTGGAATGAGTAAAGAAACCGTAAAGCGTGTGTTTGAAAAATTTTATCGGGCTCATACGGGCAACCTGCATAACGTAAAGGGTTTTGGTTTAGGAATGAGTTATGTAAAAAGCGTTATTGATGCGCATAAAGGCAAAATAAAAGTGGAAAGCAACTTAGGAAAAGGAAGCACTTTTACAATTGAAATTCCAACAAAGCTTGCTGAAAATTAAAGCTGAAAGAGTAGTTAGTTAAGCACGCTTTTTTCTTTTTCTGTTTTAATTTTTTCTTCCAGTTTTATTTTGTTCCATCCGCCAAGTATATTGTATAAATTATGAATACCCTGCCTTTTAAATAATGAAGCAGCTATAACGCTTCTGTAGCCGGTGGCACAATGCACATACAAATTTTCATTGTCTTCAATATGGGCCATAGTTGCAGGATCATTAAGAGTGCTTAAGGGCATATTTACTGCATTTTTTACATGCCCGTCAGCATATTCTGTTTCTCTTCGTACATCAACAACAATAAGTTTATCATCATGCGGAATATCCATTGCAAGCTCATCAGGTTCTATATTAATTATCATATCAATTTCTTTACCTGCATTTTTCCAGGCTTCAAAACCTCCTTCAAGATAACCTGCAAATTTACTAAAGCCAACACGCGTTAATCTTATAATGCTTTCTTTTTCTTTGCCAGGCTCAGTAATCATTAAGAGTGTTTTATCAAAGGGCAAAAGGCTGCCTGCCCACTCAGCATATCTTCCATCCAATCCAATAAAAATTGAACCTGGAATAAAGCCTTCTGTAAATTCCGCATAAGAGCGTGTGTCTACCGGAATTACTTCGTTATTTTTAATCAGCGTTTGTACCTGGTTAATGGTTAAAGGTTTTAAAGATTGTTCTAAAATAGCATCAAGACTTTCATAACCTTCTTTATTTATTTTTGCATTTATAGGAAAATATTGCGGCGGTGCAGAAAGCCCTTCAGTAATTGCGGTTATAAAATCTTCTTTGTTTTCTGTATTTAATGCGTAATTGGTTCGTTTTTCATTACCAATGGTGCTTGATGTTTGCGGGCCAATATTTTTTCCGCAACTGCTGCCGGCACCATGAGCGGGATAAACAATTACATCATCTGCAAGCGGTATAATTTTTTGCTGCAGGCTTTCATACATAATTCCTGCAAGATCTCTTGCTGTTAACGCTTCACCTTTTTGGGCAAGATCGGGGCGGCCTACATCACCTACAAATAGAGTATCTCCTGTAAAAACTGCATAATCTTTATTGTGTTCATCTTTTAAAAGATAGCAGCAGCTTTCTAATGTGTGGCCTGGTGTATGCAAAACCTGTATGGTTACTTTACCCAGTTTAAAGGTTTCATTGTCTTTGGCTATGTAAACGGGAAAAGAAGTTTTTGTATCAGGTCCATAAACTATCGGGGCACCGGTAGCCTTACTTAAATCAATGTGGCCGCTTACAAAATCAGCATGAAAATGTGTTTCAAAAATATATTTAATAACTGCGTTTCTTTTTTTTGATAAGTTGATATATTCTTCTATATCTCTAAGGGGGTCAATAATAGCAACTTCGCCTTCACTTTCTATATAATAAGCAGCCTCGCTAAGGCAGCCTGTATACAATTGTTCTATATACATAAAAAATTTTCAGCAAAAATACAACTAGCTATAATCAGGCAAAGGTTAACTTACCAGTTGTTCTACAAAATTATTTACTTCTTTTATGCGATTATAATTGAGTGAATAATATATAAATTTCCCTTCCCGTTTAGTAAGCACAATACCTGCGCGACGTAATATAGCCAGGTGCTGTGATACAACCGATTGTTCAAGCCTTAGGTTTACATAAATTTCTGTAACCGTAATCTTCTCATTTTCATTAATTAATCGTAATAGCTGTTGCCTTAATTTATGATTTAATGCACGAAGAATCATAGCCGCTTTTTTCAACCGCAAAAAATCCAGTTTTAAATTATCATTAGCGGCTTTATCCTGTATGATTAAAAACTGGGAGGGGGTATTATTCATAAAGTTTGATTTTCTGAATATTAATAGTTATTAATATTGATACATAAAAAACTATGCCTGTTTAAAGTATAAGTTATTATTTTCTAAAATAAACCGGTTTTAAATAAAATGGTTCACTGTAAGCCACCTTTGCAAAATCTTCATTTATAAAGGCTTTATTTGACATAATAATAGCAGGTTTGGATAAAAGAAGCGGGTTTATATAAACAATATCGCTATTATTTATAATTTTTTGCAATTTCAAGCTTCCATTCCCACCTGCAATGATTTTTTTTATTTTTTTCTCTTTTTCCAGAAAATGATCATCCAGGATTTCTGATGAATAGCTTTTTATAATTTTCAGATCTGCATTATACAAAGCTGTATAAACTTCCAACCTGCGTGCATCTATCAGCGGGCAAAACAAAATATCTTCATGTTCGGCAAATAATTGCAGTTGTAAGGCATGAGCCATTACGTCAAGTGTGTTTAGCAAAATGAGTGGCTTTTCCAAGGCATAACATAAGGCCTTTGCAGAAGATAGGGCCACCCGTAAGCCTGTATAACTTCCCGGGCCATTAACAACTGAAACAGCATCAATATCATGCAGATTTATTTGGGCAGAATTGCAAAGCTTTTTAATAGCAGGTTCTAAAAACGAAGCATGTTCTTTTTGAGAACTGCTTTGCACCTCCATTATAATTTCTTCATTATTGCTTAAAATAACAGATGCGGTTTCAAAAGCTGTATTAATGTTAAGAATAATAGCCAATGATAATATTTAAAATTGTTGAGATTCGTGTACAAGTAAAGAAGATATTGTGTACCGTTTGTTTTGTTGGGATAATTTTTTTAATAAAATTAAAATATTTTGCAGCCCTATTTTTTCACTCCATTCAAAAGGACCGTAAGGGTAATTTGTACCTAATTTCATTGCTATATCAATTTGCTGTTTTGTGCTCACGTTTTCTTCAAGAGTATAATATGCCTCGTTTATAATCATTGCAATTATTCTTGCAGCAATAAACCCATAATCATCTGCCACAAATGCATAAGGCCATTCAAGTTCGTTTAAAACATTTTCAACGTTTTTTTTAAAAGTATTGCAATAAGCAACTTCTATTACAGGGCGGTTAAGAAAACCCTCCCATGCATTTAACCTTATGTAATTGGGTTTAATTTCTTTACAAACACAATTAACTGCATGTACAAAAACAGGCTTATCAATTATAAATTCATTGGTATCAGGTACATTATCATTAAAAGTAAGATCGAAATAAACATCAGCATTTGTGCCTGTAAGTTTTTCGTATGGTTCAAACCATTCAACACTTACTTTATTGCCAAATCCTTTTGTTAACAGCTCTTTTTTTTGACTTTCTGTTGAACGAATAGCAATGTGCATATAACATGCAAAAATAAGATGTATGTAAGTAGTTACCGGTTAAATGATACACTTAAATGCAGTTTATATTTGTTGTTCTTAATTACTAAATTGAATATTATGTCTAAACAAATTATTAAAACAGATAAAGCACCCGCGCCAATTGGCCCTTATAACCAGGCAATAAAAACAAATGATTTTTTATTCATTAGTGGACAGGTTGCAATTAATCCGGCCACAAACGAAATTGTTACAAACAGTATTGTAAATGAAACACATCAGGTAATGAAAAATATTGAAGCGATCTTAAAAGAAGCAAATATTGGCTTTCAGCATGTAGTAAAAACAACAATTTTTTTAAGCGACATGAATTTATTTGCTGATATAAATACTGTGTATGCACATTATTTTGAAGGCGACTTTCCTGCACGGGAAACTATTGCTGTAAAGGGATTGCCCAAAAATGCAAACGTAGAAATAAGCATGACAGCAGTTGTGCATTTATAATTTTACTGATGCAGTGTAGGTTGTTTTAAAAGAAAAAATTTCACCAGGTTTCAAAATTTTAATTCCCATTTTATTATTAAAAGCATCCGGTGCTGCGCTTAAATTTTCAATGGCAATACTGTTACGGTGTTCAGGAGTATACAACTGTAAATACGGATAAGATTCATCTGGCTGAATAGTAAGTTCCAAACCGGATTTCTTATTTTTTATAATGCAGGCTGCATTATAATTTTCATTTAGTAAAAAACAGTTGTCAAAAAAGGTGTCACCAATAATTTCGGGTTGCTGAAATTTATTATAAGACATAACTTCTCCCGTTGGAATAAGATTGCCATCAAACTCCAATATCTTATTAGCATTCAACTGAAATAATAGCTCATCAATACTTGCATCAAGTTTAAAATACGGATGCCATCCATCGCAGACAGGCATTTCTGTGTCTGAATTATTTTTTACAGAAGTTATAATCGTGAGTGTATTATTTTTTTTAAGATTGTAAGTAACTGCACATATATAATTAAACGGATAGCCTTCATCTTCATTTGCATAATTGTATTGCAGCGTTGCAAAAGCAGCATCTTCATTTGATCCATAATTCGTAATTGCAAAATCTGCATCGAAGAGCAAACCATGAATAGATTCTTTGCCTAAGAAAAATTTACCAATCTTATATTGTTGTTTATTAAAAACATATTTTCCTTTTGCAATCCTGCATACATAAGGACTTAGTTTAGCGCTCTTAAAACCATTTGTAATAGTATCACTTGCCTGCTGCTGTGAATCATACCCGTCAATTACATTAATTGAACCACCCATTGTAAAAGCATTCAACAACGCGCCAAACGAATAAATTTCCGCATGCGTTTTTTTATCATCGTCTTTTAAAAAAATAACAGGAGAAATTTTATCATTTTTTATCTCAACCGAAAATGCCATAATCATTTATTTTTTACAGCTACTGCAATTTTTGAATCGGCGGTGCCATAATATAACCACCATTTATTTTTATAAAACGCAAGCCCTTCAGCAAAACAAACATTATTTACCTCGCCGGAAAATTCGTATGGTTGCTCAGGCTTCAAAAAATAATTATTCATTCGCTCAATAATTTTTGCGGGATCATTTTTATCTAGCAAAACCTGTGACACAGTATATGTTCCCTGTGGCAAACTTGTATCTCCGATAGAGGGAATATTACGGCTGTTATAAATCAATAAAATTCCATTGTTTGTAAGCATAGCAGGCGGGCCACTTTCAACAAGATCACAGTCGAATTTATTTTTGCGTGTTGGTATAGCAATTTTTAAATGAGAAATAGTATAGCCTGAATAAACTGAATCATAATTTTTATCAGGCTTTTGCTGTTCAGGAAGCCAATGAATAAGATCGTGTGAAGTTGCAAGCCAGATATATTTATCGCCCCAATACATTGTATACAATCCATTAATTTTTGCAGCCACAATTTTATTGTTTTTATATATTGAAACTATAGAGCCTGATTTAGACCACATGTTTTTATATTGTTCGTTCTTAAATACCGGCCCATATTTTTTCCAATGAAATAAATCCGCAGAGGTTGCCATCATCAGCCTTGCTGTTTTACCATCAAATGCTGTATAGCTCATGTAATATGTTCCCGCACTGTCTTGTATTAAGCGCGGGTCTTCACAGCCGCCGGGCCATTCATATTTTTTATAAGCATCCTCTTCAGGAAATAAAACAGGCAAAGCATATCTTGTAAAATGAATTCCATCAACACTGTTTGCCAAACCAATGCGTGAACAACCGGCACTATCCTGCGCACGGTACAGCATAAACAGGGTATCATTTCTAACTGCAACTGTGGGGTTATATACATTCTTTGCTTCCCACTTTATTAATTTTTTTTGAACAGGACAAGTGAAAGTTAAGTTGCCGGGTTGCATTACAGGGTTAACAGAATCAAGTTTATTAAAGGGCAGTAACCAATTGTTATTTTGTGTGTTTCCAGTATGACTATTTTTTTGTTGGGTTGAAGAGCAGCTTATAAAAAAAATTAAACCAAATAAAATTGTATAAAATTTTTCTCTTACCATATTAAAAAAATCATCCGCTGAAATTAGTGAAATTCAAACCAAACTCCATTAATTCAAACGGACGATTTAATGCAAACCCAACTTAAAGAAACAAAAGCAAGTTTATGGCACCCGTATTAATTCAGTATATATTGTATTATGATAATGAGTGAAAGTAATATAGTTGAAATGATTATTATCTACAAAGATAAGGCTGTCATTATCCCTGAGCCCATCATCATGCTTTAAAACAAACAATGTTGCTGTACTGTCAGTAAAATACCATGTGCCGGGAAAACGATATTGTCCCTGTGTTTCAATATACGTTCCATTCTTTCTGAAGCGATACCGGTTTATATTAAGATCAACTAAATTATCCAAAGCTCCTCTTATATATTGCGGGTCTCCTTTATGCTGCTGATCTACATAATGAAAATACCAACCCTGGTATTTCCAAAGATGTGCTGTTATATAATTAGTATGTGTTTTAATAACAGATAAATTATCTGTTGAATTTGCAGATGTAATTTTAGATGCAGGTTGTATGTCTGTTTTAGTGCAGGCTGCAAAAACTAAAACAACTATAACGCATATAATAAAAGCTTTCATGGCTAATTTTTTTTATCAAACCAATTTTAACCAGCCATGGTTGCCTTTTCAGAAAATCTCTCAATAAATAATACAGGAATATTAAATATTGATCACGCTGTTACTTCCGCCAAAAATGTTTTGGTTTTCGCTATCAGCTTCGGGCTCATTTAGCCAAATGTTATCATTTACAAGATATTTAAATTCGTGGTAGCTGTTTTTTGGAAGTGAAATATCACAGGTAAAACTGCCATCTTTTTTCTTACTCATGATGATTGAATTTTGCCAATCGCTGTTCAATCCTAATATTTCAATTGTTTCAGCATTATCAAGACTCATAGTAAACTTTACTTTGCAATAGTCCTTTGTTTTGTAGTAGGTCTTTTGTACCATAGTTGAAAATGTTTAATTCGAGAGTTAATTATTCATGCAAATAAAAAGTAACCCTTTTTATAAAAGGCATTTTATACACGCATGTTGATAACTTGAAAAAACCAGCTATGATAATTTACAACTGTTTTAATTTAATATTTTTAAAACAGATGCCACTTGATTCTGTTTTGCTGTGTGAAGATTGTAAGGCTATATGGCCTTTTTTTGATGCCGCATAACCTGCAGCATCTTTCCATTTTCCCGCTGCTTTTTGTTTCTGCCATTCATTGCTCCACAAATTATATTCAACAACTTTTTTACCATTAAGCCAATGTTCAACATGGCCTTTATTCACTATGATTTTTGTGGTATTCCATTCACCCGGTTTATTTGCTGCCTTAGTTAAAGGAGGTTGCATTGCATAATTAGCGCCTGTTTTTTGCCAGTCTTCAATTTTTTCGGGAAATCCATCGTCATCTATTAATTGATATTCCGGTCCGCTTAAATATGTTGCATCATAATCTTCTGTTACCATATACAAAATGCCGCTGTTGCCGGCTGCAGAAATTTTCCAGTCAATATCTAACTCAAAATTTTCATACATATTGTCTGTTATCAAATCTGCGTTACCGCTATCAGCAGTATAACTGCATAATAAACCATCCTTTGCTTTCCATGATCCTGCTTGATTTTTAAAAGTTCTCCATCCGTCTAAAGTTTTTCCATCAAACAATAATTGCCAGCCATCTGCACTTTCCTTTGCGGTTAGCTGGTTATTAATTGTTGTATCCATCTTTATAATTAAATTATTTGCTTTCAGCTGTGTAAACTGAAGGCTGGTAACAAAAAAAATGCATAAAAACTTTATTGTATTCATAATATAAAAATTTTAATAAAAAAGATTCAGTAAAATAATATCTTTAAAAATTAATACTGCAAGCTATTAAATACTGCTTAGCATGCTAAGATCATGTTTTCTTTTTTTTGTTACAATAATATTTATACAAAATATTTTTACACAACCTGCACCGATAAACAGGAAACAATTTTTTTTGGGCGATAGTGTAATAAATGTGCAGTTAACGGCTAACATAAAAAAACTAAAAAACGATAAAACAAAGATTGTATGGTTGCCCGCCCATATTGTAATGAACTTTGCTGATACTTTGGTTATTGATGAAAACATTCGTATAGAACCAAGAGGCTCGTATAGAAAAGAGCACTGCGATCTTGCATCGCTTATGCTTGATTTTAATACAAACACTTCGCCGCAATTATCTGATCTTAAAAAATTAAAATTAGTTGGCGGTTGCCATGATAATTATTCGAGTGAAGAATTGCTGCTGAGAGAATATCTCATTTACAAAATTTACAATATTTTATCTCCAATGAGTTTTCGTGTAAGGTTGTTGCATATTACTTATAGCGATAGCCTGCAAAAAATGAAACCTTATACGCAATATGCTTTTTTAATAGAAGACATGAAAGATGTTGCAGCAAGAAATAATTGCAAAGAAGTTAAAAATAAAATTTTCAATGCTGAACAAACGGACAGGCATCAAATAACTTTTGTAAGTGTATTTCAATATATGATTGGTAACACAGATTGGTCTGTGCCCAATTACCATAACGTTAAATTGATGGTTCCGCTTACCGATACTTTTGCTAAGCCATTTCCTGTTCCTTATGATTTTGATTACTGCGGTGTTGTTAATGCGCCCTATGCAACACCAAGTGAATACCTAGATCTTAAAAACGTAAGAGACCGCTATTATATGGGCTATGAACGCACAATGGAAGAGCTGCAGTTAAGCATTAATGTTTTTAAAGAGAAACAGGAGATGATAATGAAGTATATAAATGATTTTTATTTGCTTAGCCATACCGATAGAAAAGATGTTGAAATATATCTGGAGCAGTTTTTTGACAAGCTTAAAAATGAATCCTTAATCCGTTATACATTTATTACAAACGCAGTTAATAAATGATCTATACATTAACCAATGGCAATAAAAATTTATTGTGTAAATATTCAGTAAGATCAAAACTGTAATTGTAATTATTACACTGCTTAATCCATTTTAATCCCTGCACGGCATTGGTAAGAAATATTTCATTTGCTTCTTCAATTTCCCCAGCTTCTATCTTCCCTTCTTCAAGCGGAATATTTTCTTTCCTTAAAGATTGAATAATGTATCTTCTCATTACACCATTAATACAACCTTCACTTAAAGCCGGCGTTTTTATTCTGCCGTTTTTTACAATAAAAATATTTGCGATAGTTGCTTCAGCAATCCTGTTATAAGTATTTAAAACAACGGCATCATCAAGCCTGGTTTCTTTTGCCCATAAAGCAGCCATTACATAGGGCAAATAATTATTGCTTTTGATGTGTGAAAAATCATCACAGGTTTTTTTTGCTTTGGTATAAATGCCGGTTATTAAACCATCAGCATTAAATACTGAAGGCTCAGTAATTTTCCATGTTTGAATAATGTAATTGGGAAAATTTTCACAATCATATAAACCGCCATCGCCCCGAAAAATATTTAAGCGTATTCTTGCCAGTTGCTCGTGCTTATTTTTTATTGCAAGATTTTTTATTTGCTGTAATAAATATTCAGCATTAAAAAATTCTGGGTGTTCAAATTTTAATACTTGTAAAGAAGAAAATAAACGTTCAAAATGATAATTGCTTAATACAATGTTTCCATTTATCATTTTCATTGTTTCAAAAAAACCATCACCAAAACGGAAAGAGCGGTTGTCAGCAGAAATAATTAATTTTCCCGATGATAATAATTTGCCGTTATAACAAAAATGCTTTCCACTTTCCATTAAACAAAAGTAAAGAAGCAATAATTTAAACCTGGCAGGTTTTATTACCCGGAAATTGTAAATAGAAACTATTAAACCTGTGAGGTTTTGTTGCATAATTTGCATTTATGAAAATTGCTGACATAATTAATGCACTTGAAAATATTGCTCCGCCTGTTTTGCAGGAAGATTATGATAATGCTGGTTTGATAACAGGGAATGCAAAATGGGATTGCACCGGCGTTTTATGCTCGCTTGATGCAACTGAGAATATCGTTGATGAAGCTAAAGCACTTAATTGCAATCTTGTAGTTGCGCATCATCCAATTGTATTTAAAGGCCTGAAAAAAATAACCGGTAAAAATTACGTAGAAAAAACAATCATCAATGCCATAAAAAACGACATCGCTATTTATGCTATTCACACAAACCTGGATAATGTAATTGAAGGTGTGAACAATAAGATGGCCGACAAACTTAATCTCATCAACAGGAAAATTTTATTACCAAAAGAAAATATGCTGATGAAGCTTTACACTTTTGTGCCGGTTGAGCAATCTGAAAAAGTTCGTGCTGCCATGTTCAATGCAGGCGCAGGTTTTATCGGCAAGTATAGCGAATGCAGTTTTAATGCCGAAGGAAAGGGAACGTTTAAAGCCGGTGATGATACCGGGCCTTTTGTTGGAGAAAAAAACATTCTTCATGAAGAAAATGAGGTTAAAGTTGAAGTTGTTTTTCCTTCTTATCTTAGGAAAAATATCATTGATGCTTTAATAAAAGTTCATCCTTATGAAGAACCTGCTTATGATATTATTTCATTGTCAAATGAATTTGTCAAAACCGGCAGCGGCCTTTTTGGTGAATTAGAAAAAGAAACAACTGAAGATGAATTTTTAGTGATGCTGAAAAATGCTTTCCATTTAACTGTGATCCGTCATACTGAATTATTACAAAAACCTGTTAAAAAAATTGCACTTTGCGGCGGCGCCGGAAGTTTTTTGATTGATAAAGCCATTGCTGTAAACGCAGACTTTTATATAACTGCCGATGTAAAATATCATGAATTCTTCGATGCAAATAATAAAACTGTTATTGCCGATATTGGTCATTGGGAAAGCGAACAGTTTACTATAGAACTTTTGCATGAGGTTTTACAGGCAAAATTCCCTAACTTTGCCGTCCTCAAAACAAAAACGGTTACAAACCCCGTTAGGTACTTTGTTTAACATTGAAACTTTTAACAAGTAAACATTTGAACTTATATATATGGCAGCAGTAAAAGAATATTCGGTTGAAGAAAAGCTTTCATCATTGGTGCGTCTTCAAAAAATTGACAGCAAGCTGGATGAAATCAAAATCTTAAAAGGTGAACTTCCAATGGAAGTAAGTGACCTTGAAGATGAAATTCAGGGTTTGCACAGCAGGCAAACAAGAATTGAAGAAGAAATTAATGGCATTACAGATTTTATTGAGCAAAAGAAAACTGCAATAAAAGATGCAGATGCTTTGGTAAAGAAATACCAAAAGCAAAGCGATGCGGTAAAAAATAACCGCGAATACGAAGCCATCAACAAAGAAATTGAAATGCAGGAGCTGGAAGGCAAACTGGCTGAAAAACATATTCGCGATGCAAATGAAGAACTCGGTGAAAAAGCAAAAGTGCTTGAGCAAACAAAAAAACTCATCGCAAATAAAGATACTTCTCTAAAGCAAAAGAAAGGCGAGCTGGAAAAAATTATTACTGATACAGAAAAAGAGGAAAAGCACTTTTCGAAAATTTCCAATGAGGCACGTGAAAATATTGATGACCGTCTTTTATATTCTTATGACAGGATTCGCAAGAGTTACCGCAATGGTTTAGCTGTTGTACCAGTTGAAAGAGATGCTTGCGGCGGATGTTTTAATGCAATTCCGCCACAACGTCAAAGTGAAATTCGTCAGCACAAAAAAATTATTGTTTGCGAAAATTGCGGACGTATTTTAGTAGATGATGAGCTGAATACAGCTACCAATGCGAAATAATATTAACATCTTTATCTTTTTAAAAGGACGCTGCTTTCAGTGTCCTTTTTTATTTTCGGGGCAATGAAAGTTTTTGCACAGAAATTAATTTGCTTTTTTCTGTTTTGTTTTTGCATACTTATTTCTTCTTATGCAGATAAAGTGTACAATTTTGATGCAACCTGCCAGCAGGCATATAAAGAAATAACCAGTCTTCGCCTTGCAAACGGACAAAAGCTTACAGCGCTGGCAAGGCAGCAAAATCCGGATAATTTAATTCCTGCTTTTCTTGACAGTTATGCAGATTTTTTTGTTTTATTCTTTAATGAAGATCCTGCGGAATTTAAAATACGTAAACCGCATTTTGATGAATATTTAAACAGTCTTGAAGATGGGCCTGATTCATCACCATTTTATAATTATTGCCGAAGCGTTGTGTTGATCCAGGAAGCTTGCGTTGAAATAAAGTTTGGTGAAAGATGGGCTGCAGGCTGGGATTTTCGCAAGGCATTTTCTTTAATTAAAGACAATAGAAAAAAGTTTCCTTCATTTGTTCCAAATAATATGATTTATGGACCAATGCTGGTTGTGGCAGGCACCATTCCTGATGGATACAAATGGCTCGCAGGTTTGTTTGGAATCAAGGGTTCTATAAGCAACGGCATGGCTTTAATGCAAACTGTTATTAATAGCAATGATGTGTATGCAAAGCTCTTTTCAACCGAAGCAATTTTCTATTATTCCTATATCATGTTCTATATACAAAATCAACCGGAACAGGTTTTTCAGTTGATCAATCAAAAAAAACTGGATCTTGTAAATAATCATCTGATGGCTTACATGGCGGCCAATCTTGCTATCAATAATAAGATGAATGAATATGCACGCAGCATTATTCAAAACAGGAATAATTCTTCCGCGTATATGCAAACGCCAATATGGAATTTTGAACTTGCTTATGTGCAGCTTCGCCACCTTGAGCTGGCAGATGCAACTAAAAATTTTGAATATTTTATCTCTCATTTCAAAGGCAAATTTTATGTAAAAGATGCCTGCGAAAAATTGAGCTGGTGTTATTATTTACAAGGCAATATAACTGCTGCAAACAATATAAGGCAACTGGTTTTAAAAAAAGGAAGCACTGAAACCGATGCCGACAAGCAGGCTTATAAAGATGCAAAAAGCGGCGAATGGCCAAACATAATTTTATTAAAGGCACGCGTTTTAAATGATGGTGGTTATAACGAACAGGCTATTACTTTACTTCAAAATAAAAATGCAAATGATTTTACCGATGCAGCAGACCAGCTTGAATTTACCTACCGCACCGGCAGAATTTATGATGATATGCATAAAGATGATGCAGCTATTAAAAGTTATTTGTCAGCTATTTCACTTGGTGAAAACAGTACTGAATATTATGCTTCCCGTGCTGCCCTGCAAATAGGAATGATCTATGAAAAACAAGGAAATAAAACCATGGCTATTCAATACTATAAAAAATGCCTTGCCATGCAGGATCATGATTATAAAGATTCAATGGATCAAAAAGCGAAATCAGGTATTGCAAGATGCAGCGGCGGGTAAATTTTTTAACCCGTAAAATTATTATTAAATCTTTCCCTACTTGTTGCATCCATTTTTATAATCATCATTTCAAACCCCGATATTTGTTTTATATGAAAAAATTATTTTGCGCGGGTTTTTTCCTGCTAACAACTTTTATTCTTTCAGCACAAAGCATTCCTTCTCCGCAACAATTTTTAGGTTATGAATTAGGTGAACATTTTACACCGGGCTATAAAATCGTAAATTATTTTAATGCTGTTGCACAGGCTGCACCTTCAATGGTGAAAGTGCAGAAATACGGTGAGACAAATGAGAGGCGTGATATGATCGTTGCTTTTATATCATCACCGCAAAACATACAGAATTTAGAAAACATACGACTAAATAATCTTCGCCTGGCAGATATACAAAAAGATGGCACACCTGCTGATGTAAATGCACCGGCCATTGTTTGGTTGAGTTATAATGTGCATGGTAACGAACCTTCAGGCAGTGAAGCCGCCATGAAAGTTTTATATGCGTTAACTGATCCAAATAATGCCCAGGCAAAGCAATGGCTGCAGAATGTTGTAGTAGTAATTGATCCTTGCCAGAATCCTGATGGTCGTGACCGTTATGTAAACTGGTATAACACTGCAACAGGCAATCATTTTAATGCAGACCCGCAAAGCCGTGAACATGATGAACCCTGGCCTTATGGAAGAACCAATCACTATAATTTTGATCTTAACCGCGATTGGGCCTGGCAAACACAAAAAGAAAATCAGCAAAAAGTAAAATTATATAATCAATGGCTGCCACAGGTGCATGTTGATCTGCATGAACAGGGTTTTGATGCGCCGTATTATTTCGCCCCGGCAGCACAGCCATATCATGAAGTGGTAACACAATGGCAGCGGGATTTTCAGATACAGATCGGAAAAAATAATGCAAAATATTTTGATGAGAATGGCTGGCTCTATTTCACCAAACAAATATTTGATTTATTCTATCCTTCTTATGGCGATACTTACCCAACATATAATGGTGCAATTGGTATGACGTATGAACAAGGCGGAATTAGCGCCGGGCTTGGTATTAAAACAAGCAGCGGCGATACGCTTACACTGGCAGACAGGTTATTGCATCATTATACATCAAGTATTTCAACTATTGAGGTTACTGCAAACAATGCGCACCAGCTTGTAAGCGAGTTTAAAAAATATTTTGATAACAACATAAATGGTGTTGGATTAGACAATACTACTTATGTGCTTACATCGTCAGATCAAAATAAAATAGAAGCTGTAAAAAAATTGCTTGATGGAAATGGAATTAATTATGGTATAAGCAGCAATGAAAATTTCAGTGGATATAATTATTTTGATAATAAAACAGAAACATTTAAAAATGAAGGCTTCCAGATTGCAGTAAATACTTTACAGCCAAAGGGGCGAATGGTAAAAGTTTTGTTTGAGCAGCAAAGCAAATTGGTTGACTCTGCAACTTATGATATAACTGCCTGGAGTATTCCATATTCTTATGGTGTAGGCTGCTGGGCTGTAAAAGATAAATTGTCTATGTCTCCATATCCGCCAGTTCAGTCAGTTACACCGGTACAAAGTAATTATGGAGTACTTATTCCATACACATCATTAAATGCAGCCGACGTGCTGGCAAATCTTTTAGCGCAAAAAATTCATGTACGTTTTTCAACAGACACGTTTACATACAATGGAAAAGTTTTTGGCAGAGGCACATTAATTGTTTTAAAAGGAAACAATAATCCCAACTGGATAAATATAGTAAATAGTGTATGCAATAAATATAATGTGCAGGCTTATGCTGTTCAAACCGGTTTTATGGATGCCGGCTCAGACTTTGGTTCTGATGATGTACATTTTATTGAAGCCCCAAAGGTTGCTTTACTTACAGGGAATAATGTATCGCATACAGCCGCCGGTGAAGTGTGGTGTTTTTTTGATAATGAACTTAATTACCCGGTTACACAATTAAATACAGAAGATCTTTCGGATATTGATCTGCATGATTATACTGTATTGATTATGCCTGATGGATATTATAGTGCATTGAATGAGAAGAATGTTGCATCTAAAATTGATGAATTTGTCCGGTCTGGCGGAAAGCTTATAGCAACTGAAGGCGGCGCTGAAAAACTTTCATCGTTTGACTGGAGTGGGTTGAAATTAATTAAAGACACAACACAATCATCAGACAGCATCATACAAAAAAATTATGGCAATGCAGAGCGTGAAAGCCTTACTTCATTTATTCCCGGCTCTATCTATAAAATACAATTAGACAACACGCATCCTATTGCTTATGGTTATCCAAATTACTATTATACGCTTAAGCAGGATGCACGTGTGTATGCAACCATTAAAGGTGGATGGAATGTAGGCATATTGCCCGCAAATGCTTACACAGCAGGCTTTGTAGGTAGTAAATTAAAGCCGCAATTAAAACAGGGCGTTTTGATTGGTGAGAAACATTACGGCAATGGCGACATAATTATTTTTAATGATGATGTGCTGTTTCGTTTGTTTTGGCAGAATGGAAAAATGCTTTTTGCCAACGCTGTTTTTCTTTCCGGAAATTAATTTGATAGTCCAAAAGTCAGTAAGTCATAAAGACCGGAAGACGAAGACATAAGCATTCTTTCTTTATCAACTTTCTGACTTCTTGCTACCTGCTGTTAGCATCATTCATTCTTATTCTTCTGCCTTTATAATTTTTACCATCTAAAGAACGTATCATTTGCTTTGCAGCTTTGCTGTCAATCTCAATCCAGCTATTCATTTCTTTCATATCAATTTTACCAAGCACATCTTTGCGCAGATCACTCATGTCAAGAATAAATTGTAAAAAGCTTGCTTTAAAAAAACCATCTTTTGTTCCAAGATTTACAAACAATCTTGTATAATCACCACTGCTGTTATATTCAGAATTACGGTCTCTGCCCTTGCTTCTTGTATCGCCATCTCTTCTTTCATTGCCGCGGATAGCTTTTCTTTCACGCATATTTTCTCTTTCACGCACATTAAGGTCTTCTGCATTTTCATAGTATTTTAAAAAGCGGTCAAACTCCATTGCAGCAACTCTTTTCAAAACTTCTTCTTTAGTTATGTTTGAAAATTTTTCTGTAAGCATCGGCAGATAGGTTTCATAATCACCATGACTAATATCTGCCTGCAACAACTTATCCATAAAAAAGAAAAACTGTTTGCGGCAAACATCTTTACCTGCTGGTATTTCAAACCGGTGAAAAGGTTGCTGCACCATTTTTTCAATTTGTTTAAGCCGGTACAATTCCCGTGCATGCACAATACTCATGCTTATACCTGTATTGCCGGCGCGTCCTGTTCTTCCGCTGCGATGTGTATATACTTCCGTATCATCGGGAAGTTCATAATTTATTACATGCGTTATTCCCTGTACATCAATGCCTCTTGCTGCCACATCAGTTGCTATTAATAGCTGCAAACTCTTATCACGAAATTGTCCCATTACTTTATCGCGCTGCTGTTGTGTGAGGTCGCCATGTAAAGCGTCAATATCATAACCTTCGCGTGTTAGTTTTTCTGCAATTGCTTGCGCATCTGCTTTGGTGCGCGTAAATATCAAACCATAAATACCGGGATTAAAATCTATTAAACGTTTTAATGTTTCATAGCGGTTGTGCGCTGATGTAACATAATACTGGTGATCTACATTTTTAGTACCGGCATTTGCTTTGCCCACCGTTATTTCAAACGGTTCTTTCATGTAGCGCCTGCTTACTTTGCGTATTTCAGGCGGCATGGTTGCACTAAAAAGCCATATAGATTCACGGTGCTGCGTATTCTGTAATATAAATTCAATATCATCCTGGAAACCCATGTTCAGCATTTCATCTGCTTCATCCAGCACAACATATTTTATCTTTTCAAGATTGATGGCTTTGCGCTCGATCAGATCAATTAACCTGCCGGGTGTTGCCACTATAACCTGTACGCCTTTTTTTATATCTCTTATCTGCGTACCAATGCTTGCGCCGCCATAAACAGCTACCACATGCAAGCCGCGGATATTTTTTTTAAACAGTTCAATTTCGTTTACAATCTGCAGGCACAATTCTCTTGTGGGGCACACAATTAATGCCTGCGGATATTTATCAGCATCTTTAATTAATTGCAGTAAAGGCAATGCAAAGGCGGCTGTTTTGCCGGTACCTGTTTGTGCAAGACCAATAAAATCTTTTGTACCACTTAATAAAACAGGAATAGCTTTTTCCTGTATGGCAGTTGGCGTTTCAAAACCCAACTGTTTTACAGAAGATAATAATTGTTCATTTAAGCCTAAATCTTCAAAACTCATTATCATTAAAATTTATGCAAAGGTAGTCTATGCAGAATTGTTATATTAAAAACAGGACTGCAATGATTTAAATTATGCAAATAACTGGCGACTTAAAAATGCGATAATATTTTATCTTTAATGCATGCAAATAATTATTCTTGACTTTTTATTTTTAATAAAATATGATGAATAAAGCGCTAAATAATTTTTTGATTAGTCTGATTCTTTTGATAGTTATTTTTCAAGTATCATATCACATTCCATTAAATTTACCCGCTCGATTATCGAATTGGCTAAGATCAATTGGGATAATATTATCTTTTATCTTTTCATTTTTGGCTGTAACTAAAGGAGTAAAGAAAATAAAAAGCAAGGAGAATAGTTTCATTTATAATTTAATTGCAATTAGTGGCAACACCCGGCAGGTTAATTGATCTGATCGAGCGCAAAGCCATCAATCTT
>JABDGW010000034.1:23983-33355 GCA_013285855.1 Bacteroidota bacterium
TAGCACTATAATACTTATCATAATATCATTCTGGGCTGTTTTGTTAATATCCCTAAATTTTGGAGGCTTTCCAAACCAAGATTAATAAATTCAAATTACGTTGCTGACTAATTAAGTTTTATGAAACATATGAATGATCTGAAATTATACATGGTAATAATTGGCTGCACACCGCCCGGAAGATTTACAGAACAACATGATGTTTTTTTTGGCATAGGGAATTCGTTAAGAGAATTGATACCACAAATAAATGCTTTTTGGAAAGAAGCAGAAGACAGCATTCATATTGATGCATGGCGCGAAATAAAAACCGTTGATGACTATGTTGCGCACATCACTGAAAAACAAAATGCCGGAGTTGATGAAGAGAGAACAAGATTATTTTTTATAAATCTTGGCGGTTATAAAGAAAACGAGTTTGAAGAATATCATTATAAAATAGTAACGGCAGCAAAGGATAAAGGCGAAGCAGTACGCAATTCAAAACAAACAGCATTTTACAGGCATTGCGGTTTCAGAGGTGCTGAATCGCACATTGATGATAAGTATGGAATTGATGTAGATGATCTGTATGAAATAGAAGATATTTTGCCGGCAGAAATAAAAGAAAAATATTCAATCAGTTTATCTGAAACAAATAACAGCCAGCCTGATGAATTACATATTGGTTATTTAATGATCAGCAAGCTGCAGAACAGCAATCTTTAAATATTACTATCTTCATTTGTTAAACCGATTGTTATGGCACACATACTTAATGATGCAGAAGTAAAAGCATTTAACCATGATGGTTATGTGATTGTCAGGAATTTTTTTTCTAAAGAAGAAATTGATAAACTGTACCGTATTGCGATCTCAGATAATGTTGTAAAAACAAATGCACTTGACCTGAATGATCAAACAGGCAAAAAAACAAAATTGACTTTATGGTTCACACCAGGCGATGATGTATATAGCTGCATGCTCCGCAGTGAACGCATGGTAAATTCTGCTGCAAAATTATTGGATAGCGATTCACCTGTTTGTCATTTTCATACCAAACTTATGCAGAAAGAGCCACGTGTTGGCGGTGCCTGGGAATGGCACCAGGATTACGGTTACTGGTATAAAAATCAATTCTTATTTCCTGACCAGTTAGTGAGTGTAATGATCGCATTAACCGAAGCCAACAAAGCAAATGGTTGTTTGCAGGTTATTAAAGGCTCGCATAAAATGGGAAGAGTAAATCATGGTTTTGCAGGAGAACAGGTCGGTGCTGATATGGTAATGGTGAATCATGCGCTTGAAACAATGGAACATATTTATGTTGAATTGGAAGCAGGTGATGCATTGTTTTTTCACAGTAATATTTTGCATCGTTCCGAAGCCAATACAAGTGATAAACCAAGATGGAGTTTGATATCCTGCTATAATTCTTTATCCAATCCTGCATATAACGATGAAAGCACATCCTGGAAAGAGCCTGTAAAAATTTTACCTGATGATGCATTGATGAGTGATAATGTTGGCAGTGCATCAGATAAAGGAGATTTTTTAAAGAAAGAAAAAGATCCAGCGTTAAAAGAAACCGGCTGGGAGAAAGAAATAGCAACAACGTAAATTTGTCTTCGCTCCTTAGCTCTGTGCGATAAAAAATATTTCGCACATAGTGAACAGAGAAAACAGAAATTTTTTTATAGCTCCACATGCTTTGCATCAACGGCCTCACCATAAAATATGCTTGCGTGATTTTTAAAATCTTCTGCGGAATCTGTTGTATAGAATTGAATGGATCTGTTTTTTGAAAGCTTTGTTTCAATTTCTGTATGGCGCTGTAAATAATCATTCAAACTTGCTGCAACTATTTCGCCCTGTGCAATCACGCTAACATCAGCAGGCAGAAATTTTTCAATTCTTTTTTTTATTAAAGGATAATGTGTGCATGCTAATAAAATCGTGTCAATCTTATCATCTTTCTGCAGCAAGTCGTTTAAATATTTCTGAATGAAATAATCCGCGGCTTCATTTTCAAATTCGTTGTTCTCGATCAACGGAACCAGCATCGGGCAGGCTTGCTGAACAACTGTTGTATCAGGAAAGAATTTTTCGATCTCAATTACATAAGACTGTGACTGCACCGTGCCATTTGTTGCCATTAAACCCACATGATTTGTTTTGGAACAATTGCCGATGATCTCTGTGGTTGGCCGCAGCACACCCAAAACTTTTTTCTCCGGAAAATTTTTTATAAGATTATTCTGCTGAATAGTGCGCAGTGCTTTTGCAGAAGCTGTGTTGCAGGCAAGCACAACCAATGGGCAATTTTGTTTAAAGAACCATTGCACACATTGCCAGGTATAATGATAAACGGTTTCGAATGAGCGGTTGCCGTAAGGCGTTCTTGCATTATCGCCAAGATAGATATAGTCATATTGCGGCAATCGTTTTTTTATTTCTTTTAAAACGGTTAAGCCGCCGTAGCCAGAATCAAAAACGCCTATTGGTGTTTGTTGCATATTCAAAAATAAAATGAACTAAACTAAACCTGCTGTTATTATTTTAATTGTAACCAACAACTGGCCTGTGTGCCGCATCGTATGTTCTGCCACATGAAATAGTAAGCCCAAAACAGTAGAGGGTAATTTTTTGCGGCCAACTTCTCTCTTGTCCGTTAAAGTATTTGTATCAGTTTGTTTTAATTGTTCAAGTGATCTTTTTGTTTGCCGGTTTAAATTTTCAAGCAAACTATGTACAGTTATTGTTTCATCTTCTTTGCCTTCATTTTGTAAATAAGTAAGTTGTTCTTCATTCAACATTTCACCTTTGGCGTAAGTAAGTAACCGATCTTGTACGCCGGCAATATGTTGCAAATGAAAACCAACAGAAGCAACCCCGGCAGGGCGTTTCCACAATAAAGCTTCATCAAAATATTTTATAAGTTCATCTATTTCTTCTTTTGCCTGCAACAATGCATGCGCAACGGGTTGCAGCAAATCAGGAATTGAAGGCAATGGACCTTTTAACCATATTTCACTCATAAAATAATCTTTCTTCGTTTCAAAAATAATTCAACCAAACCGGGTTTAATAACTTAATTCATTTCTAAAATTCAGCGCGGCATTAAACATAAAGACTTCAAACGATATCTTCGTTTAATGATGAAATTGTTTTGTTGCTGGTTGATAATTTTTTTCTTTCATTTATCAACACTCAACTGTCAACCCAAATATGAATTCCGTGCAGTATGGATAGCCACTGTGAATAATATAGATTGGCCCAGCAGTAAAAATTTATCTGCAGATCAGCAGAAGCAGGAATTCGTCAACATTCTTACACAGCAAAGAAAAATTGGAATGAATGCTGTCATCGTTCAAATACGCCCGTCTGCTGATGCTTTTTATCAATCAAAATATGAACCGTGGAGCGAATTTTTAACCGGCAAACAAGGTGTTGCTCCATCGCCTTATTACGATCCTTTGCAATTCATGATTGAGGAAACGCATAAGCGCGGCATGGAGTTTCATGCATGGATAAATCCTTATCGTGCAGTGTTCAGCCCAACATCTTCAGTTGCTTCAAATCATATCACCAGAATTCATCCTGAATGGTTTTTAAAATACGGTGATAAAAAATATTTTAACCCGGGCATTCCTGCAGTAATGCATTATCTCACCAACATTGTTATAGATATCATTACGCGATATGATATTGATGGCATTCACATGGATGATTATTTTTATCCATACAGAATTGCAGGAAAAGAATTCCCGGATTACCAGGCTTACATTCAATATGGAAATGGATTAAGCAAAGAAGCCTGGCGCCGCAGCAATTGCGATAGTGTAGTGAAAATGATTCATGATGCAATACTTGATCATAAGCCTTTAATAAAATTTGGCATAAGCCCGTTTGGTGTTTGGCGTAATAGTTCTGTTGATGAAAGAGGCAGTGATACAAAAGCAGGGCAAACCTGCTATGATGATTTGTATGCTGATATTTTATTATGGCTGAAAAAAGGATGGATAGATTATGTAACACCGCAATTGTATTGGGAGATTGGCAACAGGCTGTGTGATTATGAAACATTATTAAATTGGTGGAGCAGCAATACTTATGGTAAACATTTATATGTTGGTCATGGTGTGTACCGTGCTATTGAAAAACCAACTGCTGCATGGAGAGATGCAAATGAAATACCAAACGAAATAAAGTTATTGCGTAATGATGCGAATGTACAAGGCAGTGTTTTTTACAGCAGTAAAGATGTGTTGTATAATCCCAACGGATGGGCTGATAGTTTGCGGTTTAATTATTACAGAACACCGGCTTTAATTCCGCCGATAAACTGGATTGATACCACTGCGCCGCAGCATCCGCATGTAACACGGATAAATGTTGAGGAAGATAAAGGCGTTCAGCAGTTTACAGTTTCAGGCGATGGCATCAACAAAAATGAAACAGAAACCATAAAGAATTTTGTGGTGTATTTATCGCAATCAATTATTGGCTTAACTGATGCGCCTGCCATAATAATTCCTGCAAATGTTTCGCTTAAGTTCGAGTTTTTAATTCAATCAACCATAATACCGGCAGATTGGAAGAATTGTTATGTTGCAGTAACCAGTGTTGATCGTGAGAATAATGAAAGCGAGGCATCAAATGTTTTTCTGCTTGAAAAAAACAATAATGAATGGGAAGTAAA
Source organism: Bacteroidota bacterium (assembly GCA_013285855.1). GTDB lineage: Bacteria > Bacteroidota > Bacteroidia > Chitinophagales > Chitinophagaceae > Parafilimonas. Next base: position 28,665 of record JABDGW010000034.1, read on the forward strand.
AAAATAATTTATTTCTTCTTTTAAAAATTTATGTTGGTTTGCAGAAAATAAAAAAATGCAATTACAAAATACTTTCATTCATCACGTATTTTTCTGGCTGAAAGAAAACAACGATAACAACCGCAGGCAATTGATTGAAGGGCTGGAAAAATTATCATCTGTTCAAGCCATCAAACAATTTCATATCGGTATTCCTGCAAATACAAACCGCGATGTTGTTGAAAATTCGTACAGTGTTTCGTGGATGCTTTTTTTTGATTCCGCCGAGGATCAGGAAATCTACCAGGTTGATCCGATACATCTCAACTTTGTAAAAGAATGCTCACACCTTTGGAATAAAGTAACTGTTTTCGATTCTGTGAATGCTTAATATTATTTTATGAAAAAACTTGCCTTTGTTTTTTTTATCTCAACTATTGCCATGCTAAATTCGGATGCACAAACAACCATCAATTTATACGATGGCGCTGTGCCTAACAGTAAACTGTATGCTACAAAAGAGTTGTGGGAACCTCAGGATAACGGTGACACCATTGTGCATTTTACATCTGTGCCAACGCTTACTATTTTTTTACCTGATAAAAAAATTGCAAACAGAACGGCTGTTGTTATTTGCCCGGGTGGAGGTTATTGGGTTACATCTATTGTAAAAGAAGGTTTTGCAGTGGCAAGAGAATTTAATAAATGGGGTGTTGCAGCTTTTGTGTTGAAGTATCGCATTCCAAACGATTCATCAATGATGGATAAAAAAGTTGGCCCTTTGCAGGATGCGCAGCGTGCTATCCAGTTGGTACGCATGCATGCAAAGGAATGGAATGTTGATGCAAATAAAGTGGGCATTATGGGTTTTTCTGCAGGCGGACATTTGGCTTCGACCGCAGCAACGCATTTCAATCACAGCTATATTGATAATCCAAACAACATCAGCCTGCGGCCTGATTTTTCCATCTTCATTTATCCTGTTATTAGTTTCCAGGACAGTATCGGTCATATCGGTTCACGCGACCAGTTGATTGATAAAAATCCGCCAAAACAATTGCGTGATTCTTTTTCCAATGAGCTGCAGGTAACCCCACAAACGCCACCTGCATTTTTAGTTCATGCAACAGATGATGATGTTGTGCCCGTTATGAACAGCATTACATTTTATGAAGCGTTATTGCAGAATAAAATTCCTGCGGAAATGCATATTTATAAAGCAGGTGGACATGGTTTTGGAATGCACAATCCAACAACAAAAGATGAGTGGGTGGAACGCTGTAAAAACTGGATGCAGAGTATGGGATGGATGGGTAAATAAGGAAAATTCTTTTGGTAACCAGCTTTTGTATTTATTTCGTCATTAATTATTTTTTATTTGTCTCGATGAATGCCGCAAAACATTTTATTGTTTATGGCATCGCATTTCATAGTGGTAATTCAACCTTATATAACAAGTGTATATTGGAATAAGTTTTGTAATAAAAGGGTTATATACATCATAAAACAAAAACAATGGGATTATTTAATAACCATGGTAACGACGCAGAACATAAAGGCGGGGGCTTAAGACAAGCTTTTGAAATAGCAAAACCTCAATTAAATTTATCTTCAGAACAGGAAAGGCAAATAACAGAAATTTTTAGAGATTTTCGGGAAGAACGACAAGACCTTAAAACTTCAGGCAATGATACTATGCGTGACGATCTTCGTGCCGCGAGACAAGAAAGAAAACAAAAAATAATGGCGGTATTAAATGAAGATCAAAAAAAGATACTGCAGGCAAACCTGCAAAAATTTAGAGAAAATTAAAACCGTTTTATTTTCTGATATAAATAAAAATGCCGGCAACAAACCGGCATTTTTGATTCCATGTTTTTTGTTTATTTTGTAACTACCAAAGAACCTGTTTGATGATAGTTATTTCCTGTAATGGTAATTAAATATGTTCCGCTTTTAAGCATATTTAAATCAAGATTGATATAATTTAAATAATCGCCCTGTAAAGATTTCTTCAATAAATTTTTGCCATTCATATCTGCAACGGAAATAACTACACTGCCACTCCTAGATTTTGAAAACTTTAAAGTAGTAGTTGTATGTGCAGGATTTGGATATAGTACAAAAGAATTATCTGCCGATTGTAATTTACCTGCTGTTGTGTTTTCGGCAATCAAAGTATTATTATCCGTTTTAGTAAGTGAATTATTGCCCGGCAATTTATACACGGCAAAACCGCCTCTTGATTTCCCTTCAGTTATATAAAATGAACCGCCGGTAAGCAACACTTTATCAGCAATAAAATTATCTCTTACCAAATTATTAGGCCCAGGATTAAATGCAAGCAATGTTGTTCCGGTACTCGTTCTTACAGCCGCCATGCGTGTGCGGTTGGTGGTGTTTATCTGGCTGAAATTACCGCCAATATATACTGTATCTGAAGAAGCTGCTATTGCATACGCGCTGTTGCTTGCATTTGGATTCCAGGGGTTAAGCGCACCTGATGTTGCATTAAACGAAGCCAGATAATTGCGGCTGGTTGTAGTGTTTACCAAACTAAAATTCCCTCCCGCATACAAAGTATTGCCGGTAAGCCACAGGGTATATATATAACTGTTCATATTTGGGTTGAACGATGTTACATTACCATTGGTATTATTTACTGCTGCCAGGTAATTTCTTGTAGTGTTTCCGTTAAGTGTTGTAAACTGGCCGCCCGCAAAAATAGTTGAACCGTTTATTGCTATTGCATTTACCAGGGAGTTTGCATTTGGATCCCATGATTGTAGCGCTGCGCTGGTATTTAATGCAGCAAGATTATTTCTTGTGGTTGATTTTACTGAATTAAACTGGCCGCCCAGATAAAGGATGTTTGAAGCGTTAAATGCCATTGCATTTACAGTACCCTGCGAGCCACTGTTTAAAACAACAGGATCAAAATTTGTTACTGCACCTGTGTTTACATTTACTGAACCAAGGCTGGTTCTTGTAACACCAGCCAGCTGGTTATAATTTCCGCCTATATAAACATTGCTTCCGTTTTGCGTTATGGCATATACATAACCATTGCAACCCGGGTTCCATGTTGTTATTAATCCAGTAGCCGAATCTATTTGTGCTACATTACTTCTTGCAGCTCCTTTACAGAAAGTAAAATCTCCGCCAAAGAAAATGGTTGAGTTATTTTGTTCAATAAATCGTACGGTAGTATTTGCTGACGGATCCCATAAAAGTAAAGCGGCATTGCTTGCAGCTACCGCGGCTACATTATTTCTTGCAACACCTTTAACCATATCAAAACTTCCGCCGAAGTAAACATTGTTTGAATCTGCGGTAATTGCATACAAATCTCCTGATGACGGAGAACCGCTTTTTGAAAGTTGGGGATTCCAGGTAAGTAAAGCTCCTGTACTTAAATTGAAGGCCGCCGCACCATCATGTTGCAGGCCATTTACATTATCAAACAAGCCTGCTGCAAAAATTTTATTATAGTTAAGCGCAATATCATACACATAAGAATCGGGTGATGGATTCCATGAATTGGCATAACCTGTAGTTAAACTGAATGCAGTAAGATAGTTATGGGCATTATATTTTTCATATTGAAAATTTCCGCCCATAACTATATTGTTATTATTTAAAGTGATAACAACAGGATAAGTGTTTAACTGCGGATTCCATGGTTGTAATGCAGCATTGCTGGCTTTAAATTTTGCAACAAAATTTCTTGTAGCAGTGCCGGATTTATCAAAATTTCCGCCCACATATACCATTGAATCATTAGCCGCAACTGAATAACAATCTGCTGAAGAAGAAACATTATTCAAACTTAAATTAGCCGACCATGGATTTAAAGTGCCGGTGCTTAATTTAAATGAACATATACCTGGCTTACCTGTACTGTTTACGTTATCAAAAAGCCCCGCAACAAAAAGACTGGTACTGTTCTTTGCCATATCGTACACATAAGAATCTAAGGTGGGATTAAATGTTGTTACGGTACCAGCAGAATTAGTAAATAAACCTAAATAATTACGGTTAGCAAAACCGCTGTAATTAAAACTGCCGCCATATAAAATGTTTGAACCACTTATAAATATTGCGTACACCTGGTTATCTGGTGACGGGTTTGTGTTTGCAATTGAGTTGCTGGATAACTTAAGTCCTGCAAAATCATTGAGAGCCTTTGTTCCGGCCTTATCAAAATCACCACCAACATACACATTAGATGAATTAGCTGCAAGACTTCGTACAGTTATGCCACTTGTTGAACCATTTTTTGTTAACTGAAAATTTATATTATCTAATACACCTGTTTTGCTGTTGAATGATGCAAAGCCTGTACGGCCTTGTGCGTCAACAGTAGTAAATAAGCCTCCGATAAAAACCCTGTTAGTATTATATAGAATATCATACACATAAGAATCTATAGATGGGGCCCATGCTGTATAGATGCCTGTAGAATACCTAAGCATAGATGCATAAGAACGCGGAACCTCCTGCAAAGCGTTGAAGTTGCCTCCTAAGAAAATACTGCTTCCGTTAATTGTTATAAAATATACCGTGCTGTTGGCAGATGGATTCCAGTTTTGTAAGGCATTGCTTGAAACATTAGATGCAGCCACATAATTTCTTGGCGTTCCGCCAACTGATGTAAAATTGCCGCCATAATAAAGAATATTTCCTGACTTGGAGATAGTTTGAACGGTGCT
>JABDGW010000035.1 GCA_013285855.1 Bacteroidota bacterium
CGGGTACATTAATTGAAAAGAAAGACCTTATTATTCATTGCAATTTTAGTGATGCAGAAACAGATGCAGCAACAGGCAAACATCTTTCTTCTTTTACTATTGAAGAAGATAAAGACGCACCTCAAATAAATAAAGATGATGCAATTAATTCTATCGCTTCATTGCCAGGTAATAAATACCGTGTGTATGACATTCCTCATGAAAACCCCATTGATCCTGGCTCACAGCATGTATTGTCAACAAGAAGTGGAGACATAGTTTCATCACCCGACGGATGGCATAAAGTTGGGAATGCTATAACCTATAATTATTCACATGGTAATAATGTTTGGGCATTCCAGGACCCCAGCCCAGGCCCCCTGGGCGGTGTTCCAAGTAATGATCCAACGCGTACAGCATACCCTACCAATACAACAGGTGGTGTTTATCCGCTAGTTGAGCCTTTTGTATTTGATTATCCTGTTGATCTGACTCAGCAGCCAGAAACATATATGCAAGGAGCTATTGTAAATCTTTTTTACTGGAACAATCTTATGCATGATGTATTTTACTATATGGGCTTTGATGAGGCAGCAGGAAATTTCCAGGAATCAAATACTTTCAGTACAGGAACAAAAGGTGGTTCAGGTGCATTGGGTGAAGATGAAGTACTTGCACAAGCGCAGGATGGCGGCGGAACAAATAATGCAAACTTTTTGGCGCTGCCCGATGGAGTAAATGGACAGATGCAAATGTATTTGTGGACAGCTTCATTTCCTGATTCTCTGGTACAAATAATAAGCTCAACTTCGGGCATGCCGCCGGCTGGTAAAAAGTTTATTGCCATACAAGGCTCTTTAAGCACATTGCCAACAGCAAATCATGATCTGTATGCAACTCCTGTTTTAAATACACAATTTGCCATTGTACAAAAAAATGCACTTTCAACGGTTGGCACTTCAAGCGAAGGCTGCAGCACAGCGCAGCAAAGTATTGCTTTGCCTGCGCAAAACGTAAATGGAAAGATCGCTGTAATAGATCGGGGCGATTGTTCTTTTGCTGAAAAAGTTTTAGGTGCACAGTTAGGCGGTGCAGTGGGAGCTATTATTGTAAATAATGTGGATGGGCCGCCAATAGTTATGGGCGGCAGCGATGCGCCAGCAAATGCAATTACTATACCTGCTGTTATGATAAGTAAAGCTGATGGCGATATTATAAAAGCACAGTTAAACGCAAGTGCAACCATTACAGGATCTCTGAAAAGTGATAAGCCGCTTGCGCCAAAAAGAGATGGCGATATAGACAATGGGGTTATGTGTCACGAATATGGGCATGGTATTTCAAACAGGCTTACAGGCGGCCCTAATTCATTATTGCCATTAGGTGGAGATGAACAAGGAGGTGAAGGCTGGAGTGATTTTCTCGCCTTATACATGACATTAAGAACCAATGATCTTAAAGGCACTAATGTAGCGCATCCGTTTGGTACGTTGCCTGTACGAAGTATTGGTAACTATGTAACTTACCAGCCATATAACGGGCGGGGAATAAGAGAGTATCCATATTCGATAAACATGACCAAAAATCCTGCAACATTTGGTTATATAAAACGTCCTGATTATTCAGAAACACATTCTGTTGGTTTCGTTTGGTGTACAATGTTATATGAATTATTGCAAGGTTTTATTGATGAATACGGAATGAGTGATAATGTATATGAAGGCGCTAATCCAACCATTGATCATAACCCGCCTGCAACAGCTAAGGGTAATAATATAGCCGTAAGACTGGTAATAGAAGCCATGAAATTACAGCCCGAAAATCCAACATTTGTTGAAGAAAGGGATGCTATTCTTAAAGCTGATACTTTGTTATATAATGCGCAACATGCCTGCATGATATGGAAAGCATTTGCAAAAAGAGGCCTGGGTTATTCAGCGGTTTCCGGCACAAATGCATTAGGTGATGAAACAGAATCTTTTGATGTTCCTTACAGTTGCGATCCGACACAAAAAAGAATCAGCATAACAAAAACAGGCCCCGGCTTTGTATCTAATAATTCTTCCATCATCTATAATATAACTGTTAAGAATTTATATCCGCATCCTGCAAGCGGAATAGAGTTATATGATACATTGGCATCAACGCTGCAATTTAAATCTGCAACAGGCCATCCAACTGTAACAGGGCAAATTCTTGCATGGACAATTCACCTGAATGCTAATGAATCTAAAACTTTTACGGTAAAGGCAAAAGTAAGCAGCCCCTCTGCTTCTGTTGTATATTTTAAAGATGACCAGGAAGCAGGCGGTACAAACTGGAGTGCTGATGCATCAGCAACTGCACAATGGACATATTCCACAGATGCTTCGCAGGCTTACAGCGGTGCTCATTATTGGCATATTGAAGATTATGATGCGGGTGGTTCAAACACATCTTTAAAAACAGTAAATCCCATTAGTATAACAGCAGGAGTTGAACTGGTTTTTGTTCATAAATATTCTACAGAAAGTGGTTATGATGGCGGCGTTGTTGAAGTGTCTGAAGATGGTACTACATGGACTTATCTTCCTCCGGAAAAATTTGTAAAAGGCGGATACATTGGAATAATTCCAACAGCAAATAATCCATACATCGGCACAACAGATGAAGCCGCATTTACAGGTGCATCCGCAGGCTATATACAATCTGTTGCAGCGTTGGATGATTATGTTGGCAAGAATATTTATATCCGCTTCAGGATGACTTCTGATGTAACCGGCGGAAGTGTTGCAAACGGCGGCTGGTGGATTGATGATGTGTATCTTTTAAGCAACCGCACAGAATTGTACAATACAGCAACAGCCATTACAAAAGCAAACTTGCCTGTTACATTAAACGAAGGCCCCAATGCCTATTCTGTTACAAGTGCATTTATTACTGCACCTGCAACTCCAAACGCAATAGTGTCTAATGCAGCAATTGGAAAACAATCAGGTTTTAAAGCCCAATTGTATCCTAATCCTGCAAGAGATGTAGCGCATGTAAATATTGCAAATCCTTCGGGCGATGTTGTGTATATAAACTTATATGATGTTTATGGTAAAAAGATAGCAGCATTCAATGCAGGCAATTTAAAAAGCCAGATTATTGATCTGCCTGTTCAGCAATTAACAGCAGGGAATTATTTTATAGATATAAGAACAGCAACTGAATCATCAACATTAAGATTAACTATTCAGAAATAATAACGGGCTGTTGATGAAAAGAAGCCGTTCCATCGCGTTATGGAACGGCTTCTTTATTTTAAAAACAATTCTTTAAAAAGAAAGCAAAGAAGAATTTTTGAAATAAATATATCTGTTAGCTTTAGCTTTCTAATCTTTACTGATGGTTATGAGAAATTATCCTCGTTATTTTAAAACAGCAATAACATTATTTTTATCAACTGTTTTATTAGTTTCTGCAAATGCGCAAACAAAGTTGTTACGCTTTCCTGATGTATATGGCAGCCGCATTGTATTTACGTATGCAAGCGATTTATGGACCGTATCAACAAGCGGCGGCATGGCAACAAGGCTTACAGCACACCCGGGCATGGAAGTGTTCGCAAAATTTTCTCCTGATGGAAAATATATTGCTTTTACGGGGCAATATGATGGTGATGAACAAGTGTATGTGATACCCTCAACAGGGGGCGTACCAAAGCAGCTAACATTTTATCCTGCAAAAGGTCCACTTACTCAACGCTGGGGTTATGACAACCAGGTTATGGGCTGGAGTATTGATGGCAAATCAATCATATTCCGTTCGCAAAGAGATTCATGGACTTTGCCGGTAAGCCAACTTTATTCAGTATCAATAAATGGAGGTGCTGCTACGGCTTTACCAATGCCCGAAGCAGGGTCAGGAGATTTTTCTGCCGATGGAAAAAAGATGGTGTATTCACCACGTACAAGAGATTTTCGTTCTGAAAAAAGATATAGTGGCGGGGAGGCAAACACATTATATATTTATGATTTGAGCAATAATGATACAAAGAAAATATCAGAAGGAGAAAGAGCAAGCCGCGATGAAATGTGGATAGGTGATAAAATTTATTTCAATTCAGATAAAGATGGAAAATTTAATTTATATACTTATGATATAGCATCAGGCAAAACAGACCAGGTAACTTCTTTTAAAGACTGGGATATTCGCTGGCCATCTTCTGACGAAGAGAATCAGATTGTATATGAACGCAATGGCGAACTTGAAATATTCAATACACAAACTAATAAATCTGAAAAATTAAATATCACCGTTCCTGATGATGGTGTATACAAAAGACCGCATACAATAAATGTTGCAGATTACATTCAAAGCACTGCGCTTTCTCCTAAAGGTGAACGTGTTTTAATTGAAGCGCGTGGTGATATATTTTCTGTTCCTGCAGAAAAAGGTGCTACCAGAAATCTTACTCATTCATCAGATGCACATGATAAACTTCCAAGCTGGTCACCGGATGGTTCGCAGGTTGCATTTATTTCTGATAAAAGCGGCGAAGAAGAAGTGTGGACTGTTGCACAGGATGGAATGAGTGCGCCGCAACAATTAACATCAGGCAGCAGTGCACAACACTATGCTCCGGAATGGAGTGCTGATGGTAAAAAAATTGCATATTCTGATAAGGATGGCAAGGTGTATATACTTACTATCGCAACAAAAAAAATAGTACAAATTGTTGATGCGCCAAGAGGCCAGGTAACTGATTATGAATGGTCACCTAAAGGCAATTATCTTGCTTTCAGCTTTGCAGGAGGAAACAATTTTTATTCTGTTTATATCTACGATGTTAACAACAGCAAACTGCACAAGGTTACAGATTCAATGTTCAATGCATACAATCCAACTTTTGATCCTTCCGGTGATTATTTATATTATTTAAGCGACAGAGAATTTGCTCCGCTGGTATCCGGTGTTGAATTTAACTATGCAAGCAATCGCAGTACTATGATCTATGCAATGGCATTAAGAAAAGATGTAAAAAATCCTTTCCCGCAGCAATCTGATGAAGTTACCGTAACACCAAATGAAGAAGAAACATCCAAAGCTGAACCACCAACGGGAAAACCGCAAAATGAAAAAGAAATTAAAAAAGTAAAAGGAAGTGTTGATTCGTCAAAAACAAAACCTGCAGAAAACAAAACGAATACGGTTTCTGCAAAGCCTGAAACAATTGACTTTGATGGTATAACAAACAGGATAACTCGTGTGCCTGTAGCTGCCAATAATTACAGTGGTCTTTCTGCAAAAACAGGCTACCTTGTTTATATAGTTAATCCACCTTTTTATTATGGACGTGATGCAGAAACACAGCCATCAGTTCGCATCTATTCCCTCAAAGACCGCAAAGAATCTTCACTTGCTGAAAATGCTGGCGGTTACTCACTTTCACGCGATGGTTCAAAATTGCTGGCAACAACTTTCTCGCCTTCAATAAGCATGAATATTTTAGATGCAATTCCCGGCGGAGATAAAAGCGGCAAAGCTGTTTCCACTTCCGGGCTTGTTACAGAAGTAAACCCTGAACAGGAATGGGTGCAGATTTTTAATGAAGTTTGGCGCCGCTACCGCGATTGGTTTTATGTTCCAAACATGCATGGTTACGATTGGGTTAAACTAAGAGACGAATATAAAACATGGCTGCCGTATGTTGCACATCGTGCAGATTTGAATTATGTTATTTCAGAAATGATTTCAGAGCTTGTAGTGCAGCATGCGTATATAGCAGGCGGTGATTTTCAAATGCCGGCCAGGCCAAAAGTTGCATTGCCAGGTGCAAGGTTTGTAATAGATAAAGCTTCTAACCGTTACCGCATCAGCAAAATTTTTGAAGGGGAGAATGAAGAAGAAATTTATCGCTCGCCACTTACAGAAACGGGCGTTGATGCAAAAACGGGCGACTATATTTTACAGATAAATGGTGAAGATGTAACTGCTGATAAAGATATTTATGAATACCTGCGTAATAAAGCTGATGGCCCTGTAACGATGCTTGTAAACAGTTCGCCGCAAACAACCGGCGCAAGAACTATATCCTACAAACCCATTACCAACGAAGGCAATCTTATTTATCTTAACTGGGTTGATGGCAACCGCAAAAAAGTTTCAGACATGAGTGGCGGCAGGGTTGGTTATATTCATATTCCTGATATGGGCGCAAACGGCATTCGTGAATTTATAAAATGGTATTACCCGCAGTTGAATAAAGAAGGTATGGTGGTAGATGTGCGTGCAAACGGTGGAGGCAATGTATCCCGCATGTTGATTGAAAGATTGAGCCGTAAAATTTTAGCGGTTGATTATTCACGCACTTCTGATGCACCTTCAACTTATCCTGATGGCGCATTCGGTGGTGTAATGGATGCTATATTAAATGAAAATTCTGCTTCAGATGGTGATATATTCCCGTATATGTTCAGGCAGGCTGGCTTAGGTCCGCTTATCGGTAAACGCTCATGGGGCGGGGTTGTTGGTATTTCCAGTCATGGTGATCTTATTGATGGCGGGGAAGTATTTGTACCCGAATTCGGGTTGGTTGATATGCAAGGTAAGTGGACAATTGAAGGACATGGAGTTGATCCAGACATTGAAGTGGAAAACGATCCTAAATCTGTTATCGCTGGTCATGATTCGCAGTTGGAACGTGCAGTAGATGAGATAATGAAGAAGATAAATACAGCTACTAAGTTACCGGCAAGGCCACCGGCACCGGTTAAAACAAATTAAGTACGAAGAAGCAGTTGCATAGCGTTTATTGGCAAGATTGAAATTAAAAATTAATTTTTATTAGCCAACTGCCCGCAGGCTGCATCAATATCTTTACCACGGCTTCTTCTTAACCGTGCATTTACACGATTGTCTTCTAAAAACTTCATAAAATTTTCAGTCGTTTGTTCATCCGGTTTGGTAAAGTGTGCACCATCAATAGGATTATATTCAATAATGTTTACCAAATCTGCAGGCACCTGCCTGTATATTTTCATCAGTTCTTCTGCATCTTTTTGCGAATCATTAAAATTTTTGAACAGGATATATTCAAATGTTACTTCATTATTTGTTTGGCGATAAAAATAATTCAGCGCATCAACCAGTGATTTAATATTGTTGGTTTCATTAATGGGCATTATCTGGTTACGCTTTTTATCATTTGCAGCATGAAGAGACAAAGCCAGTTTAAAGCGCACTTTATCATCACCTAATTTCTTAATCATTTTTGCAATGCCTGCTGTTGAAACCGTAATGCGTCTTTGACTCATTCCCATTCCATCTTCAGCAGAAATTTTTTCAATTGCTTTCAGCACATTATTATAATTGAGCAAAGGTTCGCCCATGCCCATGAATACAATATTCGATAAGCGCTTATTATAAATTCTTTCTGTTTCTTTATTTATCAATGCCACCTGGTCGTATATCTCATCAAAGGTCAGGTTACGTTCACGCTCCATTTTCCCGGTGGCACAAAAAGAACAATTCAAGCTACAGCCGATCTGTGATGAAACGCAAGCCGTTTTCCTGTCTTCTGTTGGAATTAAAACACCTTCTACAAAATGATTATCGAAAGTTTTAAAGCGGGTTTTTATAGTGCCATCTGCGCTGTATTGTGTTGTGTTGATGGTTAAGGCAGGTAAAGAAAAATACTCAGCTAACTTTAACCGCAGTTCTTTACTAAGATTTGTCATCGCATCAAAACTGCCTGCATGTTTTTGCCAAAGCCATTCATACACCTGTTTTGCGCGGAATTTTTTCTCATCAATTTCAGCAAAATAATTTTGCAATTCATCAAGACTTAAATTTCTAATATTTGTTTGCTGCGCGGAGATCATTGCGCAAAGATAAGTTGCCGCAGGTCTTTATTTTTTTAAGTTGTAACAAGAGCTTGTTAAGAAACGAATGCTGCCATGAAATATGAAGTACAAGGGAGTGACACAAGGGACGATACCATAAAGAATTGCAGATGATTACATAAAATCATTTCTTATCAACCGCCATACATACAACACTCATTGGAGGCAATGTTAATTCAATGCCTTTTGCTGTAGTTGAAGAATATGCCTTTAAGTTTGCGTAATTATCAGGACCGCCTGCAACACCTGAAGGCCCTTGCCCGTTTATAATTACTTTTCTTGAGAATCCATTATTATCAGTTCCGCCAACTAAAGTATACCAGTAAAAGCGGTTGCCTGCATTAAAATTTTTGAAAGCAAGTTTTATTGTTTGTGCAGATGAAGCTGTATTTACCAGCGCCAGGCTTATTTCTCCTGAACTGTATGTGGAAGCATAAGTGCTTATGGAATAGGTGCCGGTTACAGTTGAATTAATAAACCGGTCGCCCAAAAGTTTTTGAAAGAAATACATGTAATAAAAAGCCGGCCGCGGATTCCACTTAGCTACGCCGGGTTCATCACCATTACTGAATAAGCCATGATCGTTCCCATTGTCCCAACCATTCGCCAAATCCCAGCGGCTTGCCATTCCAAATTTATTTTTCATCAGTTCGCCCAGCACCATTACCGCATGCATTCCCGCAACGTTTGACACCATTTGCATAGAACCTTCAGCAAAAATATTCCACTCGGTTAAGGCAATCGGTTTTGGTGTAACGCCTGATGATGTTATACTTTGATTGAGATAATCCATAACAGATCTGGTGACATCAGTAGCGGTGGCAAGAATTTCATAGGCAGAAGAATTTTGCAGGTAAGGTGTAAAGTAATCATGCACAATATAAAAATCTGTGCTGTTGCCGGCCTCACCAAACACACCTTGATTCCAACTCATGTCTGTTGGTGTTGACCATGATTGCGGAGGCGCATCAAGCAGTTGTGCACCGATATAAATTGTTTTACCAATTTCAGTTGCCGCAGCACGCATAGAATCTTCAAATACTTTAAAATGTTTGCCATATAAATCACCGGTTATAACTACTGGCTGGCCATCTTTATTCTGCGAAACGTCAATGCGGTAACCGGCCTGCCATGTACCATTGCTTTCATTGCCAATCTCCCAATATTTGGTGTGTCCATTATCATATCTTACCCAATCGGCAGCAAGATGTGCTGCAGCAGCAACAGGATCAGCAGCAGTAGAATATCTTGCATAAGCATAATTCACAGTAATAATTCCCTCACTGTTTGTTTGCTGCAACATGTTGTAATAATTATCCAGAGAAATGGTCCAGCTATCCGTATTATTTCCATACCAATAACCGGGATCAATTTGATTACCATTTGCATCTAATAATTTTGAAGGCGCGTCAGCAGGCGGATTGCCGGGAGCAGCATTCCAGAAATAAAGGCTGCTTAAATTACCGCCGGGAAAACGTAAAATTTTTGGATGAAGATCAGTAATATGTGTGAGTAGCGTTGGCTCTGTTACCATTTGCGTCATGTAAGGATTTACATTGTTTCCAAACAAACAGGGAGAAATTTTTGTAACAACGGTTGAAGCATCAACCGTCACAGTAATGTTGGCAGATGAAGGTATTGTTGTGTCTTTATATGAGGGCGCAATAAAGTTTTTCGGCTGCCAGTCATTCATAAAAAAACCAATAGAATTTGCAACCGTTGGATCTGTTGGAGTGATAATAACAGGAATGGTATCGTTACCACCTCCGTTGTTGTCACCATTATTATCTATTTCTTTTTTACAGGAAATAATTGCACCACACATAAACAAATACAACAAAGCTTTCATTGAATGTAATTTAAGTTATAACGATTTCCCGAGCGTATTATTAAACAATATCATCACTTCGTATGAAAAAGTTGAAGCAATAAAATTAAGCAGCCGCATCGTTACAAAAATTTAATATCAGGAATCGGATAAAAAACGCATAGTTTAAACACAATTATATTTGCATCCGCTCAAAACTATGAGCCATGAACTTTAACTATATTCTACAATGAATGATTGTTATATAATTGATGCAGTAAGAACACCTGTTGGAAAATATGGCGGAAGATTAAGTTCTATAAGGCCTGATGATTTGTTGGCGCATGTAATTACAGCTTTATTAAACCGCAACCCTGTTGATGTAAATGCAATTGAAGATGTAATTGCAGGAGATGCAAACCAGGCCGGTGAAGACAACCGTAATGTTGCAAGAATGGCTGCATTGATTGCAGGTTTGCCCGTAACTGTTGCCGGCTGCACTGTAAATCGTTTATGTGCAAGCGGGCTTCAATCTATTATGGATGCGGCACGTGCAATTATGTGTGGCGAAGGAATGTTGTATATAGCAGGTGGAACAGAAAGCATGACAAGAGCACCTTTTGTTATGGCAAAAAGTGAAGGTGCATTCAATCGCAAAGCAGAAATTTATGATTCAACAATAGGCTGGCGCTTTACTAATAAAGTTTTGGCTGAAATGTATTATCCTTTTTCAATGGGTGAAACTGCGGAAAATGTTGCAAAGCGTTTCAATATAAGCCGTGAACAGCAGGATGAATTCGCATTTGCGTCACAACAAAAATATTTTGCAGCACTCGCTGAAAACAAATGGGAAGATGAAATTGTTGCTGTTGAAATGATACACGACAGACTTATAACCTGGTTTTCCGAAGATGAACATCCGCGCCAAACATCGCTTGAAAAATTAGCTGCATTAAAACCCGCGTTTGCAAAAGAAGGAACTGTAACAGCAGGCAATTCCTCAGGTATAAATGATGGCGCTGCTGCTTTATTACTGGCAAGTGAGGAAGCGGTAAAACTTTTTAATTTAGAACCATTGGCTAAAATTAAAAGTATGGCTGTAGCAGGTGTTGATCCATCTATAATGGGCATTGGACCTGTGCCTGCCACACAAAAAGCATTAATAAGAGCTGGTTTAAATGTTGGCGATTTAGATTTGATTGAATTAAATGAAGCGTTTGCAGCACAATCGCTGGCATGCATTAATGAACTGGGTTTAGATATAAATAAGATAAACGTAAACGGAGGATCAATTGCAATAGGTCATCCTTTGGGTTGCAGCGGATCAAGAATTTCTGCTACGTTATTGCATGAAATGAAAAGACAAAATTTAAAGTACGGATTGGCAACTATGTGTGTAGGCGTTGGACAAGGTGCTGCTATTGTGTATGAAGGGTTATAAAAAGAGCTTTAAAATTACCAGGAACGTCGAAATTTCTGATAAAGGAACTGAAATTTTCAGGTTAGTAGCTGAAATTAGTGACAATCCCGCCAGTTTTCCTGTCTGGCATTTTAATTGAACCTTTTTACCTTCGCTTTAAATTTTAGCATTTATTAATAATTGGTGACAAACTGACTTTGAAAAGGATCTTATGAAGATGAACAAGTTTATGCTTGGTGATGAAGATGCGGACTTCTTACCTATTATACCACTTAATGAAAATGATGAACAGGATAAAAATCTTGTTATTCCGGATACACTGCCATTATTGCCTTTGAGAAACACCGTACTTTTTCCAGGTGTTGTTTTGCCAATAACAGTTGGACGGGACAAAAGCATTAAAGCCGTAAACGAAGCCTATAAAAAGGATAAACTTATAGGCGTTCTTTCACAAAAAGATGCTAATGTAGAAGAACCTGAACCCATAGATCTTTGCAATGTTGGAACAGTTGCCAAAATTGTAAAGTTGATTAAAATGCCTGATGGCGGCACAACGATTATCATACAGGGAAAAAAAAGATTTAATGTAAACAGCATTATACAATCAGACCCTTATTATACTGCCAGCATTACAGTATTAAATGATGATGACGTTTCAACGGAAGAAACTTTTGATGCACATACAGGCTCTATAAAAGACCTTGCTGCCCAGATCATACAGATATCGCCGAACATGCCGGCGGAAGCTTCCATCATTTTAAAAAATATTGAAAGCCCTTCTTTTCTTATAAATTTTGTAAGCAGTAATTTAAACAGCGATGTAAACGAAAAACAATGCCTGCTTGAAATTAATGATCTAAAACTGCGTGCAGAAAAATTAATTGAACTTTTGCAAAAAGAATTGCAATTCGCAGAGCTGAAAAATAAAGTAACCACAAAAACGCGTACTGAAATAGATAAACAGCAACGTGAATATTTTTTACAGCAGCAATTAAAAAGCATTAAAGATGAATTAGGTGGCGATACCAATGAACGTGAGGTTGCAGAGTTGAGAAAAAAAGGTGAAGCAAAAAAATGGTCTGAGGCTGCGAAGGAAATGTTTAAAAGCAGTATTGCAAAGTTGGAAAGAATGCACCCAACAACGCCGGATTATTCTGTTATTTATAATCATCTCGATCTGCTGCTTGACCTTCCATGGAATGAATACACAAAAGATAATTATGATCTGAAACATGCTTCTAAAATTTTAGATGCTGATCATTACGGCATGAAAAAAATTAAAGAACGCATTCTTGAATACATCGCCGTTTTAAAATTAAAAGGCGATATGAAAAGTCCAATTTTGTGCTTTACAGGCGCACCAGGAATTGGCAAAACATCGTTGGGCAGAAGCATTGCGCATGCCATTGGCAGAAAATATGTGCGCGTAAGTTTAGGTGGTTTGCACGATGAAAGCGAAATACGCGGTCATCGTAAAACCTATATTGGTGCAATGCCGGGCCGCATTGTTCAAAACATTAGAAAAATAAAATCATCCAATCCTTTAATGGTGTTGGATGAAATAGATAAAGTGGGCGCTGATTTTCGTGGCGATCCTTCATCTGCTTTGCTTGAAGTATTGGATCCTGAACAAAATCATACTTTTTATGATAACTATTTAGAGCTTGAATATGATTTAAGTAAAGTGCTTTTTATAGCGACAGCGAATAATGTTCAGAATATACAGCCTGCGTTGCGCGACCGTTTGGAAATAATTGATCTGAGCGGTTATGCTGTTGAAGAAAAGATTCAAATAGCACAGCGGCATCTTATTCCAAAACAAAAAGAAGCGCATGGCTTAGATAAACTAAAGCTAAAAATCAGCGATAAGGTTTTACAAAAAATTATTGAAAGCTATACGCGTGAAAGCGGCGTGCGTGAGTTGGACAGACAGCTTGCATCAATCATGCGTTATAAAGCAAAAGAATATTCAACACGTAATAAAATTGCACCAACTATTTCTTTGCAGGATGTAGAAAAAATTTTAGGTACACAGAGGTACAGTAACGAAATATACAAAACTGCAAATATTCCTGGTGTTGCTGTTGGCCTTGCATGGACGTATGTTGGAGGCGATATTCTTTTTATTGAAACTATTTTAAGCGAAGGCAAGGGTGAATTAAAGCTTACAGGAAATCTTGGTAATGTAATGAAGGAAAGTGCTTCAACAGCCTTAAGTTACCTGCAGGCAAATGCAAAAAAATATGGTATTGATCCTTCCATCTTCAGCAAAAAAAATATTCATGTGCATGTGCCCGAAGGTGCTGTACCGAAAGATGGACCAAGCGCAGGTGTAACTATGATGAGTTCACTCGCATCTGCATTTACAGGAAGAAAAATAAAACCGTACCTGGCAATGACAGGTGAGATTACTTTGCGCGGCCAGGTACTGCCTGTTGGCGGAATAAAAGAAAAAGTGTTGGCCGCAAAACGTTCCGGGCTAAGAGAAATATTAATGTGCGCATTGAACGAAAAAGATGTAAAAGAAATTGACAGCAGTTTTATAAAAGGTGTAGAATTTCATTATGTAAAAAACATGCAGCAAGTGCTGGATATTGCATTGATGTAGTAAAGTGAAACATGGATTGGAATCAATTCAAACAACAAAAAAACACTGTTTAATTTTTCGGATCTTTAATAACTAACATCGAAACTTATAATATAAAAATTATTTAATGAAAATTTTGCTTCATTACTTAAAGCCATATAAATGGCTGGTTGGTTTAGCGCTACTTCTTGCTGCCATCAACCAAAGTTTTTCTATGCTTGATCCCTATTATTTTGGAAGATTCTTTGATAAATTTCTAACACATCCGTTTGACATTGGTCACTTTGATGCGCACAAAATTTTTATTAAAGATGCAACAAGAACAACCCATGAATTTATCTGGGGAGTGTTAGGTTTCTTAGGAATTTTTATTGGCGTTGCAATGGTATCAAGAATTGCAAAAGCATTCCAGGATTATTTCACCAATGTTATTGTTCAAAAATTTGGCGCTAAAATTTTTACTGATGGATTAAAGCACTCCATGCTGTTGCCTTATCAGGATTTTGAAGATCAGCGCAGCGGCGAAACACTTTCTATTTTATCAAAGGTTAGAGCAGACAGTGAGAAGTTTATTATTTCATTCATCAATGTTTTATTCGCCATATTTATAGGTGTTGTTTTTGTAAGCATTTATGCCTTCAGTTTGCATTGGTCAATCATGCCCATTTATACCATTGGCATTGCCGCGCTTGCATGGCTAACAAGTTTTTTAAGCAAGAAAATAAAAGTTATTCAAAAAAATATAGTAAAAGAAACAAATGCTTTAGCAGGTTCTACAACTGAATCTTTACGCAATATTGAGTTGGTAAAAAGTCTTGGTTTAACCAACCAGGAGGTTGACAGGTTAAACAACAATACATATAAAATTCTTGGGCTTGAATTGCGCAAAGTAAAAAGCATAAGAACATTAAGTTTTATACAAGGCACATTTGTAAACTTTTTAAGACAGGTTATAATGTTCACATTAGCATGGCTTGTTTTCAGAGGACAGCTTACTGCCGGCCAGGTAATGACGCTTACATTTTATTCGTTTTTCATTTTTGGTCCATTACAGGAAATAGGAAATATTATTATGGCTTATCGCGAAGCTGAAGCATCACTGATAAATTTTGATAATGTAATGAAAAGACCTGCTGAAAAAACTCCTGCACTGCCAACGCATATTGGTAATATTTATCAATTAAGTTTTGATCAGGTTTCATTCAAGCATCAAACTGCACAATATAAAGCGCTTGACAATATTTCTTTTGAGGTAGAAAAAGGTGAAACTATAGCATTCGTCGGCCCGTCAGGCGCAGGTAAAAGTACGCTGGTAAAAATGCTTGTTGGTTTATATCATCCGCAAAACGGAAATGTATATTATAATGATGTTGACAGTAATGATATTGCGCTTGAAGATGTAAGAACACAAATTGGTTTTGTAACGCAGGATACACAATTATTTGCAGGCACTATAAAAGAAAATTTGCTATTTGTAAATCCAGCCGCAACAGAAGAAGAATTATTGGATGCTTTATATAAATCAAGTTCCCAGAATATATTAGAGCGTGCAGATAAAGGAATTAATACAGTAATTGGTGAAGGCGGATTAAAATTAAGCGGAGGTGAAAAACAAAGATTGAGCATTGCACGTTCTTTATTAAGGCATCCGCATTTATTGATATTTGATGAAGCAACTTCATCACTTGATTCAATAACAGAAGAAGAAATAACATCAACCATAAAACAGATATCTGAAATGAAAGAACAGATAACTGTTTTAATTGCACACAGGCTTAGCACTATAATGCATGCAGACAGAATTTATGTTTTGGAAAAAGGAAGAATTGTAGAAACAGGAACGCATTATGAACTGCTTGATGAAAAAGGCCTCTACTATGCTATGTGGCGCCAGCAAATAGGGGAAAGAAAATATGCTGCGGCAAAGCAACCGGCATAAATTTTTTTAAGTTTTGTATTTAAAATCAGACGCTAAAAAAGTTCTAAATTGATATAAGATTCTTTTATCAACAACCACCGGGCTTGCACAAAGTTTTTTGATTTGCAGCAATTTGCATTTAAAATTTGTCTACCTTGGTGGGTAATTAACTAATTACCTCGCATGACCGAACAAGCCATCTTAACCGGCTGTCTTAACAACGACCCTGTAGCACAACGGGAACTGTATAATAGATACAGCCCAAAAATGCTGTCAGTGTGTTACCGTTTCGCACAAAACCGTGAAGATGCTGAAGATATGCTGCAGGAAGGATTTATAAGAGTATTTACTCAAATGGGTTCTTTCCGCAACTCTGGTTCTTTCGAAGGCTGGGTAAGAAGAATAATTGTACATACCTGTATTAATTTTCTTAAGAAGTATAAAAAGTTCAGCGAAAGCCTTGACTTAGCATATGTAACAGATGTGCAGGTGAAGGAAGAAACAATTCCTTCTTTGATGTTGGCAAGACAGGTAATTGAGTGCATACGGTTATTGCCGGTAGGATACAGAACCGTGCTGAATCTTTACGCAATTGAAGGATACAGCCACAAAGAAATTTCGCAAATGCTGGACATAGAAGAAAGCACAAGCCGCAGCCAATGTACAAGAGCTAAAACTATGCTTGAAACTATATTGGTTAAAAAGAAAATAATTGATAAGCCAAGCGAGGCCTATAATCTTACCGCAGCATTTAAATAGTTTATTGAACAAGCACCATGCACGATTCCAATCATACAGATGAATTCGAAGAATATCTCCAGCAGCATGTAAGCGAGCACAGGATGTATCCATCAGATCGTGTATGGAAAAATATACGCGGTGAGATTCATGCACCTAAAAAATGGCCGGCGCTTTCTGTGTTTACTGTTTTAATAATTTCAGCTTTGGTTGTTGGCACTATACTTAATAAGCCTGTACCAGATTCTGTAACGCCAAACTTTGTTTATTCTTTACAAAGCCCGGCAAACATTACACCATCAAAAATAAATGATGAAGTAAAAAGTAATGAACCAGCAGTTGATAATAGTTATGCAATTGACCAGTTAACCTCACGTACCATAATAGCAGCGGTTGAAAAAATTAAAATTGATGAAGCTGTTGCCTTGCAGCTATCTAATACAAATGTTATTTCAAATGTTGCCGGTTCATCTATGGATTATTCTCAAAATGTATCTGGCATAGCCGATGTATCTTCATTAAAAAATAGCACAAACAACAATATAAATACATTAATTGCAGTACCAGATAATGCCTCGTCATCATTTAGAAATATTGATAATTATTTGTTTGATATAACATCAAGATTAAGAAGCATTTTAAATACAGAACCTGTTCACTATTCAAAAGGCGGTGTTGCATTCTTTTCGCCAAGAAATAGTGATTTTAATTATGTTGATTTTAATTTGAACGTTCCGCCTGAACATAAAGATTTATTACCCTCTTTAGACCAGCTTGGAAAAAATTCATCGCGTTTTGATTTTAGATTCTATATAGCGCCTTCTATAAGTTATCGCAGGCTTAATGAGAAAAACAAGCCTGTAAATGACAATAAAAATTCTGGTGCTGCATTAGAATCTGATTATAGTATTGATCCTTCAAAAGCAATAAACCAAAGCCCGGCTTTAGGTTATGAAACAGGTTTAGCACTTGGTTATAAATTGAATAAAAGGTTTTCACTTACCGGCGGCTTCCAGTTTAATATAAGCCAGTATAAGATTGATGCTTTTTTGCATAAAGATGAAACTGCTTCCGTAACACTTAATGAAGGTGAATATGCAAGCACTGTAAACGCAATATCAAGTTTACGAAGCACACCAGGCAATGACCCGCTTACTATTAAAAACCGTTATTATCAACTATCAATGCCACTGGGTATAGAATGGAAAGTTTTAGGCAACGGAAGATTAAGTTGGGGTGTGGGCGCTTCTGTTCAGCCAACTTATACATTCGATAAACAACCGTTAATTATTTCTTCCAATTATAAAAATTATACTGATGGATCTGCTTACGTGCGCAATTGGAATGTGAATGCAAATGCAGAAACATTTTTAGGCTACACTTCCGGAAGCTACCGCTGGCAGTTAGGCCCCCAACTGCGTTATCAAATGTTGCCTTCTCTTGTTGATAAATATCCAAACAGAGAGTATCTTTTTAATTACGGTTTAAAAATTGGCGTTGTAAAACAACTGAAATAGTAATAACTGCAACACTTTATATTTTTCTTTCTCAATCAAACCTTAATACTGAATTATTTTTGCAGGCATGACGTTAGCTGAATTCCAGGCTATTTCCGGTTCCATTCCAAATCAACCTGGCATTTATAAATATTATGATAGCTTGAATGAATTGTTGTATGTGGGAAAAGCAAAAAACATCAGGAAAAGAGTAAGCTCTTATTTTTCAAAAACTTTTACCGGGTACAAAACACATGAACTTGTTAACCGCATTCATCATATAGAATTCACTATCGTAAATTCTGAGCAGGACGCTTTTTTACTGGAAAATTCTTTGATCAAAGAATTTCAGCCGCGTTTTAATATTAACCTGAAAGATGATAAATCATATCCTTATATTATTATAAAAAAAGAACCTTTTCCCCGCATTTTTCTTACACGCAAAAAAATAAATGATGGCTCTGAATATCTTGGCCCATTCACATCAGCCGGAAAAGTAAGAGAGCTTATTAGTTTTATCCGCCAGTATATTCCGTTGCGCACCTGCAAGCTTAATCTTACTGAGCAAAATATAGTAAGAAAAAAATTTAAAGTTTGCCTTGAATATCATTTGGGCAATTGCAAAGGACCATGCGAGGCTTTTCAATC
Source organism: Bacteroidota bacterium (assembly GCA_013285855.1). Lineage (GTDB taxonomy): Bacteria > Bacteroidota > Bacteroidia > Chitinophagales > Chitinophagaceae > Parafilimonas. The sequence goes on from JABDGW010000035.1 coordinate 18,462, forward strand.
TGCAGAAGATTATACAAATGGATTAATGCAGGTAAGGCAAATGCTGAAAGGAAATCTTTCACCAATAATTGCTGCTTATAAAACTTTGATGAATGAATATTCATCAAAACTTGATTTTGAAAAAGCAGAATTCACCCGAAAAAAAATCAATCATCTTGAACAATACCAGTCGCGTTCAGTTATAGTAAGCAAGCATTTGAATAATATTGATGTTTTCACAATTGTAAAAGAAGGTGATGTTGCTTTTGTAAATTATTTAATGGTTGAAAACGGAACTATTATTCAAACACACACGGTAGAATTACAAACCAACCTTGAAGAAAGTGAAGCTGACATTTTGATTTTTGCTGTTGCGCAATTAAGAGAAAGTTTTAACAGCACAGCCAAAGAAATTGTTGTTCCTTTTTTAATTGATTATCCTGAAAATGAAATAGACGTTACGGTTCCAAAAGGCGGAGATAAATTAAAGCTTATTGAATTGTCTCAAAAAAATGTGCATCACTTTAAAGAAGAATTAAAAAGGCAAAAGATGCTGCACCTTGAACAAAGCAATGAAGCGCAGCATAAAGTTTTGCATGAGCTTCGGCAACAACTTGGCTTAAAAGAATTACCGGCTAATATTGAATGTTTTGATAACTCAAACTTCCAGGGCAGTTATCCTGTTTCTGCAATGGTTTGCTTTAAAAACAGCCTGCCAAGTAAAAAAGATTACAGGCATTTTAATGTAAAAACAGTTATCGGCATTAATGATTTTGCAACGATGAAAGAAGTTGTTTACAGAAGATATAAACGATTGATAAATGAAGAGCAACCATTACCGCAACTAATAATAATTGATGGCGGCAAAGGGCAGTTAAGTGCTGCTATGGAAAGCATAAATGAATTAAATCTTGAAGGCAAGCTTACAGTAATTGGACTTGCAAAAAATGAAGAAGAAATATTTTTTCCGAATGATAAAGAATCAATCAAACTTTCATGGAATAGTGAAGGACTTAATTTAATAAGAAGAATACGCGATGAAGTACATCGTTTCGGCATTACATTCCATCGCAATAAACGCTCTAAAGGCACTTTTAAAAATGAGTTGGAAAACATACAGGGCATCGGAGAAAAAACTGCAACGCAGTTACTGCAGCAATTTAAATCAGTAAAAAAAATTAAAGAACTTTCATTGGAAGAATTACAAATTATTATTGGAAAATCAAGGGCTGAAATGGTGGTAAACTACTTTAAAAAAAAAGGGGGCCTGGATGAAAATCCTGCCCCGTTTTAAAATCCAATATCCTATGAAAAACCATTACAAATGTATGCAACAACTTTAGTTATTGCAAGTTTTTTACAATCAATTTTTAATAATTATAACATCTATTAATAACTCCAGAGAGATTGCTCGTAATTAAAAATTTTGTCTTTAATTTTTTCACCTTCCAGCAAGCGGAATAAAGTGTTGTTTGGATATACAGTGGAAAGCGGTATATCGTAGGGATTATCTAAGGTTGATTTTACAATATAACTGCTGAACATCCGGCTTTCAAAAAGTTCTTCCCACGTCATTTGAGCACCAATGTTTTTAGGATTGTAGACTTCATATTTTGCAAGTATGGGGCGCAGGTCAGGATAATAGACCCACCAAACAGGTCTTTCACTATTGGCAACAATATCACCTGTTGAAAGCTTATAAGGTATTACGGGCGCAATGCCTATAATGCGTACGAACAGGCGGCTGCTTTCTTTATCAAATATCCATTCTTCTTTAAGTTGAAATTTATAAATAGAATCAGGGTCTGTGGCTGTGGCACGCACCTGGTAGCCGTTTACATTTCCATCTGCGTCATATACTTTTACAGTATCAAACCCACCACCAAAAGCGTTCATAGCGTCATCTGCAGTTATAGGCGTTGTAAATCTGTCATCATCACCGCTAAATGCTGTAACATCTCCATCTTTTATAGCTTTTAAAAGAATAGAAATAAAACGCTGCCCTCCATTATCTTCCACGGCTGCATACCTAAAACCAAGATTCATTTTTTCCCGCGCATCTATTTCTCTCCATACTCTTACCATAAACACCGCATCATCTTCACGAATGTCTTCATAAGCAAGCGGTGTTCTGTCTTTTACAAGATTCTTTTCTACTGCCCCATCATTACGCAAGGACATTTTTGTGCTATCAAGCAAACCATTACCCGTTGCTTTAATGAAAGTTATAGGCAATGTTGTATCAACTGCTGTTGATGTATTACCGGTATTGTTATAAGAAGAAGCATTGGGATTTCCCGTAGTATCATTTCCGTATGTGGTACTTTTCTTTTGCTGTTGTGTTGTTTGTTGGGTAGTTGTACCGCCATAAGCAGATGTCGGCCTTTTTTTCACAGGGCGCTGTTGTGCATTTACCTGCATTAAGGCATTTAATGAAAATGCTGCAGCAACAATAAATAGAAAATATTTAAAACGCATATCAATATTTTATTAGTACAAATTATAAACTATAGGCGGCAATCTTCTTGTTCCACCAGGACCAGCAGCATCAATTTCATCTAAAGTAACCGTTGTGCCTGGCTTTGCTTTTTCAATAAGGTCACGAACAGGATCAAAAGAAGCGCCTTTAACCTGCCTGAACTGTAACTGCGGGAAACCTGCACCTGTTAGTACAACAGTATAACCGGTAACAGTAAACTTCACACCTTCAAACACAAAATTTTCAAGATCTGCACGCACTCCAAATTGCCCTTTAAAATCATTTACCTTCATACGGCCGCCCTTGTTTACACCAACTTTAGCCACAGGATCCGGAACATCTTTTACTTTGAATTCAAACGTGCTTGGCTTGCCATCAGCAACTACAGTTACAACTGCAGGTGTGCCGGCTTTGCCTGGATGCACCGTATATTTTCCAGGAGCTGTTTTTGTAAGATTGCCATTTGTCATGTTCACAACTACTTTTTCATCACCTACACTTCCCCCACTTACACTTATAGGATTATCTAAACCCACATAAAAAACTTTTACCGCATCAGCACTTACGCTGGCGCCGGTTGGCGAACCAACTGCATAAGTTAAAGGAAAGCTTTGTTGTGCTTGTTTGCCGGTGGATTGATCAAAATAAGAAATCACAACGTTCTTGGTGTAAGAGCCTGTACCGCCTGCAGTCATTTTGTATTCCGCAACACCATTTGCATTGATAGGAACTGAGGCCCCATCGATAGTAACTACAGGCTTTGATTCTGCATTATAAGCACCTATGCCAGCGGTGATAGTAAGTTCCTGACCAGGCATTAAATAATTAGAACTCTGACCAACTAAAGGCTGATAAGCATTGAACACTTTTTCTACCGCTCCCACCTGTTGATAACAATAATCAACAACCATAGCTTCACTATTTTTTACATCATTTTCAAACTTGCTTAAAATAGTTAGTGCTGCAACAGCAGGTGTCATATAAAAATATGAAGCTGACCAATCATTTTTATTTGCTTTATTATTTGTTTTTATAACAGAAGTATCAATTGGCAAAGAAATACTAAATTGTTGCCTTACAGATGGGTCTACTAAATTTAATAACGCTGCCTTGTAGCTTCCCAACATGTTTCTTAGCGAATCACCGGCCTTTCCAGGATCAGTCATAATTCTTGTAGGCGCCTCAAGATCATCTTCTTTATAACTACTGTCTTTAGGATTATAGTCAGCTGCGTAAATTACCCTTGTTTTAAGACCATCAATATATGTTACCATTTCAGTTGCTAATGATCGGGCTTTTAGCGCATTTGGCTCCCATTTTGCAGCCCTGTCATGTGTGCTTGCATCGTCTAGCGCTGCTTTAAATGAAGAGAATATGCTTGTATTTTTTTTATCTAACGTACTGCTTGCTGCAGTTAAACTGCTATTCACAGTTTTAAAGGCATTTAAAATTTCAGCTGATACATTTAGTGCCAGTAATGCTGTAAGCACCAGATACATCAGGTTGATCATTTTTTGCCGCGGCTCTTTAGGTAATGCCATAATTAAATCTGTATTACTTTACGGATTATATTTTAAATGATTTCAATAAAGTTATTCTATTATGATCTGCCACCCTGCATGGCGCTGATCATGTTTCCATAAATATTATTCAGCTTACCAAGATTACTTGCAAGTGCTATAATCTGCTCTTTAGCTTTTACGGCATCACTTGCCGTTGTATTCATGGCAGCAGATGCTTCGTTAAGCTTACCATAAAATTGGTTCAATGATTTTAAATGATTATTGCTTTCCTGCAATTCCAATTCGTAAATAGTATTTAAAGAAGAAAGATTTTTAGTTAGAACCTGTATCTGCTCGTGAAATACTTTCGCACCTGCAGATGCAGCGTCAGAAGAATTGTTGAATGAAGTGGCAGAAGTTGCTGCATTTGAATAAGCATCTTTTATTGCGTCGAGAGCCTGTGCTGCTTCTTTTGTTTTTTGGGTATAGTCGCCGGTAGCTTTTACTACATCACTTATTTCACTCATTTTTTCAACTGTAGTGCCAAGTTTTTGAAACCCTGCACTAAGCTTGCCCAAATTTACCGGATTAATATCTGCGTCTTCCAGCATTTTTTCCATAGATTTTAAAGCCGGGTTGCCTTGAGGCACTGCAGCTGCTGCACCTGCAAGTTTTACCTGGTGATCATCAATTGCCGGGTAATAGAGATATAACAATCCATATACAAGAAAAACTGCGGCCTCAGTTCCCAGGCCTACCTTTAAAAATAAATCTGCTGTAGGGGTATGTAATAATTTTTGTAATGCGCCCCAGATAACAACTGCTGCTGCGATGGATACGAAAATGTCAACTACTCTGCTAACTTTTGGAGGAATTGCTGCTGCCATAATTTTAAAATTTTGATGGTTGTAAGGATATTGTTTTTAAAAATAAAAAGATTATTTGTGCTTATACTGAGATGGAAGATCAATCACACAACGAAATCCAATATAGGATTTTGTTGTATCCTGATATTCATACTGGCGGGTGCTGGTTTGTAAAAAGTAACCAACATCTTTCCAGCTTCCTCCTCTTACTACTTTACGTTTCATACGCGGGGGATCGGTATCCAATGCATTCCATTGAATATCCGGGTTCATATCATGCTGAAAGTTATAAGCTCCTTCATAAAATAAAGACGAAGTCCATTCTGAAACATTGCCTGCCATATTATATAAACCATAATCATTAGGCCAGTAACTATCTGCTCTTACAGTATAAAATCCGCCATCTTCAGGATAGTTGCCTCTGCCGGGCTTAAAGTTTGCCAGCAGGCAACCTTTTTTATTTCTTAAATAATAATTACCCCAGGGAAACATTGATTGTGAACGGCCGCCTCTCGCAGCATATTCCCATTCTGCTTCAGTAGGCAAACGGAAATCGCTTTCCGGCGCCTTTTTTGTTTTTTCAAGATAAGAATTGAGGTAGCGTGTGCGCCAATGGCAAAAAGCAACTGCCTGTTTCCAGTTTACACCAACAATAGGATATTCTCCATAAGAAGGATGCGCAAAATATCTTTTTGTCATCGGTTCATTATATGAATAAGAGAAATCCCTCATCCAGCATAATGTATCAGGATAAATTTTTTGATCATAACGATAAATAAAATCTTTTCTTGGCCTGCCTGCATTTTCACGTTTGGCTGCTTCTTTTAGATTGAATCCCTGTATATTATACACCATCATATCAGGATCAATATCCATTTTACCATACAACCTGTTGTCTGGTGCAAGGATAAGATCGTTCAGCTTTTCTAATGTATTTCTATCGCCATATTTAATTACAGAAGCTCTTTTCCAGTCAATGGCTGTATCGCCATCTTTACCAGCTTTCATATAACCCAAACGAATGGCGGCCAGTGAATCTCTAACATAATATACAAACTGGCGGTATTCATTATTGGTTATTTCAGTGGCATCCATCCAGAAACCACTAATTGAAACTTCTTTATTGCGGGCAGTAAAATTATAATTTACATCTTCATCACTTGGCCCCATGTGAAATGTGCCTGGCGGAACGAAAACCATACCGTATGGCCTTGCCATACCACTCTTGGAAGCCGGAGCTACACCATGCAATTGCCCGTCGCCGACAACTGATTTTGATTTTCCTGATTTATTACAACTAACTGCCATTATTATAAAAGCAGTAAGAAATAATATTAAAAAGCTTTGGTTTCTCATCCGTTTCCTGTTTCTGGCAAAATTTTAAATTTATTTGTAAAGCTTTAAAGATTGAGATATCACTTGTTAGTTTTATCCACCCCCTTCAAGCAAGAGATATGAACGCACATTATTGTGAATTATTTTGTTGAGAAGTGTTTTTTGCTAAAAATGTTTAGTTAGCTGATTTTTAAATTCTTTAAAGCTTTCCGCTGGTTTTAAACAGCTATAGTTTTCGCAAATGTAAATTTTTGTTTGGTTTGATGCAATTATCTTTTCTTTAAGTAATGGCCATTCGCTGTTTTCGTTTGCAAAACCCTGCACAATTTTAAGCGGAATATATTCGTGAATAACCTGTTTTAATAAAGAATGATAATTATCGCCCATTACTACAATTTCTTTTACGCCATAAATCAACAGTTGCAAATTCAATATCCATACTCCAAAAGATGAAGGATATTTTTCTGCAAGCCTGCTTATGTAAGAAAGCATCTGCTCTGATCGTTTTTTCCATTCAGCAATATCAAAATAAACCGACAAAATTATTAAATTGGTTGCCATAACAGCATTTCCGGAAGGAGTAGCGCCATCATATATTTCTGTTTTACGAATAAGGACATCTTCCTGAGCTTTAGGCGTAAAATAAAAAAAACTGTTTTGTTCATCACTAAAAAACTCTATGGCTTCTTCTGCTAAAGACTTTGCCTTTAATAAATAATCCGCATTGGCTGTTGACTGATGTAAATAAATGTAAGCCTGTATAAGCAGAGCATAATCATCTAAAAAAGCCGGCTGCCTGTTTGCAACTTTATTCCAGCTATGCAATAATTCTTTTTTTTCATTAAACAAATTTTGTTCGATAAAAGCAATATTTTTTTGAGCCAGTTGTAAATATTCTTCAATACCGAAAGCAGCATAAGCTTTACAAAGACTTATAATTATTAAGGCATTCCAGCTTAATAAAATTTTATTATCTAATGATGGTCTTATTTTTTTTTGCCTTGCGTTAAACAAAATTTCTTTTGACTCATTAAGCTGCTTTATTAACTCATCTTTACCTATTCCCGATTGTTTGGCAATTGTTTCTAAAATTTCGGGCAACCATAAAATGTTTGTATGCTCCCAGTTTCCAGCTTCTGACACATTATAAACTAAACAAAATAAATCACTTGCCCCGCCGAGCAATTCGTCAATTTCTTCTTTCCTCCATGTGTAATATTTGCCTTCAACTTCTTCACTGTCTGCATCCAATGCGCTGTAAAATCCGCCTTCAGGCGAAGTCACTTCTCTTTTAATAAATTCAATTGTTTCATTTACAACATTTGCATATTCTTCTTTTTTTGTAAGTTGAAAAGCTTCTGTAAAAACATCAATCAGCAAAGCATTATCATACAGCATTTTTTCAAAATGCGGAATTTGCCAGCGTCTGTCTGTACTGTAACGGCAAAAACCTCCACCAAGATGATCGTACATGCCGCCCATCATCATTTTATCTAAACTCAGCATCGCGACCTTTAATGATTCTGCATTCTCAGTAAAATGATAATGTCTGAGTAAATAAAGAATGGAAAATGTTTGCGGAAATTTTGGAGCCTGGCCAAAACCACCCCATTCTTTGTCGGCACTTTTTATTAAGGTTTCAGCAATTGTATCTAAAAGCTCCTGGTTAAATAAACCAGCATGTTTGCCTGCACTTATATTACCGGCATTTACTAAATGTTGCGTAAGATTATTTGCTTGTTCTGTTATTTCATCTTTTTTTTCTTTATATGCCTTCGCTACAGCAAGCAAAACTTCTGTCCAACTGCTGCGGTTAAAAGCTCGAACCGGCGGATAATAAGTGCCACCAAAAAAAGGTTTAAGATCCGGCGTTAAAAAAACATTCAAGGGCCATCCGCCGCTGCCTGTTATTGCCTGCACGGCATCCATATAAATATGATCAATATCCGGTCTTTCTTCTCTATCAATTTTTATGTTGATAAAGTGCTCATTCATTATCTGCGCCGTTGCTTCGTTTTCAAAACTTTCGCGCTCCATTACATGGCACCAATGGCAGGCAGAATAACCAATGCTTACTAAAATTGGCTTATCTTCTTTTTTTGATCTTTGTAATGCTTCATCATTCCATGCATGCCAGTTTACAGGATTATGTGCATGTTGCAACAAATAAGGGCTTGTTTCATTAATAAGACTATTTGTGTATTTATGGTGTTTCATCATATACCAACCCTTATTTATTAAAGCAAAAAATCCCGCAATAACGGGATTTTAATAAGTGCTTATTAAAATTTTTATTTCTTTTTTGATGCTGCAAGATAATTATCCAATGCCGAAATCATACTAGGGCTATGCGGTGCAGGTGCTTTAATCACAACACATAAACCTGCTTCTTCTACGGCTTTAACAGTATTATTTCCAAAAGCGCCTATTAAAGTGCCGTTTTGATTAAACTTCGGGTAATTATCAAATAAACTGCGTACACCACTTGGTGTAAAAAAACATATAATATCAAATGCCCTGTTATCCATTACTACGCGCACATCATTACTAACAGAACGGTACATAAAAGCAAGCTGAAAATCGCAGTTGTTATTTTTCAGCCAGTTTACTATTTCATTATCCTGCTGATTTTCACTACACACATATAAAAACTTTTCATTCTCTTTATGCTTGTTAATTACGTCAAACATACTTTTATTAGTGCCGTCAGCGCCATAAAAAACTTTGCGCTTGCGGTACAAAATAAATTTCTTAAGATATAAAGCCACTGCTTCTGTAATGCAGAAATATTTGTTATCCTGACTTATAGAAACCTTCATTTCTTCGCACGTTCTGAAAAAATGATCAATAGCATTCCTGCTGGTAAAAATTATGGCTGAAAAAGTAGTCAGATCAATTTTTTGCTTCCTGAATTCTCTTGCGGGTATTGGCTCCAATTTTATAAAAGGATGAAATGTAAGTTGGATGGGATATTTTCTTTCTAATTCAAAATACGGCGACTTCTCGCTTTCAGGCCTTGGCTGAGTTATTAATATTTGCACGGATTTTTTTTTACCAGTAGATGTTTTAACCCCGTTATTAATCATGCGTACTGCCCGATTTATATAATTTATCTATTGCTGGTTTGAAGAAATAATTTGTAAATAATAAGCAAAGGCATTATTTCCACTGCACAAAGGTATATAAAAAAGTGGAATGCCGTTATACTCAGGTTTTTACGGATGCGCGATAATGAAACAAGATAGCGTATTGCCAATGAAAAAAATGCAAGGCAAAGAACTATGGTAATTGATATATTTTTTACTCTGGTATCTGCATACGCAATTAAGAATAAAAGCGGCAGCAACAGAATGGCTAATAATTTATTAATGAGAAAAACTACAAACCTGTATTCAGCAGCAGCTTCTTTAGTATTAAAAACCCAGCCTATAAAACTTATCACTATATATTTTACAAGATATATAAGCAATAATATTAAGGTAGAGTAAATAAACAACTGCCAAAATTCAAGTTTGGTCCAATTATTAAATTTGGCAAATAGTGTAATGAATAAACCGCCGCATAAAACAAATAATATATTCAGCATAAATGCCGGGAAAAAGTTTTGAGCCATTTGCTCTCTTGTCTGCGTTTGCCTGAAGGTTGCCTGGAATGATAGCGAAAAAATACTGTTTACATATTTTGGAAAAGATGTTTTTATTAATCCTAAAAAAAACAGCAGGGAGATTAAAATATAAAAAACAATATCATAATTCGCATCCTTTCTTATTGCTCCCGGCATTAAATGAACTACCTTATTTTTTTGTACAGTTTTTTTAACCGGCTGAATTTTTACCTGCAGAGCTTTATTCTTTAACGTATCTGTTAAAGAATCAGTAACGTGAGCCGCAACAGCAACAATTGCAGAATCTTTATGCGAAGAATCTTTCCGGAAAATATTATCCTGAACTTTTTTTATTGAATCTAAGTAAGCGGAATCTTTATGTGTAAGAAATTTTTGTTTTGAAACAGTGCTGTCAATTTGCTTATGTATTGCATTTGTATCCTGCGCAAAAATTACACTATGCAGCAGTAAAAAAAATAGTATGATAAATAGATATTTCAATTGCTAAAGCAGCAAATGTAATTTCACTCCATCAAAACAAGCTTATAAAACCCAGATGAATTTTTGATTGTTGAAAATTTAGTTTTGAATCATCACGTTTTCCTTCAGCTAAAGAAATACCGAAAATGCCTGTGTTGGTTTCTAATGAAAGCCCAACGCCAAAGCCCAAATATGTATGACTGAATTTTATTTCATTCACATTATAACCCGCCCAACCAAAATCTGTAAACCCATAAAACCACGAATTTTTTGCAAGCAAATAACGGTATTCGGCAGTTTCAACAGAATAATAGTTCGCATAAATACTTTCTTCATCAAATCCACGCAATAATTTAAAACCACCAATTCTATACAATTCATTCTGAAAATAATTTGGCGATTGGTACCACCCTGCGTTAAACGCTATTTTGAATGCAGACTGTTTTCCCAAAGGAAAATATTTGGCAGCATTTGCTTGTAAACGCAACTGGTAACTGTGCAGCTTAACAGAATCGTACAAATTATCTGCATTAAAATCCGGATCTTTTATTTGGGTAATAGCATTATTCTTTTTGATATTTTTTTTGCCAAAACTTCCCGTAAAGAAAAACTCATTTCCACGCCGCGGGTTAAAGCGGTAATTTGTGTTATTAAAATTGTATTGCACTCCAATGCCGGTAGAATTTACGTCTGCAACCGCCGGCAACATGTTGGTTGCTTTCACAACATTTGTATCCACATTTAAAACATTACTTGCAACAGCCTGGAAAATAATTGCGCCTGATTGATGCTGCGTTAACTGGTATTGTATGCCAATTTGTGTATTTATATTCAGATAGAGTGAATCTTGTTTATACAACTGAAAATTAAAATTTATACCAAACAAAGAGTGAAAAATATAAGGCTGTTGAAAAGATAAATTTAACTGCGGCGATTTAGGTTGCACTTGCTGCCAGTTAAACCCAAGCGTTTCTCCTTTGCCGAATGAGTTGCGCAAACCTACAGTTGCTTCGCCGGTAAATAATAATTTACCACCGGTTTGATCGTTTTGTGGCAGCAAGCCAACTAAAACATTTATACTGTTATTTTTTGTTGGCTGAAGATATAAATGCAAGGCTGCGCCCGTATTCAGCATTTCAATTTTCCATGGTTCGCTTTGTTGTAAATAGGTAAGCGTTGCCAATTGACGGTTGATATTATCCAATACATCTTCACGATAAATATCATGTTCATGAATTTGCAAATATTGCTGCAAAAGAAATTTTGAAATATGTGCACCGCCTTCAACAATTATTGTATCAATATGATATAAAGCGCCGCTTTGTATAGCAAGATGTGCTGTAATATTATTTCCATTTACTTCGATGCTGTCTAAAAAAACACTGGCAAAAGGATATCCATTGTTGATGTAATAATTCAATACCTGATTATATAATTGTTCAAGTGCTGCAGGAGAAAAATTTTGGCTGCTGAAATTATTCGTATTATAACCAAGTGAATTAAGCAAAGCATAATTTGAATCGCTTACATACAATTTTTGCCATTGATATTTATTACCAATAAAAAGTTTTATAGAAACAGATGATGAATCTTCCCAAACAGAATCAACAGATGCAGCCGCATAACCTTTTATTGCAAGCAGGTTTGGCAAACGGTTTACATATTGAATACAGCTTGCTTTATCACTAAAATTGTTTTGAAGATTTAAATCGCCGGGAGTTGTTGTACCAGTTAAAACAGGGTGAATAATAAGCCTGAAATTTGTTTGTGCTTCTACAATACTAAACAAAATACAAAACGTAAAAAGCAATAAAACATAAAGATTGTATTGAATTAATTTTGCCATTTGCACCAAACAAGATTACAAAACTTTATTTCAATGGCAGGCATTTACATTCATATTCCATTTTGCAGAAAAGCCTGCCATTATTGTAATTTTCATTTTTCGGTTTCGCAAAATTTATTGCCGCAAATGATTAATGCTATTTGCCATGAAGCGGAATTAAGAAACGGTTATATCAATGAAAATATTTCAACTATATATTTTGGCGGAGGAACACCATCATTATTAACGATTGACGATTTACGATCTATGATGGATAAACTTTATTCTTTATGTAGAATTGATGTTGATGCAGAAGTTACGCTGGAAGCAAACCCTGATGATATTAATGCAGAAAAATTATTGGCCTGGAAAGGAGTTGGCATAAACCGTTTAAGTATTGGCGTGCAAAGTTTTTTTGATAATGACCTGCAATGGATGAACAGAGCGCATAATGCACAACAGGCCTATAAAAGTATTAAGCTTGCCATTCAATACGGTTTTGACAATATTTCTGTTGATCTTATTTATGGAACACCTTATTTAACTGATGAGTACTGGTTGCAAAATCTTGAAACTGCTTTGCAATTAAATGTGCCGCATCTTTCCTGTTATGCATTAACCGTTGAACCAAATACGGCTTTGCAAAAAATGATTGCAACAAATAAAAAAGAAAATATTGATGCAGAAAAACAAAGCAGGCAATTTGAAATTTTAATGCAATGGGCGGCGCAAAAAAGTTACGAGCATTACGAGATATCAAACTTTGCTAAACCAGGTTTTAGAAGTAAACACAATAGCAGTTATTGGCAAGGCAAACCATATCTTGGCTTAGGCCCATCTGCACATTCATATAATGGAGCATCAAGACAATGGAATATTTCAAACAACAATTTATATATTCAAAACATTCAAAAAAATATTATTCCTTTTGAAAAAGAGGAACTCACCTCAACTCAAAAAATAAATGAGTATTTAATGACAGGCTTGCGCACTATTGAAGGCATTGAATTAAATCATTTAAAAAAAATATCAGGAGAAGAAATTGTTACTGATATTATAAATGATGCGCAAAAATTTATTCAGCAAAATTTAATGGAAAGAAACAATGGTTCACTAATTCTAACAAACAAAGGAAAGTTATTTGCTGATGGAATTGCAGCAGACTTGTTCAGATAATTTATCTAATCCTGTAAATCACTCTCCCATCAATAAAGTCAGCTATTTGATAATGCGCTAACATATTAATACCAACCGACCAATGCTTCTTTATATTATAATACAAACCCCAGCGCTGGTAAGTTGTGTGATAAAGTTTTTTGTCCCTGTAAAGAGCATCATACATGTCTGTTTTCTTGAAAATATAAAACCCTAATTCCTGCGTAAAAGTAAAGCGGTTCAACAAAAACTGGTGACCAACCAACAAACCCGCCAAAACGTTTGATGAGGAATCGTAAATAAAAGTTTGTTTCTGGCTGCGCAACGCATCATCATAATAAATTTCTGCAGCCAGAGTTATTGCATCAAGATTACCCACCTGTTCTATAGCCTGTGCTGATGCACCAATTATAAATTTCCTGCTTGCTGAAGAGTCTGCATTATAGCCACCTTTTGGCGAGTAATATAATGATGCATCAAAATGAATTCCCTGGTGTTTCCATGAAGTATCTTTTTCTTTTTTATATACCGGAAGATGTGCAGCATAAGCATAATACTGCAGTCCTATTGAAGCATTTATATAATTCACGCCGCTGTTCGGCTGTTTAAGTCCGCCATTTGAATTATGAAAAAAATTGCCCATCGCATATACTGCAAAATGATGGGTTATAGGATATGATAGCCCTAAACCCAATTGAAGAAAACTATTTATATGGCCACTATAACTTTGGTTGGTTGGGTTTTTTACAGAATCGAATGGATTTGTAAGATAGGATAAACCAGCAGAAGCACGCAGGTTCATTTTTAAATTATTACCAAGCCTGTAATTGGGTTCAAGAAAATAGCTTAGCGAGTAACCACGACCAAGCAAATCTTTATTATAATCTACATAAGTAAAACTGAAACCGGTACGCGGATAACATTTAAATTTTGTTACAGTGGCAGAATCGCTGCGCAGATGAGAATATTCAATTTCAAAACCATTGGGATGCACGCCTTTTGTATTTTGAACATAAGTATTATGTGCAAAAATAAATCCTGAATGATACCTTGCAGCAAGTACAAGTTGCCTTAAACTATCAGGCAAATTTTTATTTTGAGAAAATGCAGTACCACATTGCAACAATAAAAAAAGCAGTATCAGTTTTTTTGGTGGCATGGTAAAATTCCAATCAAAAATAAAAGGCAGATTATAATTTTTGTAATAAATCCAAAAATTGTTGCAGGCCTTTCTTTTTTTCTTCATCCAAATTATAGGAAATATTTTTTGTATAATAAGTTTTTAAATCATAATAACTGCACTCATT
>JABDGW010000036.1 GCA_013285855.1 Bacteroidota bacterium
TTGCCTGCCATCTGGTTTACGGAGTCAGTTAAGTCTTTCCACGTACCACCAACACCCGGCACATTTGCCTGGCCGCCGAGTTTACCTTCTGTACCCACTTCCCGCGCAACACGTGTTACTTCAGAGGCAAATGCACGAAGTTGTTCCACCATCGTGTTGATAGTGTTTTTCAATTCAAGAATTTCACCTTTTACATCCACTTCAATTTTGCGTGAAAGGTCTCCATTAGCAACGGCCGTAGTTACTTCAGCAATGTTTCTTACCTGAGATGTAAGATTTGATGCCATTTTATTTACTGAATCCGTGAGATCTTTCCAAAGCCCTTCTACACCAGGAACATCAGCCTGACCGCCAAGCTTACCTTCAGAGCCTACTTCACGTGCCACACGGAATACTTCAGAACCAAAAGAGTTTAACTGGTCCACCATCGTGTTGATGGTATTTTTCAATTCCAGGATTTCACCTTTTACGTCAACGGTAATTTTTCTTGACAGGTCTCCTTTAGCAACGGCCGTTGTTACTTCCGCAATATTTCTCACCTGTGCCGTAAGATTTGAACCCATTTGATTCACTGAATCTGTCAAATCTTTCCAGGTACCACCAACACCTTGCACTTTAGCTTGTCCACCAAGCTTTCCTTGTGTACCTACTTCAAGCGCCACACGTGTTACTTCCGAAGCAAATGAGTTCAACTGATCCACCATTGTATTGATGGTATTCTTTAATTCCAGGATTTCACCTTCAACGTTTACCGTAATCTTTTTTGACAAGTCACCGTTTGCGACAGCGGTAGTAACCGCCGCAATATTTCTTACCTGTGCAGTAAGATTAGATGCCATTTGATTTACAGATTCAGTAAGGTCTTTCCACGTACCACCCACATCCTGCACCTTTGCCTGCCCTCCAAGCTTACCTTCAGTACCTACTTCAAGCGCCACACGTGTAACTTCTGAAGCAAATGAATTCAACTGGTCAACCATTGTATTAATGGTGTTCTTCAACTCCAATATTTCTCCCTCTACATCTACAGTTATTTTTTTCGAAAGGTCACCTTTTGCAACTGCAGTTGTTACTTCGGCAATGTTGCGCACCTGCGCAGTAAGATTTGAACCCATCTGGTTCACAGATTCTGTAAGGTCTTTCCACACGCCGCCAACACCTTTTACTGTTGCCTGGCCGCCCAATTTTCCTTCAGAGCCTACTTCTCTTGCTACACGGGTAACTTCTGCAGAGAAAGAATTTAATTGATCCACCATCGTATTGATAGTATTCTTCAGCTCAAGAATCTCACCTTTTACATCCACCGTAATTTTTCTTGAAAGATCACCTAACGCCACCGCCGTAGTTACTTCCGCAATGTTACGTACCTGGTCAGTCAGGTTTGATGCCATCTGGTTCACAGAATCTGTAAGATCTTTCCATGTACCGGCAACACCTTTAACTTCTGCCTGTCCGCCGAGTTTACCATCAGTACCTACTTCGCGTGCCACACGGGTTACTTCAGATGAAAATGAATTCAACTGGTCAACCATGGTATTAATGGTATTCTTCAATTCAAGAATTTCTCCCTGTACATCCACTGTAATTTTTTTCGAAAGATCACCCTTCGCCACTGCCGTTGTTACTTCTGCTATGTTGCGCACCTGTGCAGTAAGATTACCAGCCATTTGGTTCACAGAATCCGTAAGGTCTTTCCATACACCAGCCACGCCCTTTACTTTTGCCTGTCCGCCAAGTTTGCCTTCCGAACCTACTTCCCGGGCCACACGTGTAACTTCCATAGAGAAAAGATTCAATTGTTTCACCATGTCATTCACTTCAGTGGCGATTTTTGCAAACTCACCCAAGAGTATGTGGTCACCTATCTTAAGCGGCATTTCCTGGGAAAGATTTCCTTTCGCAACTGAACTTATAACATGTGCTATTTCTATAGTTGGATGAACAAGGTCTGATATAAGGCTGTTGATAGCATCTACACTATTTTGCCATGATCCCTGTGCAGTACGCGGTAATTCAACCCGGTGATTTAAATGCCCTTGTTTGCCGATTGTATTTCTTGCAAGCGTTAATTCCTGAACAAAGGTTTCATTGAGTGAAATAATATCATTTAATGTATCACATATTTTACCACTAACACCGATCTTATCAATTGGCATCCGAACACTGAAATCGCCGTTTTTTACTGCTGCCAAAATTGTAAGCAGTTCACGAATGTTAAGCTCATCTGCAAACTGGATATTGTCAGTACTGATTTTGTTCGTTGACTTGCCGATTGTTGGTTTCCCATTGGTTTTAGAAGTATGAGGTTTTACTGCAATCAGTTCAGTGTCTGAGACTGTAGCTAAAGAACTTTTGGTTTTTCTTTTCATTGTGCGCTAATTAAGTGAGTATGTCTTAAAAATTATTAAAAATGTGGAATATTTCGTACAGACATGAACGAATATCTTAGTGACTTATTATTGTAATTTGAATGCAAAATTCTTCACAGCATGAAATCATCAGATGGTTTTAACTATGAAATCCATTTAGCAGTCAATTTTCAATAAAGTAAAATCAATTATAAATACACACACAGCAAATTTCTCCGTTATAATTCAGCAAATTTCAGGCTAAATAAAAGCGATAGATTTATACGCATCTACTTTTACCTGATATTCCTGATATTGCCATCAGCCGGAAATCGTGTAAAAAATTTGAGAACAGAATAAATGTAAGACAAGGCCGCCGCTACATCGTTCCTGCATTTAATAGCTTTTTAATGTTCCAACATATTTTCCGGAAGCGGTTTTGCCATCAATTGAAAGGGAAAATTCAACAGTGTACTCCTGGCCCGATTTGGAAACGGTAACTGATCCTGTTCCGTATGCCGCGTCTCTAAATGAACCACTTATTGTATTTGTAATCTCGTTGCTAATGCCCATCTGCGCAAAAGCTATCATTGGTGAACCCGGTGTTGTTTGCGACGGCCATTTATAGGTTCCGGCGGAAATATCTGTGGGTATAGTTGAGTCTAATGTTAGTAAAAATCCGGCACCTGGTCCATCAGCATTAAGTACACCGGCAGATGCCATAACTGAAACGCCTGAAGAAAAAAAAGAAACGGAAAACCGTGTATTTACCTCGTTATTTATATACCCTTTTACAAGTGTATATTCTTTGCCATCGTACGTAAACTTACTGCTGGTTGTTACTGAACCCTGTTCACTATCTTTTTTACATGACATCAATAAAAGAATAATTACAATGGCCAAAAGCAAATTTTTCGTTTTCATGCGGAGCAGTTTTAATGATTGAATTAGAAATGTATCGCAGCTAATGTTGATGAATCGGAATCACTTGCAGCGTTCGTTAATATGTCCGGCCGGTTATAACTTAAGTTAGCAATGAACAATGAAGTTAAATAAAATCACAATACAAGATGTTTTGGTTTGCAGAACGACCAGCAGTGCCTGCTTTTTATTCATCATCCAAATGTAAAATATCTCTATTCTACACTTTGTCCAAAGGTGAGCAAATTGTTGTCCGGATCAAGCAGTGAAAATTCTTTTTGCCGCCAGGGTTTGGTTTGTAAATGCCCTGCCGGGTGTATGCCTACCTGATTGTCCAGCATTGTTTGGTAAAGCATATCAATGTCATCTGTTCTTATATACACCTGCCCATAATTTTCTTTTGGGTCAAGCGCTGCAAATTCAAAAAAGTGAATTTGTATATTGTCTTTCTGCACCATCAGGTAGCCATCATAATCATTTCCAAATTGCTGAAAACCCAGCTTTATATAAAAGTGCTTTGTCGCGGCTTTATCACGCATCGGCAGTTTTGGATTAATATCTGTAAGCATACCATTTGATTTTTAATAAAATAAAACCAAAGCTAAAGTAATGTTTTATTTGCTGATGATTATAACGCTATGCTGTATTTGCGTTGCTGAAGAAAACTTGCTGGTCAAGAACACCTGCATACGCGCCTTTACTTATCTGTTTGCTTGTGATGGGAAGATCACGGCGATTGGCGTCACCAAATTGTCTGTTAGGAATTCGTTGTTTTTCGTCAGTTACTTTTGCCCGTTATCTCAACCCCATCTTGTACTGCCGCCTGAAGGATATCAATGTTTATATCTTTTATAGTTTTGAACTTAATGCAATAGCCGGTCACACTCGCCTTGCCTAGTTTTTTTTCATACGTTTGGGCTAAGTATGTCTTATCTTTTATGCCAAGGATGTAGATAGATATCCCGGATGTGTTTGCGCTCAAACCAATTTGATAAAACTCCCTGGTTGTTCCATCAGCATATTTTATGGAGTAAGATCCATATCCTATATTAGGGTTAGAAACAATTTTGCCTTTATCGTCTTTGCCATCTAAGAACCATAATTTACATTTTGGCAACACTTGAAGTATGTGTTGGTGCAACTCCTGCATCTCGCTGCGTTTTGGTTCAGGCTGGTTGGTAATATATTGTTTGATTTGTTCTTTTACATTCATATAAATATAAAATTACAGGTTGTTTATTTTGGCTTTTTACTATTTGATATGCAGAGCCATTAAGTTATTTTAAAAAATCATTTAAGTAATTCAAGATCGTTGTTGTTTGCATCATCAGGCTGACATGTCCTTGTGAAGGAACAATAGCCAATTGCGATTTTGGCATTGGCTGCAAGTCAGCAGCAACACCACCTCCCAGCAATTGATACGTTTTCATCAACTCTACTTTATCCGTTCCATCATTGTCGCCCGATATGATCAGCACAGGCGCAGTAATTTTTGAAATATTGGAGTCACCGACGTTGAATGGCACCTTGGCGAAAGCAAACATCTGCTCTAAGAACTTTCTCCATTTTGTTGTATCAGGTGCCACTGCATCGTATGCGGTTTTTATTGGTGTATTATCAAAAAATTCAGGCTTAAAATCTTTAAACGCACCGTTTACTATCGGTAGCCAACCACTGGTTTTATAAGTAGAAGAAATGATCACTAATTTTCTTAACCGTTTAGGACTTTGCACAGCAAACTGGTAAGCCACAGAGCCGCCCATACTATATCCCGCTACATCTGCACTGTCTATTTTCAGGTAATCCATCACTTTTTCTACATCGCTTGCTAAATTAGTAATTGATAATGCTCTATCTGAAAAAGGTGAGTGCCCATGTCCCTGCATTTCAATTGCAATTACTTTCCTGGTTTTTGATAGCCCGGGTATCAATTCTCCCCAGTTCATATCAATTGTATAAAAAGCACCATGCAGTAAAACCAAGGGCCTGCCCTCACCATATACTTCGTAATAAACTTTAATTCCATTAACAGGCGCGTAACCGCTGTTGGAAGGCTTGATCTGTTGCCCGCTTGATGAAGATTCTATAAGCATAATTGCAATTAAAAGTATTAATCTAAAAAGGTTATATGTTTTGAGTAAATTTTTCATAACGCTATTTAAATTTTAATTTATTGATAATAGAAAGCCGCCAATTACTTGTCCTTATTTTTTGGGTCAAAGTTCACTATCCACTCAATACCGTATTTGTCTCTGAACATCCCAAAATATGTACCCCAGGGGCTGTCCCCGATAGGTCCTTCAATCGTTCCGCCTGCTGATAGCCCGTTAAATATTTTGTCGGCTTCTTCACGGCTTTCTGCATGAATAAATATTTTAGACCTGTTTTCATTCTCATTTGTTTTCCCCATAAATTCCGGAACATCATTGGCCATTAAAAAGTTTTTGCCAACAGGCAATTCAATGTGCATTATTTTATTTGCATCATTTTCTGCTATTGGAAATTCAGGATTTGAGAGGTCTTTGAAACGCATGATCTTTGTGAATTCTCCGCCAAATACTGATTTGTAAAAATTGAATGCTTCTTCTGCATTTCCGTTGAAGTTGATGTGTGGATTGATGTTTGCCATGATTTTTTATTTTTTAGATTATTAAATTGGTTTATAAAAATTTTATTTAAAGCTTTTGAATGAAAATTATTTTTTGGATAAAGTGGCTAATAAGTTTTCAAGGTTGCTTAATGACATTTTCATTCCTTGTGTGAAGCCATCCAATACTCTTTCCATTCTTTCAAGCGATTCATTGTAAATAACGATGTTCACTTTTGTTGTTCCGTTTTCTTCGCTGAAAGTATGATCCCATTCAGAGCCCGGCAATTCAGGATTTTCATTTTCGTCTGCGAAAGCATTGTACATTTTAAAGTTGGTCTTCGGAGTGATGGAAGTATACTCCTGTATTGCCCAACGTTCTTGTCCATCAGGACTAATCATTGCATAAAATCTTTTGCCGCCAACTTTAAAATCCTGGTATTTTGTTTTAGCTGTCATGGGTGAAGGTGCAATCCATTGATCTATCAATTCTGCTTTGGTGAAAGCATCCCATACCAGCGGAAGTTCAGCATCAAATTCCCTGGTTATATATACCTTTTTAGCCGGCTTGTCAACGGTGAAATCAAATAACAAATTATTGTTCATTCTTTTTGTTTTTTAAATTTTTTAATAATATTTCCAGTTCATTCAATGTCATTGTAAATCCACCTTCAAAGCCCATTTGAATTATTTGCTCGAGGGATGCAAGTGATTTATGCTTTATAACAATTTTTACTGTTGTGGTATCAGCTTGTTCAATAAAGTTTAAATCCCATTCTGAACCTGGAAACTCAGTATTGATGACTTCATCTTTGTCTGCAAATGCATCAATGAATTTGAAGTTGGTTGTTGGACTTATTGAAGTAAAATCCTGGATGCTCCAATGTTCTTGTCCTTCCGGACTCACCATAGCATAAAATCTTCGTCCGCCAACTTTGAAATCCATAATTTTTGTTTTTGATTTCCAGGGTTTAGGTGCCCACCATTGATCAAGAATTTCTTTTTTGGTGAAAGCATCCCATACCAGCGGAAGTGCAGCATCAAACTCCCTGTTTACATATACCGTTTTTGTTTCCTTGTCAACGGTAAAATCGAATAACAAATTGGTGTTCATTTTTTTTGTTTTTTCATTGTTGATAATACCTGGTCTAATTGATTAAATCTTTTTTCCCATATTTTTCTGAATTGTTCTAACCACTTATCTATTTCTTTCATTTTTTTTATTTCAAGCTGATAATAAATTTCCCTGCCTTGTTGCTCCTGTTTTACAAGTTCGCATTCTGTCAATATTTTAATATGTTTTGAGACAGCTTGCCTGCTTGTGTGAAAATGTTCAGCAAGGGCATTTGGTGTCATTGCCTGTAATGCGATAAGTGCTATGATAGCTCGTCTTGTCGGGTCGGCTATGGCTTGAAAGACATCACGTCTCATTTTGTTGGTTGTTTTAATTGTGAAACTAATCGGTTGCAAATATATATGCAACTATTCGGTTTCGCAAAATATTTTGCAAAATATTTTTTTTCAAAGAGAGAAAGTTTAAAGTCGCGGGGTTTTGCTGTGCGATTTTTTAAACATGCGGTGGGTAAATACAAGAGGCATGAAGCAGGCAAATAAATGTATGCTGATGGCAGTGGATTATAACCTTAAAAAAATAATGAAGTTTACAGCAGGAAAAGTGCAGGGCAGATGTAACAGCAATGCAGCAAGCCTTTATTTATTCTCAATCCAATCAACGAAAAGTTTTCTCTCGGCAAATAACCATTTTTCGGATTGTTTTACAAATTTGTCGTGGTATCTTATTGCGGCAATCATAAATTTTTGTTTTCCCTCAACAAGGTTTAAATGATGTGCTAAACAATAAGTAATTCCAAAAGCACTGTTCCCGTCCATTGTCAAAATACTTTGTCCGTTAAAGTGCATTGTTGTGTCATAAGAATTTAAGTTATCGAAAATGGGAAGCAAATCTTCATTTTTAGTTATTACCTGGGTGGGCTTTTCCGATTTCGGGTCGTAATACACTTCAAAGTTCGTGTCTTGTGTAAACAATGCCATTTGTCCTTTTGCATCTCTTGTGTCTGCACAAATTGCATATTTATCAATTAGCTCACGAATTAAAACTCTGTCTGTATTTTCCTGTAATTGTTGTTCAATAGTCATAAGTTATTATTTAAATTAAGTTGTTGTTCTATTTTTTTAAGTACGTCGCTTTTAAAAGTGACGCACAACGATTCAGCATTGCTTAAGGAGTGATATTAGCATTTCTGTCGGCCGATAATTGAAGCCGAATTAAAAAACGAAAGTTGAAGATAAAAATAAATGTTCAATAGCGTTACGTCGCACTAAATATGGAGCTTATAAACATACAAATGTTGAAGTATGCTCTTCCGTCCAGGTCTGCTAAAAATTCCCAGATAAGTAAGGAGAATAACCAACCGAAATTGTCAGGGAGGATGATTACATTCGTTTCCTCATTCCGGCTTTGAATAAAATGACCTAACTAATCTTGCGCTATGGAGATCAAAAAGGAATTCCTGAAAATTGAAAAGGAACGGTTCGTTACATTCATGGATGCGCTCATGGCCATTATCATGACGATTATGGTTTTGGAAATCAAAATACCCGCTGTTGAAACTTTCACCGATGAAACGCTCCGGCAGGAGCTGCACAAAGCCATCACTCCTCTCATTGGGTTTCTTGTTTCATTCGGCACGCTTACCAGCATCTGGATATCTCATAATGATTTGATGAAAGACATCCATGGCATAACCAAACAATTTGCCCTTCTTAATTTCTTATTGATCCTCGTTAGCGCCCTTGTGCCATTTTCTACCGCCCTGGCGTGGGGCTATTCAACAACTTCTCTTGCTGTGTTCATTTATGCGCTCAACATCTTCCTGCTTAGTGCAGCCTTTGCCGTCTTATATGGGTTCGCTATGAGTAAAAAGCTGATACCTGTCACCACTTCTCAATACATGAGGGTAAAAAGAATTATTGGGGTTTCAGGTCTTGTTTTATTGGTGATCGCCATGTTCTTCTCCTTTCTCAATCCCGGCTTTTCACTTTTTTTAACCGCTTTAATTCCGTTGTCACACACCATCCCCATCGTTTTTGCTTATAAGTTTAAGAGCTGAAAAATTGATAACGTAATCCTGTTTTATTGGAATATTATTTCGCCGTATAAATCTCATAACAAGCACTGGGATTTTATTTCGCATTACGAGGGATATGCCGTTGGTGCGGAACATCAACGAGGGCGGAAGTAAGGAAAGCTACAGATTCTTTTGTAAAAATGAACTTAGTTGAGTAGGTTCAATATTTTTCATGATTATCTTTCCATTGCTATCCAAAAGAAAATTTGATGGAAATAAAAGTATTGATAATTTTTTTGCTTCTTTACCATTCGCATCTAAATATTGCTTCCAGGAAAGCTTATACTTTGTGATAACACTTTTCCAATTATTAATGTCGCTTTTGTTATCTGTGGAAATACCAATGATTTCAAATCCTCTTACATTATACGTATCAACTATATTTTTTAATTGTTCAAATTGACTTATACAGGGTTCACAACTGCTAAACCAAAAATCAATAAATATATATTTAGAGTTGCTTTTAAAAGAAGGGATTGAGATTGCCTGGTTCTGTTGATCTAAAAGCATAAGTTTAGGAAACTGCTTTCCAACAGCCACAACACCTGATTGAGATAACTCTTTCAACAAAGCTTGCCCTGTAAAAGTTGCTTTAATTGAGTCTGAAAACTGATTATAAATAGAGTCAAAAACTCTTTCGTATCCGTTGTTGTTGAATTGCTTAATCAAATTCCAAAGGGCTACGTACGAATCAGGATGTTGCTGTACATAATGCAATAAAATACTATTCCTTTCATCGTGCAGTTTGCTTTTTTCGTTCGACAATAACAATTGAAGACTGTCTGGAATTTTGTTATCATATATGTTTAGTAAACTGTCGTAACTTTTGTAATCCTTGTCAAACTCAAGTTCAACAGGTTTAAACACATCCGCAAAATCCGTTTTTAATTCTATCATACCTCTATTTATAATTGATGGAACTTCCCTTTGCGAATCTATATTACAGACAATGTTTTGTATTCCCGTATCTACTATAAAAAAGTCAGAGATATATCGTAACGTGTCCTTTATTTTTACGACTAAACGAAATTCATAAGGGTAAGCAATAGAATCTGTAAATCTGAATTTACCATTTACAATTTGAGAATTATATGTTGCATGGTTATGGGGATAATAAGACTCCTTACTTACTGGCATTAATAACGCTAAACCTGTATCAGTATTAAATGTGCCATTAAGTATAAATTTAAAATTGTTAGTTTGAGCAACTATGTCATCTGCAAACGTTAATATAATGAAGGCAAAAATGAAATTTCTGAGCATAAAATTTTCTACGTACAGCGGCGTCCTGGTTACACGCGTATGTGCATGGCTACCAGGTCCTGTGTGTTGTAATTGTAAATATATATAATCCGCAGGGCCTCATCCCAAATACAATGCTAAGCTATGAAGACCTTACTACGACTAAAAAGCCCTGTTTTCACGGATGACATTAGTATATTTTTTAAAATTTAAAGTCTTCTGAAATAAACTTTGTATAATTATTGCTACCTGGTTATGGTAATTTGATAAACAATAAATTAATCTATGCAATGTTTGCTGGTAGATGATGACCTGGATGACCAGGAAGTGTTTTTAATGACACTTGAAAAAATCAATAAAAATATTAAATGTTTAACAGCCAATAATGGTGTAGAAGCATTGTCGTTACTTTCAACGCAGAACTCTTTTGTACCTGATTACATTTTTTTAGATGTTAACATGCCCAAAATGAATGGCATTGAATGCCTGAAAAATATAAAGAATCTTTCGCACTTAAACGACTGCAAAATTTTTATGTACTCTACTACTTCCGAAACATCTGTATTGGAAAAAAGTAAAAACCTAGGAGCAACTGATTTTATTGTTAAACCGTCCAGTCCTGCCACACTTAAAGCTACCTTATCGGTAATCTTAGACAATTAACGCTTCATCTCATGACTGAAATACAAAGCCCGGAAAATGTAAGAAAGAGGAACTATAAACATAAAAATAATAATGATATCTATCATAAAATGATAGAAGAAATAGAGGATTATGCTATTATTCTCCTGGACAAAAATGGTTTTATCAGGGATTGGAATAAAGGCGCTGAAAAAATTAAATTGTATAATGAAGGCGAAATTCTCGGAAAACATTTCAGTATATTTTATTTGCAGGAAGATATTGATGCAAACCTTCCCCAAAAGTTGTTAACTCAAGCAGAAGAAACCGGCAAAGCAGTACATGAAGGATGGAGAAAAAGAAAAGATGGTTCAAAATTCTGGGGCAGTATAACCATTACGGCAATACATGATGAAAAGCACAATGTAATTGGCTTTTCAAAGGTTACAAGAGATCTTACTGAAAAAAAGAGAACAGAGGATGAACTGAGAATGAGTGAAGAACGCTACCATCGTATGATTGCAGAAGTGCAGGATTATGCAATTATACTGCTGGATGAAAACGGGTTTATTCAAAACTGGAACATAGGCGCCGAAAAAATAAAAGGATATAAAGCAGATGAAATTGTTGGTAAGCACTTTAGCATTTTTTATCCCGCAGAAGATCAGCAGAATAAACTTCCCGACCAATTACTTGAACGTGCAAGAGCAGAAGGAAAAGCTTTACATGAAGGATGGCGTATAAGAAAAGATGGTTCACGTTTTTGGGGCACTATTGTAATTACGGCTTTACATGGAAAGGATAACACAATTATCGGCTTTTCAAAAGTTACCCGCGACCTGACTGAAAAAAAGATAGCTGATGAAAAACTACTTTCTTATACTGCGGAACTTGAAATACAAAATGGTGAACTGGAACAGTTTGCCTATGTTGCTTCTCATGATCTGCAGGAACCTTTGAGAAAGATTCAAACCTTTACAGAACTGATTAAGGATAATTATAATGATGAGCAGTTTGTTGACAGGTATTTTGAAAAACTGGATACATCTGCAAAAAGAATGGCGTTACTGGTAAAATCACTTTTAAATTACAGTCGCCTTAGCAATGACAAGTCTGAAAAAACAAAAGTTGACCTTAATACCGTGCTCGCAGAAACAAAACAGGATTTTGAATTGCTGATAGAAGAAAAAAAGGCTACCATAAAAAGCACAAACCTTCCCACTGTATTTGGCAACTACACACAGTTAGGACAACTATTTTCAAATCTTATCAGCAACGCCTTAAAATTTTCAAACGGTGATCCGCTTATTGAAATTACTGCGAAAACCGTAAGCAGGCAGGATATACAGGAAGCACCGGTTTCGTTACTGCATAAGCATTTTTACGAGATAAGTTTCAGAGACAACGGAATTGGATTTGAGCAACAGTATGATAAATTGATTTTCTCTTTATTTCAACGGTTACATGGCAAACATGAATATAATGGAACAGGCATTGGTTTGGCACTGTGTAAAAAAATTGCAGAAAACCATGGTGGTTGTATAAAAGCTGAAGGAGAACCTGGTAAGGGAGCAACATTTACGGCTTATTTACCTGCGGATGTATAATGCTTAACAGCGCGGTGAACCATCATCTCATTTACCTGATTGGATGGTACGAGCAATCCCAATAAAGCGTAACTGCGGTTATTATTTCTTTTATTCCCTTCATGGTAGAAGGTTTTATAAAAAAGCCCTGTATGTTTAATGCATAGGCCTTGTTTATCAAATTTCCACTGCCGCTGGTTGACCAAAAAAGAAAGGGAATGGCCCTGGGACGCAGTTCATTATTTTCATTAATTTTTTTACGAAGTTCAAGTCCGTCAATCACTGGCATATTTACATCACAAATAATAAAAAACGGCTGCGTCGTCATTGAAAGTAAATAATCAAATGCTTTCTTAGACTCATTGAACACCAACACTTCATTGGGTATATTCAATTCTGCACAGGCGGTTATAAATAACTCACAATCTTCTTCATCATCATCAATAAGAATTATTCGGTTAGACTTCATTTGCTAATGCATTTTAAATAAAAAAACCTGCAATATTCCGGCCTTAAATGTAGTGATAAGTTTTAAAATTATTTACCTGCCTGCTTTAGGTAATACCTGCGTTGTTTCTTTGTATTGTGTTGTGCTGCAAGGATGTTACGATTAAACGTCGGACATTGTCTCGCCTGAGCGGGCGATGCCCGACAGTGAAATCATGAAGGATTTTTCATACGTGCTCTGCAATTCTCGTAATCCTTTGTCAATTGATCCTTGTCGTACCAAATTCTGTTGTTAGTAGAAACAAAGGTGTTAACAAAGCGTATTATCTCGCCAATCTCGTTTTGGTAATAATTTCCCACATATATAGTTTTCTTAAGGGCATCTTTTTCAATTAAGATGTCAAACGCTAGCCCATCATCAATGCAAGAGTTAGAATAAGAATCCTCCAATTTTTTAAAATCAATTTCGGAAATTTGCTTCAACTCATCAGAATAACTTAAAGCGTTGAAAAAGATGATGGAGCTTTTTCTTGAAATGCTAATAATTTTAAGCGAATCAGCTGTAAGATCAATTGACATTGAATTAACAGTCGGATAATAATGAATAGTCATAGATACTTTAAAAGGGGAAATACTGGCTTTTGAATTTTCCGAAGGTTGTTTACAGGATAATAACTGGTTAAATACAAGGAATAGCAACGAGGTAATTAGAAATATGGGAGACCGATGGAATTTCACTTTAAAGTTGATTACTGGTTCGTTAACCTTGCAGCCAACGAATGTATTTATGATATTATCCACAATGATATAAAGAAAATTTTAAACGTCAGGCATCATCTCGCCTGAGCGGACGATGCCCGACAGTAAAAGTGAATGTTACGTGGGAGCAGTAATTTAAGTTCTCATCGCTGAAAGTAAATTTCGACAGTAAATGTCAGGTAATTGAAAAAGGCCGCCTTCGCTAATAATTTGATAGTTTGGGTTTGGTTGATAGCTGTCAGCGATAACTTCTCCATCCACAACCTGAAAGGCGCCGATAATGTCACAAGGCTTTGTGTCAGGATAATGTTTGTCCCGCTGATCTATTACGTAGATATACCCTTGTTTCTGCCTTTGAGCTGATAACTTGAATGACTCTTCAGTTAAAGAAGTCTCTCTTATTATTTTATGAAATAGTTTAATAAAGTTTGGATTTAAGTAGACGTTGTCGGGCGATAAGGTATTCAGCGGATTGGTGACATACCCAATAATTCCTTTATTCGGCAGGCCGTTCTTAAAAACTTCCTCATGAGGTATAAGTGAAAGAACATTTCTTTCAATATTGTCGATAAGGATTTTATAAATTTCAGGTTCCATATTATTGCGCCCAACGTTCAAGGCTTGGTGAATTGCGGATATTAGCATTTGGCCTGCCCGAACTGCTGTTGATTTTTTATTTAAAGTTCAAGATAAATTTTTTGCTGAGTAAAGTTTCGTCGCCCTGATAACTGCAGCACAATAGCAAAGCAAAAGTTGATGATGCGATATGTCTGCCAACATTTTGCCAAACTACTGTTGGCTACTGTTAAGTCAATAGTAAAAGCCCAATTACAGTCAATACAAAAGCAATGCACCAAATTATTATTCTCTTTTTTGTCCACCAATCATCATTTTGATTTTGTTTATACAATAAAAAAGCAAAAAAGAAAATGAAAGCAGGAGGAATAAGAACATCTCGTTTAATACTTCCTTTTGTTATTTCATTCATCTTTTTAATGTCAACATATTTTGTGTTGCCAATTTGTATTTGGTAGATGCGAATAAAAATTGGATAAGAATATGTTTTAAATTTTTTAAAATTTTCTTTGTTAGTATAAACTGTAAACTTTAAATCATCGTTCATTAAAGTATCTTCTAATTTTTTTTTGTCAATTACAGCTTCGTAAATGTATTTGTCAATTGCAAATGAATAACCATTTGTCGATTGAAAGACAAGTTTCGGATATGAATGAGAAAATCTTCCACTATAGTTATCCGATGTTTTATAAGCTCTGTTGTATAAGCGAAAAGTGTCAACCTTATAAAGTTTTGATTCTTCAACATAATATGATTTTGCAATAAGTTGGTAGAGATTAATAAAATATAAAAGTGTAAGTCCTATCACTATGAACCAAACTATAATTAAAGGAAACTTTTTACGCATGAATTTTTAATAGCAGCTAACGAATCAGCATTGCTGAAGGCGTGATATTAGCATTCCTGTCAGCCCGAACTGCGGTTAAATTTATAATTAAAAGTTCATTGTGATTGATGTCGACGGATTTATAATGTCGAGCTGATAACTTAAGCTGAATAACAAACCAAAAGTTGTATGCAGTTTTACTATGCAAAGCAATATCTGAGTAAGAAGAACGAGAGTATACCAATTCCAAGCCACATAATAATTTTTCCATATTGTCTTGTCTGTTCATTATAAGCATAGTATTCTTCTCCATCAACGTCTTTCATTTTGGATTGACTGTAGATATAACCAGCATAAATACCCAACAGTCCACCAAATAAAGCAAGTAGAAAACATATAAAAATATAAAAAGGACTTCCACTTTTACCAGCTTGCAACTGCTGTTTATTTGTTATTGTTTTTTTCTCCTTAATTTGTTTTGATGAGTCAAGATTGATATTTCTGGATTGTAGTTCTTCTTCTGCCAGTCTTACAAATTCTGGATTATAATCCTTCGCATTAATAAATACTTCAGTCAGCTCTTGGTCAGTCTTCTGTTTGATTTGTTGAATAAAGTCAAATTTCATGAAATGCTTTTTGGGCTTAAGTCAAGTAATAATGTAAAATTTAAACAATTAGTATGGTCAAAACGAATTGCAGCTAACGTTCAGTGCTTGGCGAAGAATTGGTACTAGCATTCCTGTCAGCCCGGAACCGCTGCTAAATTTATAATTAAAAGTTCATTGTTGTTGATGTAGACAAATTTATGCATGAATAATTTACATGGAAAAGTTGGTTGCAATTATACAATCATCCATATAATTTTATCATGAGATTATCTCGTAATAATTATTTTCTAAGGCCTCGATGAATGCTTCGCATTTCCCGCCTTCGCGGGAATGACGGCGGAGAGGCTTATTAATTTTAAATTATTAATAAACTAAGAGTAATACATAACCATTTGCCCGTCATGCCCAACACCGATTGGGCATCCGCTTTCGCAATAAATCGTTTCTACATAAGTACAAGACGTTAGTTATTCTTTCCAATGCTGAAGTTCAATTATGTTTCCATCAATATCTCTTGCATAAACAAAGGTTATGCTACCTGCATTTTTAATTTCTGTTGCTACCATTTCGCCAACCTGCGAACCTCCATGAAATAGAAGTCTGTCTAATATTTCCTGCACATTATCAACTTTAAAAGCAATATGCCCAAACCCTTTTCGATTTGGCAAAGCATCGGGGTTATTTTCATTTTTGTCATATTGAAAAATTTCAAGGGTCGGGAGATTTTCTTCATAACCCGGAAGCGCTAAATGTATACCTGTTAAATGTGCATTTGAGATTGAAGTTGCTTTGTCTAACCAATTGCCACTTAAATCTCTTTCCGGATAAAGCGGTTTGCAATCAAATACTTTGATATAAAAATCTGCAAGTATTTTCCAATTGTCAGTTATAATGTTTGTATGAACAAATTTTATCATTATGTATGAACTTTATTAAATGACGCACAACGTGCAGCTTGAACATTAAGCGTCAAATTCAGCATAGTAAATTATCCTGTCAATCAGTTGTTCTAAAGATTTAAAGCCGACAGTGTTCTTTAAATCTTCCATTATGCCTTTCACTAAGAATACCTCTAAAAAATAGTCAAAGTCAGGGCAATGCTTTTCCGCAATGTCAGTTATCTGTGAACCCATTTCTTCATTGTCCAACTCTACTAACAACGCTTCGGAAGAAGGTGAAAACTTTCCATCTACCTTTTTGGCGAATATTATTGCTTCTTCATTTTGGTCGTCAATGTTAGAAATTATCTCGCTTAATGTCATGCGCCCCTTGTTGATTGTAATTTAAGAATGTTCAATGCCGCTAACGTTAAAGCATGTGTAAAGGCATTGCAATAGCGATTGGTCAGCTTGGTGCAAATGCTTAATTGAAAAACTGAAGTTGAAGATAAAAACAAATGTTGAATAGCGTAATGTCTGCCGATAACAAAAGATGATAAGAATTACTGCCGCACAAATTCGGCTTGTCCACCATGCTTTTCACAAATGCCTTTGTTGTGTGCAGTTTACTGCTTTATGATTGGTTTATTGCAAAGGACTTTCCAACTATTAACGATACCCATATTTATAAACCCTAAATATTTTAGGTCGTCAAAACCTTTTTCCAAATCGTCGACATTTGAATAGAAGAAATTGTCAATTTTTTTGAAAACTTTTCCATCTTTGATTAAACACAATGTTTTATTTTGATTAAATTGTTTATGCCATAATCTTGTTGCGATATACCCGTTAAACTCGTCAAATAAATAAGTTTTACTCTGCCTTGTAAACAAATTCTTAAAAGAAATGGCTTTTGAATTTGGGTACTCACAGTGAATAGTTATTGAACTTGCTCTTAATGAAAGAACTGTTCCCCAGAATAGTAAATTGAATAAAAAGAGAATTATAAAACCATAAAAAGCCTTTTGATTGGGAATGTCCATATTAAGAATACGGAAATTGTAATAATATTGAGTCATGCAACAAATAATAAAAAAGATAGAAGCCGCAATCGCCGCGATACCAAACCAAAATCCAAATGTTTTGTGTTCAGATTGTATCATAAATTTCCTTTCATGTCGCTAACTAAAGTGATTGATTAAGTCTTACAATAAACGATCTACTCCTTGTATTTCTCATTTTTAAGTTCACTTGCTCTTCTATTAAGTTCGTCCGTTAGGTCAACGCTTTTTAATTTTTCATTTTCAATTTTGTAAGCAGCGTTACCAATGTCACTACTAAATAAAATTATTGTGTCTTTTATTCTGTCCCAACCGGCAGCCCATTTATTAGAGTCTCCAGCACCTGTATTAAAGTCTGATAATAATTTTCCCTTTGAATTGTAGAGATGAATAATTACATCTGCAAAGTCATCTTTTTTATTATTAGTACGATTTACGGTTGTCGTTATGTAATATTTTGTTGTGGGAGAAACAGTCTTGTCACTTTTGTCATCAGTAAAATATCTGCTACCGCTTAAACGGCAACTTGTCAAGCATAATAATAAGATAAAAGTCAGTATAGTTTGTTGCACTTTCAAGCTGTCAAATAAGGTTGCATACAACTCAAATATAGTCGCAATAATCGCAGTTTGCCAAATATTGTATGCTGCATTTCAATACATTAAATAGGTTGCTGTGTACTCTTCCTTTGTTATAAAGTCATCATCTTTACAATAAAAGAAACCTATTTTCCTCTAAAAGAACCCTCTTTTGTTATAAAAGAAACCTCTTTTGCTCCAAAAGAAACCTCTTTTGCTCTAAAAGAAACCTCTTTTGCTCTAAAAGAAACCTCTTTTGCTCCAAAAGAAACCCATTTTACTCCAAAAGAAACCCATTTTACTCCAAAAGAAACCCATTTTACTCCAAAAGAAACCCATTTTACTCCAAAAGATACCCACTTTACTCTAAAAGATACACCCAATGCACGATAATCACTTTGCCGGTGTTCCTTACCAGCCAATAATTTATACGTCTTTTGCCATTGGTAAAGAACACCGCTGATAGAAAAAATGGCTGCCTGTTTTAACAACGCAGGCAACCATTTCTATGCTTAGTTTTTTGGTGTAGTCATTTCCCGCATCACTTCATCCAGGTTAAAACTTGCCGGTTTTGCCCGTGGTGGAAATTCTTTGAACGACTGAAGCCATTTGGCAACCATAGCTGTTGCTCCATACATCATATAAGCATGGTGTACAAACCACTGGTCGTATAGCAACGACTTGTCACCACGTTCAAACGGGTCCTCGTACAGGTCGAAAAGTTTGCCCATCCGGAGCTTATCGAATCCTTCTCTCCATACATCCAAGCCTTCATTATTATTCTCAATAAACACCATTTTCCAGCGATTATAGCGGATACCAAAAACATCCCCATCATCACTCCAGTAAATAAACTCTTTTCGCGGTGACTCTTTTACATCGCCTTTCAAAAAAGGCAATAGATTATAACCGTCGAGATGAACCTTATAGGTTGTTTTACCGATCGTATAACCCTTCATACATTTTGATACCACACTTGTATCGCCTGCCGCAGCACAGAAGGTTGGGATAAAATCTTCATGTGCACATATATCATTAACAATAGTTCCTGGCTTGATAACTCCGGGCCAACGCATGAGTGTTGGAACTCTGTATGCTCCTTCCCAATTGGTTGCTTTTTCTCCGCGAAATGGTGTACTTCCTCCATCGGGCCAGGTCATTAATTCTGCACCGTTATCGGTAGTGAATACAACGATCGTATTGTTGGCAATACCCAGGTCATCCAGTTCCTTTAACAACTTGCCTACATTATCATCCAACTCAGACATACCATCCGCCTGCAGGCCGAGGCCTGTCTTGCCCTCATAGTCCTTGCCCAGGTGTGTCCAGATATGCATTCTCGTTGAATTATAATAACAGAAGAATGGTTTGTTCGCTTTATTTTGCCTGTCCATAAAATCTATGGCCGCACTGGTGAATTCTTCATCTACCGTTTTCATGCGTTCAATGGTGAGCG
Source organism: Bacteroidota bacterium (assembly GCA_013285855.1). Taxonomy (GTDB): domain Bacteria; phylum Bacteroidota; class Bacteroidia; order Chitinophagales; family Chitinophagaceae; genus Parafilimonas. The sequence goes on from JABDGW010000036.1 coordinate 19,644, forward strand.
GACCTGTATCTTCAATTTTCTGCGTTCCATCCGGATTGGCCCAGCAGTGCAATACGCCGCGTGGCCCGAACATCTTTTTGTATTCAGGATTCTTTGGATAATCAGGATCTTCCGGTTCTTCTTCTGCATTGAGGTGATAGAGATTTCCGAAGAACTCATCAAAACCGTGCATAGTAGGAAGAAACTCATCTTTATCACCGAGGTGATTTTTGCCAAATTGCCCTGTGGCATACCCGTATGCTTTTAGAAAATTAGCTACAGAAGGATCTTCTGCGCGAAGACCAGCATCTGCTCCCGGTAAGCCAACCTTTGTTAACCCTGTGCGGATGGGTGACTGGCCGGTTATAAAAGCAGCACGGCCAGCGGTACAACTTTGCTGTCCATACCAGGTCATGAACATCGCTCCTTCATTCGCAATGCGATCAATGTTGGGCGTTTTAAAACCCATCATGCCACGGTTGTAGCAACTTGGATTGAACCAACCAATATCATCACCCATAATGACGAGGATGTTTGGCTTTTGCTGGGCTTGCAGCAAAACTGCCAGGAAAAGGCAGATGAGCATAATTGATGTTTTTTTCATAGTAGCTATTTATTGTTTACAATATGGTTTTAAAAATGTATGTTACCTGTTACCAAAAGGAAATACTTGTTTCCAGTCTTGCTTCATATCCACCAATACCCACCCATATTTTGGCGCATCATCCAGGCCTTTTTTCAATTTGCCGATGGATGAAGTGCTGTCATAAGCCCATTCTCTTACTGAATCTGTATGATGCACGATGACCTCCATGTGTGGTTCTGTGTTGGTACTTGTCCATTGTAGCATCTGGTAATCGCCATCTGAATTGCCTGCAGCAAAAACAGGTTTTTTACCTATGTGTTGATAAATACCAACAGGCTTGCCGGGACCGTCATTCATAAATTCAAAATCGGGCAAACGACGGATACCGGATGAATCATATTTTACTTTAAAAGAACTGCCAATTACCTGCTGTGGCGGAATACCATAGACTTTTTCCGCGAATGCACGCATAAAAGATATATCACCACCGGAAACAATAAATGTTTGAAAACCGTTACCGCGCAGGTATTGCAATAGTTCCAGCATTGGCTGGTAGATCATTTCTGTATATCTTTTTTTTGTAACGGGGTTAGTGGCTGTATCTGCCCATTCCCTTACCGATCTGTCAAATTCATCGCCGGACATACCACCATAAGTAACACTCATTATGGCGAGCAAACCTTTTTCACCGGAAGCCAAAGCACCCTTAATATTCCCTTCCAGTACGGATTTAAATGGCTCTTCCGTTTTCCACCCGGGATGCTGTGGCGCCATTTGATGTATTTTGTCAAAAGAATAGAAGAGCTGGAAATATAATGGTTGCTCGCTCCATAGCGTTCCGTCATTGTCAAAAACAGCAATGCGGTCATTAACGGGAATAAAACCTGTGCTGCCTTCTTTGGTTGCATTGGTTACAAAACCAATAATAGCTTTTTTTACATCGCCATCATTCCATGAAGACAGAGGATCATCCTGCAAAACGGCATGCGAAGTTATTTGAGTTTCCGGGCCAGTATGTTTTGTACTATATCCACCGGCAGTAAGTAAAATAAAACCACAGGTTAACCATTGCAGCAGGTTATGTTTCATACGTTAGCCTTTACTTTATTGATCAGTGTTCTGACAGTTTATTCCATGCTACCCATGTGAAGCATGGAGGCAGCGCTCATTTTGACATACACGACCGGCCTAATGGATTTAACCATTGGGATGCATTTAATGCATGAACTGCAATACGAATGACAACATTAATTTTATAGCGGAGCTTTTCTTTTAAATAGCCGCATAATGGTAGTATGCAGTTATCAACGACCGGAAGTATTTTCACGTTACGCTTATTTAGTAGTAATCCATCTCTGCATTATCACTAAAAGCCAGCTAACTGTCGACAGTTCAAAATAAGTTATTTAAGCTATGATTATGAATAACTGTTTGTATTTTACCGTAAAATGAATGATGTGAAGATGAGCAGTGAGAGAAAGAATTTTATGCCTTTGCCGGCGGTCCTCACCAGCAAATAATTTGTACGTCTTTTGCCGTTGGTGAAGCATTATTCAAACAGCAGATTCCCGCCTTCGCGGGAATGACGGGCAAGAGGTTGATTTAATTAATAATCGTTTATAGGCAGGAATAAAACATAACCACTTGCCCGTCATTGCCAACTTGATTGGCAATCTGATGATGAAGTTTTATTCAATTATTAATTATAAGGTTTTCGCTTCGCGGGAATAACGTGTAGTTTGTTGATTGGTTTTATAAAAGTTTACGCCTTTGCCGGTGTTCCTCACCAGCAAATAATTTGTACGTCTTTTGTCGTTGGGGAAGAACACGACGGCGGCGGCTAAATTATTAGCATTATAAAAAATTGTTTGGAGCAGAACAATGTTTCCAGTAATCCAATATTACTTTAATTTGTTCTTTTAAATCTGCATAGCTGCTGGGCTTTGTAAAAAATCCCTGGATGGATGTACTGTACGCTTCTATAACAGCCTTGTGATTGGCACTAGTTGTAAAGAATAAATAAGGAATACATTTAAGATGCAGATCAGCATTCTCTTTTAATTTTAGCCTTAATTCAATACCGCTAAGTTTGGGTAAGTTAATGTCTGAAAGAATAAGAAACAGGCTTTTATCATTGATAGTTAAAAATTCCAGTGCAGAATGTCCGTCTTCAAAGAAAATAATTTCGTTTGCACAGTTTAATTCTCTAAAAATTTCTTTAAGAAGAAATTGATCATCTAAATCATCTTCGATAACGAGAATAGCGCCTGCTTTGTTCATGTAATAAATTTGGCCAGCTTTTTTAAGTACAACGGTTCGTGTTATTTGCACCCGAATATCTTTCTAATACTAAAAACAACAACAAGGTATTCTTTTTATATTGGGTTGTATGTTTTTAATTGAAGTAAATCTATTTATGCTTTTGTTGGTGTACGTGACTAACAAATAATTTATACGTCTTTTGCCGTGGGTGAGGAACACGACGGCGGCGGAAACCTATTGTTGTGCGCTGCCTTGCTTTTCTCCACCTGATTTTACTTGTTTATTTGATTCTTCAACTTTTATTATCATTGTTTTTCTCCATGAGTTCCATTTATAAAATTGCTTTATCACAATGCCTATAACTCCTACTCTGAAAACGAAGACAAGCCATGGCATAATTTTATCGTCATAAGTATAAGGCACTTGCCATTGCAATGGTTCACTAATTTTTATTCCAGGTATCAAATCGAATAACTGCCAAAAGTAGAAACCGTTTAATGCGCCTAATTCATTTTGAGGCGGAGTCGGTTTTAGTGAAATATATTTTTGATCAGATAAGAAGTATGTTAGTTCTCCAAAACAAACAATTGACAAAAGAATGATTAGAATCAAAATAGAAAATGGAATTACAATTCCATACTGTTTACTTTCTTCAAATCTTGTGTAAAACGCCTTTCTGCTTACAAACCAGACACAGGAAAATAGAAAAATGAAACTTAGGATAATAGCGATAACAAAAGCGATAAAATTAAGACCATGTAATAAATGTAAAATACCTTCGAGCACACCCGAAAACACGATTGCCGTATACGAATAATTCCAAAATATCAGAATCATTCCCTTTGAGGACTTCCACCAATTTATAGCGTTGCTGAAAATCTTTTTCATTTTCAAAATAGCGTTGACACCTGTTTATTTCATGCACTAAAGTTGATAGTTGCACTGTCATCATGAGGTTGTGCACAACGGCCAGATGAAGATAAATAAATAATTGAGCTTAATAACAGAGCAATGTCCCCTGGCTAACACACATAGCTATTTAGGAAACATTACGGGAAAGGAAAATGTTGTTGCTGAAACCAGAGATGTAAATGAGTTGTTTTGGACGCTCATTTCCTTCTTGATAATTCTACCTGTATCTGTATTGATATTTCTAAAGGTAATAGACAAAATAAAGAAAGCTACTAAAAAGAAATAAATAAAATTACTTTTATTGCTGCATGAGCGACTACAGTATACTTGGTCTTGTTGGTATATTAATGACGATTATTTGGTTCATAATTCCCTCTTTTTCTAAGAGAATCATAAGAAGATTTGAACTAAGCAATGAAACTGTAGCCGTTCTTTTCATTCTATGGATTATATGGGGAGTAATAGCCGGAATCATTTTAGCAAATTAAAGCGCAGCATTTTAATAACAGGCCTTGATATTAATTTTTGTTTATGGCAAACGTTTTTGGTGTTGGTTGTTTGCCCAATTTAATATCCACTGGCTAACATACATAGCTATTCAGGAGGCATTACGGGAAAGGCAATTAATTAATGTAGCAATAAATCATCTTTAATTGTTTTAGTTGAACAAGCTATACCTTATTATTATTCTGCACGCTCTTTGTAAAGTATGTTGTATTAAAACCGATTCTTAAAAAATATTTATGCAACAACAAAACAGCAACCCGAAGTATGTAGAAGTAGCCAATAATGTATGGGGAATGAAAGATGTTTTCGTAAACCTGTACATGGTTAAAAGCACACAAAACGACAACTGGTTTTTAGTAGATGCAGGTTTAAAAATGTCTTTTCCGAAAATAAAAAAGATGGCTGCGGCATTGTTTGGAGATAAAAAGCCACAGGCTGTTATTTTAACGCACGGACATTTTGATCATGTGGGTTCATTACAGAAATTACTGGAAGCATGGCACGTGCCCGTGTATGCGCATTATCTTGAATTGCCTTACTTAACAGGTAAATCTCATTATCCTCCTGCAGACCCAACCGTTGGCGGTGGTATGATGGCTTACATGGCTTCATTGTATCCTACAGATCCTATTGATCTGGGAGTACATGTAAACCCCTTGCCTGATGATGGAATAATTCCCGGTTTTAAAGAATGGCGTTTTATACATACACCGGGCCATGCATTTGGACATATAAGTTTGTTCAGAGAGGAAGATAAAGTGCTGATTGCAGGCGATGCTTTTGTTACAACAAAAAATGAATCAGCGGTGAATTCCCTGCTACTGCAAACAAAAAAGGTGTCAAGGCCACCGGCATATTTTACACCTGACTGGGAAGCAGCAAATGAGTCAATAAAAAAGTTATTACTGCTGGCGCCTGAAGTTGTTGCCACAGGTCATGGCAAGCCAATGTATGGAAAAGAAATGCGCCGCCAGTTGCATTATTTACATGATCATTTTTATGATGAGTTTGTTCCGCATCATGGGCGTTATGTGTATGAACCGGCTATTGCAGATGCCAATGGTGTTTTATATGTGCCACCGGCTGCCTATAATCCGTATACCAAATGGTTTATTACCGGCGCTGTTGCTTTAGTTACCGCCGTTGCAGTTTCTGCAGTTATGAAAAAGAAAAAATCGCTGTTTCATTTTTAGTAAGGCAATTGCGGCAATACAGGCGAAGTATTATGTAAGCGCTTTTTATTTGTATGGTGAACAACCAATCAGGAGCAACAAGAAAAGCAATAAGCGTGTAGGTTTTGTCATCGGCAAAAATTGTTTAGACGAAAAAAATTATTGTCGTCCATAGTGCCTCGCGCCTGAACCGACGGTTCCTATTAAGTCGTAAGTAAAAAATAATGAGTCATTGTTGTATTGCAATGTATAATAAGCAACAGAATCTGTAACCCGGGAATTTGTATAATAAATACCTGGAACGTTTTGTCCACTTAAGCTCTTTGCATTGGATAAGTGATATGTGCCGGCGTTTGCAGTGATGCCATTTTGTGTTATAGCGTAATTACCATTACTGTTGAAAGTGAGTATTTCATTAACGCCTGTGCTTTGAGGTGTTGAATTATAGGCTGGATTACCTGCATAATTTATAGTCCAAATCCATTGTCCTGTCACATTGTTTTTTGGTGTTGATTCTTTTTTGCAGGAAAAGTACAACATGGTTAAAAAAGTGAGTAGTAAGAGTTGTCGCATGAATGGAGTTTTATGTCTGACATCAATTTCAGTAAAAACGTTGCCCGAAATTCGTCCAGCCAAAACCGAAGTTAAATTTATAATTAAAAGTTTATTGTTATTTCCGTTGCCAAATGTATACATGAATAATTTACATAGAAAAGTTGGTTGCAATTATACAATCATTAATATAATTTATCAGCAGGTTCCCGCCTTCGCGGGAATGACGGCGAAGAGGTTTATTGATTTTAAATTATTAATAAACTAAAAGCAAAATACAACCACCTGCCCGTCATGCCCAACACCGATTGGGCATCTGCTTTAGCAATAAATCGTTTTTACATAAGTACAAGATGGTGGTTGCAATTATACAATCATCCATATAATTTTATCAGCAGGTTCCCGCCTTCGCGGGAATGACGGCGGAGAGGCTTATTGATTTTAAAATTATTAATAAACTAAGAGCAAACACAACCACTTGCCCGTCATGCCCAACACCGATTGGGCATCTGCTCTTGCAATAAACCGTTTCTACATAAGTAGAAGACGTTGATTGCAGTTATACAATCATCCATATAATTTATCACCAGGTTCCCGCCTTCGCGGGAATGACGGCGAAGAGGCGTATTGATCTTAAAATTATTAATAAACTACGAGCAAACACAACCACTTGCCTGTCATGCCCAACACCGATTGGGCATCTGCTTTAGCAACAAATCGTTTATTGAATAATCAAAGACTTTACTTTTTATAAATCATATAGGTTTTCAGTGATTCGGGAATACCCGGATAAAGGTTTTCTATTTGAAATGAAGTTTCGTCAATTTTTTTGAAATCAAATTGCTGCGATGACAATTGATTTGTCCAGGTTGGTGTAAGTATTATTTTGTTTGTTGAAAAAGAGTAAATGAAAGTGTCTTTATAATTGCTTCCCGGCTCACTTTTAACCATAAGGTCACTGCTTATAAAGTTTAGTTGTGAACGTCCGGGTATCGGGCTATTTTCTGAGTAAAGCCCATGTAAGGCGCTTTCTGTTGTATCCTTTTTACAGGAACCGAAAATTATTAAAACCAGTCCACCGAGAAATAAAATCTGTTTCATAATAAAGAGTTTATTGTATTGTTTGACATTTGAAAGGTTGAAAACGTTGCACCCTATGGCACACAACGTTCCGGCATTAAACGTCGGGCATCGTCTGTCTGGGCGGACAATGCCCGACAGTAAAGAGTAGAACTAAAGTCTGAAAGTTAAAAGAGCATCTGTTTTTTTGTCAATGCTGATTTTCATAATTGTCAATTGCTTTTTTTATCTCAATACTAATTAAGTCATCAGGTGTAACTTGAAATCCGCCATCATCTTGTGAAGTCCAATTCCCTTCTTTAGTTTTAAGCAGACGATATTCTTTTTGGTCTTTAGATGCAGGTTCAATTTTTATGATGTAACCCTTTTTCACTTCATTATCCAATCTGGTTTTTTTAAATAAACCTAAAAAAAGAGACTTTTTTCTTATAGTTCCCCATCTTACGTCTCCTTTTTGATTGTTTGATAGAGTTATTGTGAAGTGTCCCATATACAAGTGTTTTAATTATCCAATAATAAATTAACTAAGAAAAGAAGATTGACAAACGGTGAGGAGTGCCTGCATGTGCTTTTGAAATTAAATTACTTCCAAATTAAAATAAGCATTCCTGTTAAAATAAAAGCTGCACCGGTTAATACTTTTGCTGTCAATGGTTCTTTTAAAATAATGAAAGAAAGCAACAGCGATACAACAATGCTTGCTTTGTCAATGCTTACAACATAAGATACTTGCCCTTCTTTCATTGCCCGGTAATAAAAAATCCATGACAAAGAAGTTGTGATACCTGAAATAGCCAAAAATATTAAATTGCTTTTAGGTGCGTTTCTAATTTCTGTCAGTGCATTGTTTAAGAAAAAAGCATTTGTCAAAACGATTGCAAACACAACCATTGTCCTAATACTCAATGCTACGTCGCTGCTTAAATTTTTCATCCCGAATTTTGCAATCACGGAAGTCATGCCCGCAAAAAGCATTGAAATAACTGCAAATATTTTCCATCTTTCCATTTATAGATTGTGTTAAAAATTTCAGTTTTAAAGTTAGCGAAAAAAAGCAGTCTCAATTTATGAATAGCAAGATGATTACGTCTTTGCTGATGTTCCTCACGAGCAAATAATTTATACATCTTTTGCCGTTGGTGAAGAACACCAACGACGGCGGAAGAAATGAAAGCGTTTGTTATCGAAGATTTGCGCTAGAGAAGCTTACCTAACTCGGTAGCAATTTCTGCAACACTATGGATTGCGGTATTCAAAGCAAGTTTGTCAGCCAAGGTTGGACTAAATGAAAGAACTTCATCTCTTGTAACATTGTGCCAAATTGGAAGTATTACTTTTACCCCGTTCATTTCTTTTGCTACCAGGCCATTAAGTTCATATTCGGGCCAATTTTTTTTAAAGAAATCTCTGGATAAAACTACGATTCCATATTTCGAAGATTTTAATCCTTCATCAATTTTTTTACGAAGACTATCGCCAACTTGCATTTTTAATTCATCAAGCCAAACATTATGACCATTTTTTATAAGGAGGTCAGCAAGTGGTCGAACAAAACTCTCTTTATCTTCATGAGCATGAGAAATAAAAAAATCATGTTCCTTAATTTCTATGTTTTCATTATTCACATTAGCAGTGTGTATCTGTTGTACTAATGTATTTAAAATTCCCTTTTGATTTGCAATATCATTTTGCAATTTCCTTTGAAGATCTTCTTGTTCTCGTTGATAGCTTTCTTGCTCTTGCCAATAAGCTTCTTGCTTTCTCTGAAATTCCATTTGTTCCTTTTGGAATTTCTCCTGTTCCTTTTTTTGTTTTTCTCGTTCCTTAGCCTCCTCTTTTTGAAGGTCTTGTTTTTTTCTTGTCAGCTCACTGGTCTTATCAGAAATCTTTCTTTGAATATCTGATTTGGTAGATTGAATTCTGATAAGTTCACTTTGATAACCTTGAATTTGTCCCTGTTTGCTTTGTAAAGCCGAAGCCGAAGTTGAGCTGCTAATTGATCGATTTACAGAATCGATTTGCTTTTGCTTGTCCAGTTCCTTTTTTGTTTCATCAGATACTTTTTTCTGTAAATCTGCTAACTCTCTTTCGAGCCGAGCTACTAGCTCATATTGATAATTGAGACTCATAATGTCCATTTAAGTACAGCCAACGTTTCAATATTTGTGAAGGCATGGCAATAGCGAATTGTCAGCCCATGCAAATGCTTTTGAAAAACTTCTGTCTTAGCACTATCTTCATTCCCTCGCCTTGTGCTGAAGGATGTGACCTCGCGTAAAATTAAGGCAGGGTCGCTCCACTGACCCTGCTACGACAGAGTTTGCTGATTAAATAAAATGAAACGCCTTTCTACCAAACCAAAGTAATTCATTCCAAGTCGAATTTTATTGATGTCAATCTTTATGCTTTCCCCAATTGGTTCTTCCCAATCACCTTCCCAGCAACAATAAAATTCTATTGTTTCTTTTTTCGTTAAGTCGTCAATTAATGAAAGTAAAGAGTTGCAAGATTTAATTGCATTACTTTTTTCTTTTTTATCATAGTCGTCATCTTCATCAAATTGTGTCGGATCATGTGTAAAGCCACAAGAACAGCCTTGATAAGAACCAACATAATAAATATATATTTTATTGAACTTACTTCTTAAACCAATTATTTCTTTTTCTTGGGTTAAATCTTCAAGATAAAGGAAAGTTTGGTCAGCTATAAATTTTCTAACCAATTGTTTATTGTCTGTTCCAATATATGCAGCGTAACACATAAATTTAATTCACAAGTTTGAAGTCGGTCGAAACTTACAGCTAACGACCGCAGCTTTGCGTTCGGCAGAGCATTTGAATAGAATTCTTATAAAGTTTTGATTGTATTTGAGGCGTTACAGCATTACTATTTTGCCCGCATTTTATTTCCTTTCGCATCATGTGTCACTTCTGCAAATCCAAGCTTTTCCATTAGCGGAGGAACGTACATTCCAAAACGACCACGAAGGCCTTTCTTTAAACCATACCAACCACCAATAGGATTTTTTTCTGACCTGCCCCAGGCTTCAACTGTCCCTTCCTTTGCAAGCTTCTGTTCATCTGCACTTCCAAGTTCCATCCAGTCGCCATGTTCCTTGAGCATTGATTGAAGATCTGACAGACACCTATAGTCGTAATTTAAAATCGTCTTGCCCACAGTGCACACTAAAATATCCTTTCCATCTTTAGTGTCTTTGTACATGGTAAAGTCAGACGATAAAGGAGGTGTCTTAAGTATCCATGGATTTTCTTTTGTTCCTTGTTCTTTTGTCATACCTGTTTTATTATAAAGGTAAAATTTCTTTATTAGCCTTAAGTTTAATGGATGAAACCTCGTGTAAATTAACGCAGGGTCGCTTTGCAGACCCTGCTACGACAGAGTGTTGAAGAAAATTATGAATGCCATAAAAATTAAAGCAATTCCAATATAAAAAATATGCATCTTACTACCTTTCCCATAAAGCGGTAAATTATTCTTTTTTAAAACTATGTCTTGTGACGTTTGTCGCTTTAAGGAAATTCGTATGCATAAAAATCCTATGAAAACAAAAGCAGGCGCAACTAAATATTTAATTACAAATGGTGGCAGCATTTATTGTTTTACATTTTTAAGCATTTCTTTTATTCATCTTTCTGCTCTTTTCTGTCTTTGCAAAGTCTTCATTGCCTGGCCATGTGCTGAAGGATGAGACCTGGCGTAAAAATTAACGCAGGAGTCGCTTCGCAAACCCCCGCTACGACAGAAAGGAATAGGATATTTATTCGGGCGTGAAATCAGGAGCTTCACACTCTTGCCAATATTCTACTATTTTTTTTATAGTGTTCTCCAACTTGCTAAAATTGTTTGGTTTTACAAAAAAACCCTGCACAGATTGTGAGTATGCATTAATAACAGCCTTTTTATTTGATGTAGTTGTAAAAAATAGATAGGGGATACATTTTAAGTTCAAACTTTCATTTACATAGATCTTTTCTCTCAATTCAAAGCCACTTAATTTAGGCATATTTATGTCAGACAATATTAGAAAAGGCTTAATTTCTGTATAAATCAGATATTGCAAAGCAGCTTCTCCATCAGAAAAGTAAATGATTGGATTTTTGTAATCCAGGTTCTTAAATATTTCTTTTAAAATTTCCTGGTCATCGCAATCATCTTCAATTACAACGATAGGTCCGGTCTTATTCATTTTCGTCAAGCAGTTTAAAATTCAAATTTAGGTATTTTGACCGAAAGGCTTTCTGTCTTAGCGAGGTCTTCATTGCCTGGCCTTGTGCCGAAGGATGAGACCTCACGTAAAATTAATGCAGGGGTCGCTTTGTAGACCCTGCTACGACAGAATTGCAGCAATACTCATGTTGGGTGTAGTTTTTTATGCTTTACTGCGATTTAAATGAAGGGAGGGTTTTAATTTCCGGGAGATAACTGCTATTAAAATAACAACTTTTCAAAGAGCGTTTGAAAATAATTGGTATATCGAACTTTTCAATCTCTTTTCTGCCTTCTCTTATATAAATGACGCTATCTAAAAAATTATAGGCTTTTTGAAAGTCAGTTGTCATAAAAGGTGGAATTATGCACAAAGAGTCAACGTTTCCGTCAGCATAAGTAACGCGAAAAAAATCATATGCCCCAGCGTAAAGACTATTTTCATCGAGATTGGTGCTTCCCAAATACGATTTCATTTTATGAGTTTGAGCGAATATGGAATGTAACTTTTTCAACTCTTCTTGTGTCAACTGAAATGAATAATAAGTATGTGTGTTATGATAGTCATCTTGATTATTAATAACCATGAGGCCTTTGTTAGAAATTAAATAGTATACACCGACGTATGCAGTGTCTTTCGTTTTTGTTCGGTATGAGTTAACATCAAACGAAGCATATTCAATTTTCTGAAAGGGATTAGTCTGAGAGTTCACACAACTTACAAATTCAAAGATTATACACAAGCAGCAAAGAAAAATTTTCATAATTGATTTTAGAAATGAAGCCTCTTATAAATTACCGCGCAACTCAAATATAGTCGCAGTAATCGCAGTTTGCCAAAAATATTGTAATGTCAGGCTACCGGTTTGTGCCTGGAAGTGTTGTGCTTATTTATATGCAGCGGGTTCGCTTTAGGTATGCAAGCCTTGTCACTTCGCTGCAAATTCCGGGCGTGCATACGACTCCAGGAAACCACACACCGAACAACGGAAGGTACCCACCGGAATGCACTTTTCCGCTGGAGCTGGAACACACGTACCAAACCAGGTGGGCTTACCCGGTGCTCCCTCCACCCAGTTGCTGACGCGACTAAACTTTGTCCCATGAAAGTCGATAATGAACCCCTGCACCATCACGCCGTTGCACCTGGGGCACTGAATGGCTTTCGTACTCATGCCCGAACCTCCTGAAAAGGAATTGGAAGAAGTTGTCATATGTTGAATATATTATTCTACTGCCAATAGCTGCATTAAGGCAAATTTACAATGAATTACACCAGTTATTTAGTGAAGAAAAATTGGATAACAGGCAATTTGAACACATATCACCTATCATACTTCTCTCCTACCAAAGTCTTCATTGCCTGGCCTTGTGCTGAAGGATGAAACATCGCGTAAATTAACGCAGGGCACTCCGCAGACCCTGCTACGACAGAGTTTCAATGTCTGGCCCTGACTTTTGGCAATGCATTATTGGTGGCAGTTTTATTTTCTCCAAAAACCAGAGATTAGGTTTTGCTTTTTTATTACCAGGCTATCTTTATCAATTTTGATAATATCATAAGCGATTGTGTCAATTGATGATGCATGATTTCCGATACTCTCTGAAACTAAATAGAGTTGTTTATTCTTTAGCCACCAATTTTTATACACCAGCGTAGCCATATTTATTGATTTTGCCTTTCCTCCGGAAATCAGTTCAAACCCCTGAACTTCTTTTTTATTTATTGGATTCGGTTCTACCCAACTACCAATAATATCTGCTTCATAAATTGTATCCGTCACCTGGGGTTCTACATGTACATTTTTATTAATGCCGGAATTATTGCATCCGAGTGATACAAATAATAGAAAAATTCCGCATGCTAATTTACTTTTCATAATTCTGCCTTTGTTGGTGTTCTTCACCTCAGCCTTTGTTGGTGTTCTTCACCAACAAAATCTAATTCTTATTAAAGCCGGATAAATTTAAAGATATAATTATTGAAAGCTTACAATTTCTTA
>JABDGW010000037.1 GCA_013285855.1 Bacteroidota bacterium
AAAATCATTATGTCAAACAACAGCGTAACATTACACAGAGTTCTTAAAGCAGCGCCGGAAAAACTTTATCGCGCCTTTACTGAATCTAATGCTCTTGCATCCTGGCTTCCACCTTATGGTTTTTTATGTGTTGTTCATAATATGAACGCAAAACCAGGCGGTGAGTATAAAATGTCCTTCATCAATTTTTCTACAGGAAATGGACATTCTTTTGGCGGAAAATATCTTGAAATGAAGCCGAATGAATTTTTAAAATACACCGACAAATTTGATGACCCTAATTTGCCTGGAGAAATGATCACTTCAGTATGGCTTAGGAAAATTTCCACCGGTACGGAGCTTAAAGTAATTCAGGAAGGAATTCCGGTTGCTATACCAACTGAAATGTGTTATTTGGGATGGCAGGAGTCATTAGAAAAATTAGCAAAATTAGTTGAGCCGAATATTCCGGATGCATGATTAGCTATGAACTAAACTCACTTATTGCATTTAAAATCAAATTATCTACAAATGAATTCTAAAGTTGATTTCTTTTTCACCAAAGACAAACAATGGCAGGAAGAGTTTGAAAAATTAAGAACGATTATTCTTGATTGTGGTTTAGATGAAGAATTAAAATGGGGCCAGCCTTGTTACACGTATCATGGCAATAACATCGTTTTAATGCATGGCTTTAAAGAATACTGTGCTGTTTTGTTTTTTAAAGGTGCTTTGTTGAATGATACTAACGGTATTCTTATACAACAAACAAAAAATGTGCAGTCAGCACGTCAAATCAGGTTCACTAATGTTCGTGAAATAGTTAAGATGGAACCTGTTTTGAAAGTATACATTTATGAAGCCATTGAAGTGGAAAAAGCCGGGTTAAAAGTGAAAATGAAAAAGACTTCAGATTTCAAAATTCCTGAGGAATTTCAAAATAAATTAAATACAAAACCGGCTTTGAAAAAAGCTTTTGAAGCATTAACACCCGGACGGCAAAGAGCATACATTTTTTATTTTTCTCAACCCAAACAATCCAAAACACGTGAGGCAAGAGTTGAAAAATATATGCAGCAAATTCTCGATGGAAAAGGATTAGATGATTGATACAGCTTTTTTCAATCTTATTTCTTTCAATGCTTTTAGCGCTTGATGTTGTTTGCTCTTCATAAATTTTTGTATAAGTGCTTATATAATTTTTCCCTGTACCCGATTTATAATACAATCCTAATACTCAAAAAACATGTTCTGAATAAAACTGTATGCGCATGAACAACTATTTTATATTTGGCAAATAAAGATGGATTGAAAAATTTGGGGGTTTAAATAATGCTGATAGAAATATTGCAGTTGCAGGGCAAATGTGCTTAATGCTTATATGAGCCAATAACGTAATTATTAACCAGGCACTTTTAACGGCTATAATCTTACGCAAAACTTTTGTTATGAAATATGTATTGATGCTTATAACATTTTTAGTAGGCGCAATTATTCCGGTGCAGGCAGTTTTAAATGCAAGATTGGGCAGACAAACCGGCGGACCTTTAATGGGTGCATTAATGAGTTTTTGCACTGGTACTTTATGTTTGCTGATATTGAACGCAGGGGTTAATACATCTGCATTGCTTAGTTTAAAGCCTGCAGCAACAGCACCATGGTATATATGGCTTGGCGGTTTTATCGGTGCTATCTTTGTTGGATACATAACATGGGTAAACCAACAGCAAAGTTTTGCACTTACATTTTCATTGGTGGTAAGCGGGCAGATTTTTATTTCTTTATTGATAGATCATTTTGGTTTGTTTGGTGCTGCGGTAAGTACAATAACTTTGGAAAAAATTATAGGTGCAACATTAATTATAGGTGGCGTTATTCTTATTAAAAAATAAATGAACAATCCTAATTTACATACAGAAAAATCGCAGTTAAGTGTTGAGGAAAAGGAATTTGAAAATAATATTCGCCCGACGCATATTATTGAGTTTGCAGGCCAGCAGCAGTTAATAGATAATCTCCTCATTTTTATAAAAGCCGCAAAGCTGCGTGGTGAAGCACTCGATCATGTTTTATTTCATGGGCCGCCGGGTTTGGGTAAAACAACTTTATCAAGAATTGTTGCCAACGAATTAAACGTAAACATTCGTGAAACCAGTGGTCCTGTAATTGAGAAGCCCGGAGATCTTGCCGGATTACTTACAAACCTTGAAGCGAATGATGTTTTGTTTATTGATGAGATACATCGCTTAAGCACAGTTGTGGAAGAATATTTATATGCGGCGATGGAAGATTTCAGGATTGATATTATGATTGATACAGGCCCAAATGCAAGAAGCATCCAACTCAACTTAAATCCGTTTACATTAATTGGCGCAACAACCAGAAGTGGTTTATTAACTGCGCCACTGCTTTCAAGGTTTGGTATAAAATCAAGATTGGAATATTATCATGCAGAAACGCTGAAGAAAATTATTTTGCGCAGTGCATCAATATTAAATACAACTATTTCAGATGATGCTGCGGGAGAAATTTCACGAAGAAGCCGCGGCACACCAAGAATTGCAAACGGCTTATTGCGTCGTGTAAGAGATTTTGCACAGGTATTAAATGATGGAATTATTGATATGGGTATTACGCAACACGCATTAAAAGCATTGAATGTTGATGAACATGGTTTGGATGAAATGGACAACCGCATTTTATCAACTATTATAGAAAAATTTAAAGGCGGGCCCGTTGGTCTTACAACTATTGCCACTGCAGTTGGAGAAGAACCCGGAACAATTGAAGAAGTGTATGAACCGTTTTTAATACAGGAAGGTTTTTTACAACGTACCCCACGCGGAAGAGAAGTAACACATAAAGCATACGGGCATTTAGGAAAAAAGCCAGGGAATACAGGTTATGCTGGAACGTTGTTTACTGATCCGTTGGTGTAGGAACAGGGTTGGTTTATCTCTTCATCTTCGCTTCTATTTCAGCAAAATTTATCTGTGATTGAAGGCTTACAAATTCAGGTTGTTGCAACATACGTTGCTGATCGTTGAAGCCATTAGCAACTGCTTTTAACAGATCATTATGAGCTTGTGTTGCATTATTACTTCTTGCCTCAAGAATGGCAGAAAAATAATACGCTTCACTATTGGTAGGATCAGCCATTTTATACAACGTCACAAAATATTCAGCGTTTTTATTTTGATTATTATTGATAAGCTGGTTACTGATAGAATAAAATGCAAGCGATAAATAAGCAAGCAATCTTTGATACATTGCACCTTCAGCAGTTTGCACTTTTGATCTTGTAGTAAGGTCTGCAATTGTTTTGTTCCAGTAATTTATATCAGCCTGTTGAAACTGCTGCTGATATTCCGCTTTTGTATTTTGTTCAATCGTAAATAAATCCTGTTGCTGTTGTAATTGTTTTTTATATGCCGCGTTATTTTTTATCGCGTCATCTTTTTGTTTAAACCAGCTTGCATCTGCAATTCCAGCGATCATATTTAAAGACAATGTGCATTCATGTTCTGCATTTATCCAATCATTTTTATTTACATTGTCATTCACTCTTTTTTTACTGTCGCCGATGTATGCATTAATAAATGCATCATTTTTTGCAATGCTGTTACTACGCATTGCATCAAACTCTAAGCCTGAGAATGCAATATCCATAGTGCTTTCCGGTGCCCACTCATGTTTACCATCAAAAAAAATAATTCTATGCTGCGTTTGTGTTTTATTAAGATCATTATTTAAAATAACAAGATCGGTCATGTTCATATCTCCTTTGCCTGCAATACCTGTAAAACTGAAATTGAAATTGCCTGCAGGTGTTTCATCAGGCAAGCCTGCACCGCCGGCAATTACCCCTTTTATTTCATTATGATGTAAAGCAATATAACCTGCCACTTTTGCACCGCCCGAAAACCCGCATACATAAATCCTGTTCTTATTAAATTGTAAACGTGTTTGTGTATCATTATATAAGCTTTGCCATATACTTTCGGATGTTTGAAAATCGTTTCCATTTTTAGAATTATTGCTGCCTATTAAAATATAATTGTATTTGTCCGCTAAATCTTTATACTTTTTTAAAGGCAGCGAACCCTCCGCATGCGGATCAAAAAAATAAATTACTGCATTTGCTTTTTCAGATGAAGGAATATATAAAGCATACGATTGTGTTGCATCAGTTTTGCAAACCACATTTTCAATAATTTTTTTTGTTGGAAAAGAATCGGGAAAAACAGGAGTTGTCGTAACGGTTGTTGTATCGGTTTGGCCGATTGTTTCATCAGTTGAAGATTGTTTGTTAGCGCATGCAGCAACTGAAAGCAATAAAATGGTAAAGAAAGTAATTTGTGAAAGCTTCATGAAAGCAAAAATATTCTACAAAGTAAAGAATCTATATAAACGCTCTTGTGCCATAAGCATTATAGGCTTCTCTGAATTCTTTCGGCGTACAGCCTTTTTTCTTTCTGAATATCCTGTTGAAGTTTGAAATATTATTAAAGCCGCATTTATAACCAACCTCAGTTATATTATGTGTTGTATCAATTAGCATGCGGCTTGCCTGCCCTAATCTTATTTCATTTACCGTATCTATAAAATTTCTGCCGGTTCTTGATTTAAAAAACCTGCTGAAAGAAATATCTGTCATAGAAGCAATGCGTGAAGCTTCTGTAAGGCTGATATTTTTAGAGAAATTAAGATTGATGTATTCCATTACTTTTTCAATACGGCGGCTACCATAAGAAAAGCTTTCAAAGTTGCTGAAAGAGCCGTCTGATAATATCCGCATATTGCGCGAAGCAGAAAGATCATGCAGCAAAGACATTAGTTCAAGCACAGAATCGAAACCATGTTTTTTTGTAAGTGCAACAAGACGAGGCATTGTATTAATAATGGTTTCTTTGGCAAACAAAACACCGCGCAAAGATTTTTCAAACATATTTTTAATGAAGTGCATTTGGTTGCGGCATAAAAATTTTTCATCAAAAAGATCGCGGTGAAATTGTATGGTTATTTCTTTTATTTCTTTGCTTTTACATTTATGATTGAACCATCCATGCTGCAGATTGGGGCCAACCAAAACAAGCTCAAGATCATCAATTGCCTCAATATGATCACCAATAATGCGCTGTGCGTTTTTTGCGTTTTGAATAAAATTCAGTTCAAACTCTTCGTGATAATGAAGCGGAAAATCAAACTTTTCTTTTGTACGTGAAAAGATAGTAAAGCAATCACTTTTTGTAAGCGGGATTATTTCTCTAAGCAACTCAGCCGGCATTAATAAATCATTTTAAAATTTATAAAAGTAAATATAATCAAAAAAAAGATGAAAAAGTATCAACAAATTGTATCAAAAAAATTGTCTTAAGTAAAGGCAGTTATTATTTTTACTTAAATACTCTGTATTATAAAAGCATAAAAACAGATAAAAAAGTATTGCCGCAAAATATAAATTTATAAATAGTTTTGTAAAAACAACTTGTCGTATGATTAAACTACTAAAGCCAGGCTTTACCTGCTTTTTTTTGTTTGCTTTATTCCAGATTTCTTTTGCACAAACCAAAACAATTACGGGCCTTGTAAGTGATGATAAAGGAAATATGCTGCAAGGCGCAACTGTTACTTTAAAAAATTCTAAAACTGCAACCATTACAGATGCCAACGGAAAATTTACCTTGTCTGTGCCGGGCAATACACAAACCGTTGTTGTAAGTTATATAGGAATGGTTTCGCAGGAAATTGCTGTTACAGGCCAATCAACTATCGTGGTAACATTGCAATCAACCGGCTCGCAATTAAATGATGTGGTAGTAATTGGTTATGGAACCATTCGCCGTGCTAATGTTACTTCCGCTATTTCATCCGTTAAAGAAGCAGATATTAAAAATCTGCCTGTTGCGGGAGTTGATCAGATGTTGCAGGGTAAAGTGCCGGGCGTTACTGTAACAAGCAACAGCGGACAGCCTGGCGGCGGCGTTAACGTGTTGGTGAGAGGTATTACTTCTCTTAATAACAATCAGCCATTATATGTTATTGATGGAGTACCCATTCATGCAAGTACAAATGGCGGCGGTATGGATTATCTTGGTGGTGTAAATGGCCAAACGGAACAAAGCCCCCTGGCTACTTTAAATCCTTCAGATATTGTTTCTATAGATATTTTAAAAGATGCTTCAGCACAGGCTATTTATGGTAAAGATGGGGGCAACGGTGTAATTCTTATTACTACAAAGCATGGTACTAACGGCGGCAAGCTGGAATATGATGTATATTTTGGACAACAGGAAATACAGAATAAGCTGCCTGCAATGAACCTGCAGCAGTACGCACAATATTTTAACTCAGTATTAATGGATCCTACTTCTGGTGTACAGGATACAATCGGAGAATTTAAGCATCCTGAATTGTTGGGCCCAGGTACAGACTGGCAGGATGCGGTTTTTCAAACAGGAAATATTCAAAACCACCAGCTATCTTTTTCGGGAGGTCACGATAAAAACAGCACTTATTATTTTTCCGCAAATTATTATGACCAGAAAGGAATTCTTATTAACACTGGTTTTAAAAGATATTCTATGCGTATGGGTATAGACCAGCAGGTAAAAAGCTGGTTAAAGGCCGGCATAAGCACTAATCTCTCCAACTCTGATCAAACAGTGGCAGTAACTGACGGGCAGCAATCTGTTATCGCTGCTATGTTATATAATAGTCCGGCAACACCTGTAAAAAACTTTAATGGAGATTACGTTAATTCGGTTCCTGTGCAAAATGTACCTTTTGGAAATGGTCAAAATCCCGTGGCATTAGCAGAGTTGCGTGATGTGCATGCAAAGCAGTCTAAAGTTTATGGAAACCTGTATGCCGATATTCAATTTACAAAAGACCTGAGTTTTAAAACACAATTCAATTACGACTTCCAGTTTACAAACAATTCAGCTTTTCAACCAAACATAGTTAATCCTGACGGAACAATAATTTTATCCCCCAGCAAAATGAGAGTTGACAAAGCCAATAATTTATACTTTGGTCTTCAGAATTATCTTACCTATAATCATTCATTTCAAAAACACGCTTTAAATGTTGTGGCAGGGCATGAGGCAACTTTCAATCGCTATGAAAATTCGCAGGTTTCAGTAGTTAACCTTACACAAAATATAAAGTCTTTGGCTGCAGGCACACCTGATCCTGCTTCTCCTGCAAACGGAGGAATATATGAAGGCTCATCAGAAAGTTATTTTGCAAGGATCAATTATACTTATGATAATAAATATTCTTTGAGCTTATCAGGAAGAGCAGACGGCTCTTCTAATTTTGGTCCTGATAAACGCTGGGGTTATTTCCCGGGTATTTCTGCCGGGTGGACAATAACCAATGAAAACTTTGCTAAGGATGGTAAAACGCTTACTTATCTTAAATTAAGATTTGGCGCCGGTTCCATCGGTAATTCAAATTCACTGGGTAATCAGGTTTATTCTACTAACATAAGATTAGCAACAAATGCAGTAGGCTTGTTTGGCTCTTCATCAGTGCCCGGCGTTATAGCAAATGTTGGAAATCCTGATCTGCATTGGGAATCTGTGGTAACGTATAATGCAGGTGTTGATGCAAGTTTATTTAAGCGTATTGATATTTCACTTGACGTGTATAAAAAAATTACTACAGATATGATCCTTCCTACGGTGCTTCCAAGTTTTGCGGGTTTAGACCCTAATCCGCCTAATTTAAGCTACCAGGAAATTGAGCCTCCGGTAACTAACGCAGGCCGCATGACCAATACTGGTGTTGATCTTGGCATTACCAGCCATAACATACAAAACAAAAATTTTACATGGAACACGGTATTAGTGTTTAGCCATTACAAAAATGAATTAAATGCCTTATATGCGCCTGGAATTACCGAGCCAGGTAAAAGCCAGGCCTTTGCACCGGTTACACTCACAATAACCACAGCAGGTCATCCCGTCGGAAGCTTTTATGGTTATGTAACTGATGGAATATACCGCAGCCAGGATGAACTGGCAAAAGGCCCTGACCAGGGATTAGCTATTGGTGTACAGGGTTTATGGCTTGGTGATATAAGGTATAAAGATATGGATGGAGATGGCAAGATAACTCCTGCTGATCAAACTTTTATTGGCAATCCAAATCCTAAATTCACTTATGGATTTACAAACAATTTTACCTATAAGAATTTTGACCTTTCTATCTTTTTACAGGGTGTTTCTGGCAATAAAATCTTTAATTATTCACGCACAGAAACTGAATCGTTATTCAGTATATATTCCAACCAGCTTACAACAGTAATGAATAGGTATACTGCAGAAAATACCAATGGAGATTTACCAAGATATAATCAATACAGCCAGAACAATTTAAAAATATCAGACCGCTTTATAGAAGATGGTTCTTATTTAAGGATACAAAATGTCTCGCTTGGCTATAATTTCCCGGTTAAATGGATTAATCATATTAAAATGTCTTCATGCAGAATATATATTTCAGGGCAAAACCTGTACACATTTACAAAATACAGTGGTTATGATCCTGAGTTAGGCGCATTTAACAACAATGTGCTTACGCAAAATATTGATTACGGACACTATCCAAATCCTCGTTCAGTAACCATTGGAGCCAACATTGTATTCTAAAAATTAATCAAACAGAAAATGAAAAATAAATCAATATATATTTCAGTTGCTTTAATTATAATAGCAGCATCGTGTACAAAAAGTTATCTTAACCGCCCTTCACTTAATGGGCCTACGTTGGATAACTATTATACTAACCAGGAACAGGTGGAAGGAGCAACTGCTCTTTTATACAACCAGGTTTGGTATAACTGGCTCGATAAAGCTTTCCATTGTATTGGTGAGGTCTATGGCGGTAATATGATTACTTCCGCAGGCGACCCAAACTACGGAAATAATACCTACGTATATTTCACGGTTCAGGGCACGGATGGACAGGACTTGAATGCATGGCAGGCATTTTATAAAGTTGCCGGTAATGCTACTGTATTAATGAATACACTTCAACAAATAAGAAGTGATGCCAATGCTTCATTTATTGATCCGGCTATTGCCGAAGCGCAGTTTATAAGAGGTGTTGCCTATTTTTTTATAGCACGTACTTATGGCGATGCACCGATTGTAACAGACCCGGTCGCTTTAGCGAGCTCCGGTAATTTAAATGTTCCAAGATATATTCAAAAAGATGTATTAAGATTTGCACTAAATGATATGCAGGCCGCTGAAGATGGCTTGCCTGAAGATCCTTACCAGCAGGGAAGAGTTACCAAATATTCTGCTGCAGGCATGGCTGCAAAAATTTATTTATACATGGGTAATTTAGACAGTGCCGCTATAAAAGCCAATGAAGTTATACAATCCGGTAAGTATAGTTTATATCCTGATTATGCAGCGATGTTCACTACGGCAAAAGCCAATAATAACAGTGAATCTTTGTTTGCATTGCAATGGATTGCCGGAGGATATTCTTATGCAAACGATATACAGGCTTACGCAGGCCCGGCCAGTCTTTTAAAGCCTGATTTTGGCACAGGATATTCTTCTGTTATTCCAACACTAGATCTTTTAAATGCGTATGATCCGGGTGATAAAAGAAAAGGATGGTCTGTTATGCAACAAGGTTATACAAATGCAAACTGGAAAAACTCTAATTTTCCCAACGGTTTTACTTATGATACTTCAGTAGGCGGGGTTGCAGATGATGCTACACATGTAACTACAGGTACAAGATCTAATTCATTAAAATATATTAATGGCCCTGCTGATAATGGTGGTAATAACCCAGATCCAACAAGTGCATTTGGCGATGCATTGAATGTTTATATTTTACGGTATGCTGACGTTTTGCTTATTTATGCAGAAGGCGTTTTAGGTGATAATGCTTCTACAACTGATGCAGGTGCTTTAAATGCTTTTAATCTTGTACATACGCGTGCAGGTTTACCGCCCGTTACCAGTCTTACAAAAGATATGATATTGCATGAGCGCAGGGTTGAGTTTGCATTTGAAGGGGATTACTGGTATGATATTCAAAGGCAGGGCTTTGTTAAAGCGCAGCAAATTATAAATTCACAGGAAAGAGGTACATTGAATGGAAATGGCACTATTAGCAGTGTACATGCAAACTTTGCGTCAGAAAGCCAGCTTTATTTGCCTATACCTTCTGATGAAGTGGTTGCAGACCCGGAATTAGCAAAACCTGCTGTTCCTTATTATTAATAAATTAGAAACGATTGTTTAAACTATAACAATATTAATATGAGAATAAGAGTGATGACACTGCTTTTAATAGCCAGTACAATTGCAGTAACATCCTGCAAAAAAGATGTAGATGTTAATCCTTCAATAAATGCAATTGACCCGGGAAGCGGTGCTGGTAATGCTTTGATTACAGTAACCGGCAGTGGCTTACGAAATATACAATCTGCAGTATTGGATTTAGGCAATGTACCGATTGCGCTCAATCAAAACTTTAATACTGATAATGCTATTCTTTTTCGTGTGCCGGTTGATGCCAATGTAGGCCCGCAGCATATTGTGTTTACAAATAACGGAGGTTATCAATATAGTGTTGCTTTTACTGTATTGGCCGTTCCTTCAATTACCTCAGCAATTCCATTGGAGTGGCAAGCAGGCAGCCAGATAACGCTGATTGGTAATTATCTTGAATCGGCCTATCATGTTGAAATAGCCGGAACAACTGACACGGCTACAATTATATCTGCTACTGCAAAACAACTTGTATTGCAAATGCCGGCTTCAACCGTAAACTCTGCAAAACTTGTAGTATATAATAATGCCGGTTCAACAACAACAGATATAGTGTTTGTAAATATGGATAATCAGTTGAAATTTTTTACAGAAGATTTTGGCAGCGGCATGCAAAACTGGAGTTGGTGCACAGCCGTTAATTCCACAGATTTTGCAGTATCCGGAACAACATCATTAAAAGCATCTTATTCTGACGGCGGCTGGCAGGGTTTAAGTTTTCATTATGATAACCCTATAGCTGGAAGCGATTATTCATACCTGGCCTTTTGGATAAAAGGCGGAGCGAATGATCAGAAAGTTGATGTTTCAGCAGATGCAGTTATTAGCGGTTCTCCGCAAAAAACAGTAATTACAGTGCCTGCTAATGTATGGACGTATTTTAAAATACCGGTGGTTGGCAATTTTGATGGCTCTACTTTTCAAAGATTAAATTTTCAAATGGAAGGTCCATCGGGTGCTGCTGAAACAATTTATTTTGATGATGTGCTTTTTGTAAAACCATAACCGCTTATTCAATATCAATACAAATTATATGTACAAAAATTTTAAATACCTTCTTTTTATTTGTTTGCCTGTAATATTTGTCGCTTTGCAAACAAGTTGTAAAAAAGAAGATAAATATCCCGCACAAACGCTTCCCAATATTATTACGGTAAATCCAACAAGTGCCATACCTGGTTCTCCTGTTGATATAAAAGGAGCAAACCTGAAAGCTGTAACAGCAGTAAGGTTTGGAACAGTTGAAGCAGTGTTTGACACGCCTTCAGATACTTCTATTACTGCAATCGTTCCGGATAGTTTGCCTGCGGGTGATTTATATGTGCAGGTTTATATTGGTGATGGCGTTGCTTATGCTGCACAAAAATTTACAATAATCGCAGCGCCTAAAATTCCAACCATTGCTTCTGTAAATCCAGGAACAGCTTTTCCAGGGGATGTTATTACTATTAAAGGCATAAATTTTTCCGCTGTAAGTTCTGTTACATTTGGCAGTACACCTGCTGTTTATACCATCACAGATTCAACAAAACTAAATGTTACCGTGCCTGATGTAAGCAGCGCTAACCAGTTAATAACTGTTTCAGCGCCTACCGGTTCTGATACAGTTTCTTTTACTGTTGATCTTTCCCCTGTTATTACTTCAATAGCTCCTTCAGCTGCACATCCAGGAGATTTAATTACGGTTACTGGTGTGCGATTTACCGGTGCTACATCTGTTCAGTTAGGTTCAACAGATGTAACATTCACATTAGTTAGCGATACACAATTAACGTTTACAGTACCTACTAGTGCTTCATCAGGAGCTATTAGTATTACTACACCTAATGGCACAGGTACAAGCAGTACTTCTCTATCCATATTACAGTCAGGTCTTGCGCTTCCAATTTATGATGATGCAGTTACCACCAACTGGACAAGTACAGGCTGGATAGGCGGCGGCTGGGGTGGCACAGCAAATTATGCCAATACTTCGCCTGTTGAATCCGGGTCAAATTCAGTTGAAATTGATTATGTAGGAGGATATGGTTCGCCAATGCAGCTTGGCGGTGCAAGTGTTGCAATAGGTTCATATACTTCATTTAAAATTTCTATTTATGGTGCACCTGGCTCAGGCGGCAAACAAATTAATTTAGGCATAAATCAACAAGATAAATATACAATAACTGTAGTTGAAGGACAGTGGACGGACTATCAAATTTCGCTTTCTGATCTTGGTCTTACATCATCAACCCCGTTAACTGACATTTGGTTGAAAGAATATAGCAACACCGGGGGATTTACAGTGTATGTAGATAACATGGGTTTAAATTAAAACTTATCAACAAAAATTGTTTATCACCATATGTATGTGAATAAATATGGTGAATAGATAAAAAAGTATTACATGTAAAAAAATCACGCGGGTAACTTTGTTAACGCAATTGATTGCACAATAAGTTTTGCATTTTCTCAATTGCACACAAAAACCTGCATGAAAAAAACTGTTTTATTAAGTGCACTGAGTGTATTATTCATAACAATCAATTCAGCTGCACAAAACAGTTTACCGTGTGATAAACAGGCAACACCAGAAACCATCAATCTGTATAATAATTTAAAAAAGAGTTTAGATAAAGGTGTGATGCTCGGCCACCAGGATGACCTTGCTTATGGCGTAAACTGGAAATATGAAGATGGCAGAAGCGATATAAAAGATGTAACCGGGGATTATCCCGCCGTTATGGGTTTTGAGTTAGGAAGGCTTGAATTAGATCATGCGGTTAATTTAGACAGCGTGCCTTTTGATAAGATGCGCCTGTTTATAAAAGATGCGTATCAACATGGAAGTGTTATCACTATTAGCTGGCATTTAAATAATCCGTTAACCGGACAAACAGCATGGGACCCATCGCCAAAAGAAACTGTTGCATCTATTTTGCCTGGCGGTGAAAAGAATGCTTTATATAATAGCTGGCTTGATAAAGTGGCCGCATTTTTTTTAAGTTTAAAAGGCAACAATGGCGAATATATTCCTATAATTTTTCGCCCATTTCACGAACTGAATGGAAGTTGGTTTTGGTGGGGCGGAAAAAATTGTACGCCGGATGAAATCAAACAATTGTATCAATACACAGAAAAATATTTACGCGATACAAAAGGTGTTCATAATTTATTGTATGCTTTCAATACTGATGTATTTCATACAGCAGATGAATATTTGGAAAGATTTCCGGGCGATGATTTTACTGATGTACTTGGCTTTGATACTTACCAGCGTAATGGTAATGAGCAATTCATGCAAAGCGCAAATAATATGCTTGCAACGTTAGACAGTATTGCTTTTGCACATAATAAAATTCCTGCGCTTACAGAATTTGGTTATGGGAGTTTGCCAGATAGCACATGGTGGACAAATGTTTTGTTGCCTGTTTTAAAAACGCATACAACTGCTTATGCATTGGCGTGGCGCAATGCAGGCAAAAAGAAGGATGGCAGCACAGAGTTTTATATGCCATATAAAGGCCAGGCTTCTGAAAAAGATTTTATTGCTTTTTGTAACGATGAAAAAATATTGCTGCAGAAAGATGCGGCTAAAGAAAAATTATATCAGAAGCATTAAAGATTTTCTTATTTTAACTTAGAACAAGCAGAAGCCTGTAGTTTCTACTACGGGCTTTACATTAAATCAATGCGACTTAAATAAGTTGTACTAAGATATTTTTACTAAATGAAACTACATTTTATTGACTTTGCCATTATTGCTTTGTACCTGCTTGCAATGCTTTGCATCGGTTGGTTTTTGCGTAAGAAAGCAAGCGCCAATAAAGAAAGTTATTTGCTGGGCGGAAAAACATTACCGTGGTATTTATTGGGCTTAAGCGATGCTGCTGATATGTTTGATATAAGCGGCACTATGTGGATGGTTTCACTGTGCCTTGTTTATGGAATGAAAAGCATCTGGATTCCCTGGCTGTGGCCTGTTTTTAACCAGGTTTTTAATATGATGTTTTTGGCAAAATGGTTGCGCCGTTCAAATGCAAGCACAGGCGCTGAATGGCTTGCAACACGTTTTGGTTTAAAGGGCAGAGGCGTAAAAGGTTCGCATACAGTTATAGTTGCTTTTGCCTTAATTGGCTGCCTTGGTTTTATGGCGTATGCTTTTATTGGCCTTGGTAAATTCATTGAAATATTTATTCCATGGAGTATAGTGCAGCCTTATATTCCATTTCATATTGCGCCGGAATATGTGGCCCATTTTTACGGAATAATTTTTACGCTCTTCGCTGTATTTTATTCAGTGCTTGGCGGCATGCATAGTATTGTTTTAGGCGATCTGATCAAATACATCATCATGACGATTGGCTGCATTGCTGTTGCAGTAATTGCTATTCAGCATTTGCATGGTGATGCTTCCAGGTTAAATGTGCCGGCGGGTTGGGGCAATCCTTTTTTCGGATGGCATTTAAATTTAGACTGGACAAAATACATAGCTGCAGCCAATCAAAAAATTGCTGATGACGGTTATGATCTTTTTGGTTTCTTTTTTATGATGATGTTGTTCAAAGGCGTATTCGCTGCACTTGCCGGTCCGGCACCAAATTATGATATGCAGAAAATTCTTTCATCACGCTCACCAAAAGAAGCTTCAAAAATGACCGGGTTTGTTTCAATCATTTTATTACCGATACGTTATGCAATGGTTATCGGCTTAACTGTTTTGGGCCTCCTTTATTTCAAACAATTAAATTTAGATAACGGCAGTGGCGGTGTTGATTTTGAACGTGTGCTGCCTGGCGCTATCAACGATTTTTTACCCGTTGGCATTTTAGGTCTTGTACTTACTGGTTTGTTTGGTGCTTTTATGGGAACTTTTTCAGGAACCTTAAATGCAGCACAGGCTTACATAGTAAATGATATTTATTTAAAGTATGTAAATCCAAATGCATCCAACAAAAAAATAATGACGATGAATTATTTGTGGGGTGTGATTGTTGTTGCAATTGGTGTTACGCTTGGCTTTTTTACAAAAGATGTAAACAGCATTTTGCAATGGATTGTTTCAGGTTTATACGGCGGTTACATTGCCGCAAATGTTTTAAAATGGTATTGGTGGCGCTTTAATGCAAATGGGTTTTTTTGGGGAATGTTTACAGGCACTGCCGGTGCTTTAATATTCTCTCATTTTTTTTCAGGCATACAATTTTTATATTATTTCCCTGTATTGTTTTTAATATCATTGGCGGGATGTTTTATCGGAACTTTTACAGCACCTGCCACTGAAACAGAAACATTAATAAGCTTTTATAAAACAGTAAGGCCGTGGGGTTTTTGGAAACCAATTCATCAAATGGTAATTGCAGAAGACGCATCGTTCATACCCAATAAAAGATTTAAGCTGGACATGTTTAACGTGGTAATAGGAATAATTGCACAATGCTGCCTTACTATATTGCCAATGTATGTTGTGTTGTGGATGAAGCTTCCTTTATTAGTAACCGTTTTAATTCTTATAATAATCATCTTCATACTTAAAAAAACCTGGTGGAATAAATTGGAAGATTAAAAGCAAGAAATTTTATGAAATGAGCCATGCAATTTTTGCGCAATAATCACCAAAACTTTATGGTGAAACGACAGTTCACGAACGCCATAAAAAATAAAAAACATGTAAGTAATTACATGTGACAAATAAAAAATGATATGAACACATGAAAAAAAATTTTTATCAGCGTTTAGAACAACTGGAAAAAAATCATGCAAAATTAATTGCATTGAAAAATGAGCCTTTAAATGAAAGCAACGGCGTATATAACCGTTATCGCCTTCCTGTTCTTACTGCTGAACATACACCTTTATTCTGGCGTTATGATTTTAATGCAGACGCAAATCCTTTTTTAATGGAACGCTTTGGTATTAATGCCGTTTTAAATGCCGGCGCTATTAAATGGAATGATAAATATTTATTGATAGCGCGTGTTGAAGGTGCTGATCGCAAATCTTTTTTTGCAATTGCTGAAAGCGATAATGGAATTGATCATTTTGAATTTCGTGATTATCCTGTTGTAATTCCTGAAACCGATGAGCCTGATACAAATGTGTATGACATGCGTCTTATACAACATGAAGACGGTTGGATATATGGTTTGTTTTGCACAGAAAGAAGAGACTTTTCTGCACCTGCAGGCGATCAAAGTGCAGCCATTGCACAATGCGGCATTGTACGTACAAAAGATATGATTGATTGGGAGCGCCTTCCTGATTTGAAAACAAAATCACCCCAACAAAGAAATGTTGTATTGCATCCTGAATTTGTAAATGGCAAATATGCTTTTTATACAAGGCCGCAGGATAATTTTATAGAAGCTGGTAAAGGCGGCGGTATTGGTCTTGGCTTGTCAGATAAAATAGTGGGAGCAATGGTAGATGAAGAAATAATTATTGAGCCGAAAGTATATCATACAATAAATGAATTAAAAAACGGGCAAGGCCCTGCACCTCTTAAAACACAATACGGCTGGTTGCATCTTGCACATGGCGTACGAAATACTGCAGCGGGCCTGCGCTATGTGCTGTACCTGTTTATGACAGATTTAAATGACCTTTCAAAAATAATTTATAAGCCCGCAGGTTATTTTATTGCACCGGAAGGAGAAGAAAGAGTGGGCGATGTATCCAACGTTGTTTTTAGTAATGGATGGATTGCGGATGATGATGGAAAAGTGTTTATCTATTATGCTTCATCTGATACAAGAGTGCATGTTGCAGTTAGTTCAATTGAACAATTGCTGGATTATGTAATGAACACACCTGAAGATGGATTGCGTTCTGCTGCATCAGTAGAAACATTAATGTTACTTATCGATAAAAATAAATCATACTTAAAAGATCATAATCCCCAACCCGTAAAAAATGTTACCCGCTGACAGTGTAATTCTGAATAGCCTTTATACATATAAAAAAGAAGTAAACAAAGAATTGTTTTCAATACTTGATTATTGGATGGAACATACCATTAATTATACAAAAGGCGGCTTTTACGGTAAAGTAAATAATGATAATAAAGCTGACGAAAATGCTGCTAAAGGTGCTGTAATGCATGGAAGAATTTTATGGGCTTTTTCGGCTGCATATAATTTTTGTAGTGATGAAAAATACCTTGTAATTGCTAAACGTGCATTTGAATATATAAGAGATCATTTTGTTGATAAAGATTATGGCGGTGTTTATTGGACAGTGGATGCAGATGGAAATATGCGGGATGAGAAAAAGCAGGTTTATGCACTTGCATTTTGTATCTATGGTTTAAGTGAATATTACATGGCTTCAAACAATAAAGAAGCGCTTGATATTGCGCTGAGCTTATATATTTCAATTGAAGAATATAGCTGGGATGCAGTTGACAGGGGATATTTTGAAGCATTTACAAGAGAATGGAAAACAGCATCTGATTTGCGCTTAAGTGCAAAAGATGCCAACGAAAAAAAAACGATGAATACACATCTGCATATTATTGAAGCCTATGCAAATTTGTATAAAGTTTATAACAACAAAAACCTGCGTGATAAAATAATTGAATTGCTTGAATTGTTTGATACCTATTTTATCAACTATAAAACATTTCATTTAAAATTATTTTTTAATGAAACATGGAAGGAAAAGCCCGGCGTAATTTCTTATGGCCATGATATTGAAGCTGCATGGTTATTGCAGCAATGTGCTGAGATAATTCAGCACGAAGAATGGATAAATATTTATAAAGATCATGCAATAAAAATTGCTGATGCTGCCACTGAAGGTTTAGATAAAGATGGTGGCATGTGGTATGAATATTATCCATCGCATCAAACCTTAATAAAAGAAAAACATTCCTGGCCTCAGGCAGAAGCAATGATTGGTTTTTTTAATGCCTGGCAAATAACGAATGATGAAAGTTATTTGCACCGCTCGCTTAATAGCTGGCAATTCATCAAACATTACATTATTGACCATGAAAAAGGAGAGTGGTTTTGGGGAGTAAACGAAGATCACAGCATTATGCAAAACCAGGATAAAGCAGGAATATGGAAATGCCCATATCACAACTCAAGGGCTTGTTTGGAAATCATAAAAAGAATTCAAAATTAAAAAGTCAAAATTCAAAACTGCCAATATGAAAAAGCTTATTATTTCAATTTTAATTATCATAACAATAAACTCATTTGCACAAAAATTTCCAGGTCTTGCATTAACGCCGCCAATGGGTTGGAATAGCTGGAATACTTTTCAAACAAATATTTCTGAAGATCTGGTAAAAGGTATCGTCGACAGTTTAGTTTCATCTGGAATGAAAGATGCCGGATACACTTACATTGTTTTAGATGATGGATGGATGAGTATGCAGCGTGACAGCATAACAGGTAATTTAATTCCTGATCCAAAAAAATTTCCGCATGGAGTTAAAGCGCTTGCCGATTATATACATTCAAAAGGTTTAAAGTTTGGGTTATACAATTGTGCCGGAACAAAAACATGTGCAGGTTACCCCGGCACCCGCGGTTATGAATACCAGGATGCACGCTTTTACGCATCGCAGGATATAGACTATTTAAAATTTGACTGGTGCTATAGCGATAGTCTTAATGCGGTGGAAGCATATACAACTATGAGCAAAGCATTAAAAACAGCAGGCAGACCAATAGTATTTAGTTTGTGCGAATGGGGAAGTAATCATGCCTGGACATGGGCCGCAAATGTTGGTGAATTGTGGCGCACAACCGGAGATATTTATGCCTGTTATGAAGGACAAAAAGATATGGGAACATGGAAAGCAAATTGCCTAATGCATATTGTTGATATGAATGAACCCTTGCGCAAGTATGCTGGCCCGGGACATTGGGATGATCCGGATATGCTTGAGGTTGGAAATGGATTAAGCGACGGCGAAAACAGAACACATTTTTCTTTGTGGTGTATGATGGCTGCGCCTTTAATTGCAGGCAATGATATAAGAAAAATGAGCGCTGAAACAAGATCAATCTTAACTAATAAAGATGTAATTGCCATTGACCAGGATCCGCTTGGTGTGCAGGGTTTCAGGTATTCAACTAAAGATAGTTTGGCAACATGGTTTAAGCCTCTGAATGGTGGCGACTGGGCTGTGTGTTTTGTTAACCGCTCATCTCAACCTCAACAAATAAATTTTAACTGGAAGAATGAAAATGTGAATGACACACTTTCTTCGCTGCAGTTAAATGCTGCAACTACAACGTATAAAATTGCTGATGTATGGACGAAGAAAACTTCATCAACAACAGCAAAACCATTTAATGCGGCCGTGCAGCCTCATGATGTAATTATGCTGCGATTAATAAAACAATAAAAAATTCAACCATGAAAAAAAATAAACTTTTGCTTTTGGTTGCAAGCATTGTTTGTGCAGTAAATGTGCAAGCCCAGGCACCCGTATTTAATTCTGTTGCCGCAAACGCAGCAAGCATTGTTAAATATGATAAATTTGAATTAACGATTGATCTTACTTCTGCTTATACAAATCCATATAATTATGATGAGATATCAACGCAATCCATCTTTACTGCACCTTCTGGAAGAAAAGATACCGTGGATGGTTTTTATATGGAAAACTATTCACTCAACACATCAACAGGCGCATTAACTGATTTAGGCACGCATAATTTTAAAGTGCGTTATGCACCCAACGAAACAGGAAACTGGAGTTATGTTTTATCAGCAAAAAATTCTTCAGGCACTACTACACGATCTGCCTCAACATTTCAATGCACTTCTTCATCACTACATGGCTTCATCAAAAAAAATAATTCTAACTATTTAAATTTTGATGACGGTACGCAATATATACCTGTTGGAGAAGACATGGGCTGGCAGGATAATAATGTTGTAACTGACTATACAAACTGGCTTGGAAAATTATCATCCAATGGCGGCAATTTTATTCGTGTTTGGATGAGTGACTGGGCTTTTGCGTTGGAATGGAAAAATGGTTACAACGGTTATTCAGGTCTTGAAAAATATAAACAAACCAGCGCTTATTATTTAGACTGGTTGCTGGATAAATGCAGCAGTTCAAATGTGTACATGATGCTTTGCTTAAATCATCATGGGCAGCTTTCAACCAGCGTAAATCCTGAGTGGAGCGATAATCCATATAATGCTGCAAATGGCGGCCCTTGCACAAACACATGGGATTTTTTTACAAACGCAACTGCAAAATCTTATTATAAAAACAGGCAGCGTTATATAGTTGCGCGCTATGGATATTCCAAAAATATTCAAAGCTGGGAATTGTTTAATGAAGTTGACTTGACAGATGATTTTGATAACAGGCAATCAGATGTTACAAGCTGGCATAACGAAATGTCAACCTACATAAAATCAAAAGATGTATACAAACATCTTGTAACAACAAGCTATGCTTATGATACCAATGATCCTGATACATGGAAATTGCCAAACATTGATTTCACACAAACACATTATTATGTAAGTGCACCAAACCTTGAAACAATTTTAGCAAACGGAGCGCAGAAATATTTATCATCCTATAATAAGCCAACATTAAATGGCGAGTTTGGTTTAAGTGGCGATTCAACGCTGGCAACGCTTGATCCTGATGGAGTTTATATTCACAATTCAATTTGGGGAAGTTCTTTGGGCGGTGCAATGGGCAGTGCAATGAGTTGGTGGTGGGATAATTATATTGATCCGCAGAATCTGTATTATCATTATAAACCTTTATCATCTTTTCTTTCAAATATTAAGCTGAAAGATGATAACTATAAAAATGTTACAGCAACAATCAGCGGTGGCGGCGCATCTGATCTTATTGTTTCCCCTGCTGAAGGTTTTGTAAAAGCAACAGCTTCGGATTTTACAATTGATGCCACCGGAAATATAACACCTGATGCCAGCAATCTTAGCCAGTATTTATTCGGCAGCACATACAATACACAGTACAGAAATCCGCCAACTTTCCATGTTAATTATTCAGTTAACGGGCAGTTTAAAGTAATAACTGCAGGCAGTATTTCCGGATCATCAACTAAAATAGATATTTATGTGGATGGCGTGCTGGTATTAGATCAAAGCGCAGCAATTAATACAACTTATTCAGTAAACATTACAGCAGGCGCACATGTTATTAAAGTTGATAATCTTGGTATTGACTGGGCGCAGATTTCAAATTATACATTCACCAATATTGCACCGGCATTGGAAAATTTTGTGTTGAGATCTGCTGATAATAATCATGCTGCCGGGTGGCTGTTAAATAAAAAATACAACTGGCAATATTTGCATGATAACGGCTCAACGCCTTCGCCTGTAACGGGAAGCAGTGTTGTAATTCCGGGTTTAGCAAATGGCAATTATACTATTAACCTGTACAGTTGCTCAACAGGATTGATAACAAACACTATAAACTCAACTGTAACAACCGGAACGCTTACAATTTCATTACCGTCTGTGGCATGGGATGCTGCATTTACTGCAGAAAATCAATCCGTGTTGCCGGTTATAATTTCCAAATTTTCCGGCGAGCAGCAAAACAGGCAAAACATTTTGCATATAGAAATTGCACAAAGTGAAAACATAAAATCTATACTTCTTGAAAGAAGCAGCGACGGTATTCATTTTACAGTCTTAAGTAATATAAGTGCAAAATGGCCAGCAATAAATGGAGCACATATTTATACTGATGCAGCTCCTTTGAAGGGAAATAATTTTTACCGGTTAAATATTATTGATAATGATGGGAAGCAATCGGTTTCAAACACAGTATTATTGGTAAATAATAAACTCATCAATATTAATTTTTATCCGAATCCTTTTAAAGATTATGTAACGATGAACGCTGATGAAGGAAAATATTTAATTAGGATCACTGATAACAAAGGAAAAAATATTTTAAGCAACATAATTAATGCAGATGGCAGCGATGTAAAATTGTTGTTGCCCAACCTGGCTCACGGCATTTATTATATTTCTGTTGCAGATGAAAATGGACAAATTATTCAAAAAGACAAAGTTGTAAAGCAATAAAATAAAGATCCCCAAAGAAGGCGGCGTTATCAGGAATGGTGGCGCCGTTTCTGTTTTAAAAACATATAGTAGCTTTAAAATAAAATTGTTATGATTAAAGGAGTTCATACTATGTTTTACAGCTCAGATGCTGCAGGCCTGCGAAATTTTTTCAGGGATAAATTAAATTTAAAAGCAACGGATATTGGCGGCGGCTGGCTGATATTTGATTTGCCTGAAGCTGATTTGGGTTGCCATCCGTCTGATGAAGCAAAAGGTGCTTCTTCAGGCACAGCAGATGTTTCTTTTTATTGTGATGATATTATACAAACCGTTAATGAACTAAAAGTAAAGGGAGTGGAGTTCAAAGAAGACATACAGGATCATAGTTATGGTTTGGTAACGCATTTTTTAGCACCGGGAAATTTCTGGATACAATTATATCAGCCTAAATACGATAAATAAGCACTCAATTCCAGAAAGGAATGTCTGCTACTTTTTGAAAATTATCATTAAAATTTTTTTGCTTGTTGCAACGCTTTATCATTATCTGTTGTCAGCCTATATATCCGGATGGATTATAAAAATCTTGTAAGAAATTGCCTGAAAGGAAACGCAGAAGCGCAAAAATATTTATATAATCATTTTGCAGCTTCTATGTTTGGTGTTTGTTACCGGTACACAAAATCTGTAACAGATGCGGAAGATGTATTGCAGGAAGGTTTTATAAAAGTATTTAATAACCTGCATCGCTACCGGCACGAAGGCGAGCTACAGGCATGGATGCGCCGCATAATGGTAAATACTGCACTTACTTATCTTAAACAAAATAAACATTACAGCAGTGAGCTTTCCTACGAAGAAATTAATCTTCATCCTGTGTCTTCAGAAAACCCTGTAATCACTTTGCAGGCAAAAGAATTGGCTGATCTTATAAGGCAGTTGCCAACTGGCTGCCAAACAATTTTTAACCTGCATGCAGTAGAAGGGTACACGCATGTAGAGATCGGGGAAATGCTTGGCATTCATGAAGGCACTTCGAGATCGCAGTATGCAAGAGCAAGATCTATTATGGTTGGCTGGATTGAAAAAAGAAATGAGAATATAAAACAACGACGGTATGCCGGAAAATGAATTTGAAAAAAAACTCAAAAAGATGATGGATGATTTTCATCTTCCTCCATCAACTTCTGTTTGGGAAAACGTGAGCCGCAGGTTACATGAAAAGCGCAGGAGAAAAATACCTTTCTTTTTTTTATTGGCCGCGGGCTTAATAACCGCAGGCTATTTTACTTACCATGTTTCTGAAAAATATAAACAAAATTCAACTGCTGCAATAAGCTATACAGGTAAAAACGCTGATAAAGCCGGTAATTATTTATTAAAAGATTCAGCTAAATTATCTACACAAAAGCCGGGTATTAAAAAAGAAGAAAAAGCTTCAGTCAGTAACACATTGCCTGGTACACAACAAAAAATATTTAAAAATGAATTGAATAATAAATTAATAACTGTAAAAAATTCAACTGCGCTTAAAGACAATTCATCTGAATTAGAAAATGATAATGCGGGTAACAACAAGCAACATTTGAATGGGCAAATCATTAACGAAAATAATAACGCAATCGTTTCTAATAATGAAACTCTTTTTAAAAATTCTATTACAATAAAGCAGCCGGTAACTCCTGCTGATGCAGAAAATACTTTATTGAAAGATGAAGTGCAGGATAACAATTTGGCACTAAAAAAAGATTCAATCTCCGGCTTAGCAAACCAACCTGGAAACAGTTTAAAAAAATCAACCACCAAAACACCTGTTACAATTAATAAAACATCAAACTGGCAATGGGGAGTTACAGGATTGTATGCAAAAAGCAATTTGATCGAAAACCTTACTAATTTAAATATTCCTTCTGCGCAATACTCAAATGATCCATTAACCAGTGGTAATTATGATACAGCTTTTAAAACCACACATGCTTTTTCTCCATCCGCCGCTTATGCATTTGGCACTGTAGTTAAAAAGAAAATTTTTAAGAATGGATATCTTTCTTCAGGCTTAAATTTTATTCATCTTTCTGTAAAAGCTGATATTGGCAAAACAGTAGATTCCGTTATAGTTATTCCAAGCCCTGCATACACTTACTTTGTGAGAGGATATGCACAACCAGGGTTTGTAAAAACCAATACGAGCAAGTATAATTTTATTGAATTGCCTGTACTTTTTCAGCAGAATTTCTTTCATTCAAAAAAAACTTCACTTTCTTATAATGCAGGGTTTTCTGTAAGGCAGCTCATATCTTCATCTTCGCTTATTTATAATCAAATAAATAATATTTATTTTTCAAAAGAGGAACTGTTGCGCAAAACACAATTTCAGGTTGCGGCAGGGCTAAGCTTTGAAATGAATACCGGGAAAAATAATTCATTTTTTATAGGTCCGCAATTTACTTACAGCCTTTCTAATCTTATAAAAAACCCAGGCAATTCCAGCTTCCATTTTATTAATTACGGCTTGCAGGCCGGTTTTCTTTTGCATAAAAAATAATGCCCTGTAAATGCTTTTACCTAAACTATAATGTATTAATGTTAATACACCGGTAAACCCAAAACTGCAAAGTATTTTTGCAGCATGCATTATGTATCTGCGGAGGAGTTAACAAAAAGTTTTGGTGCTGAACCTCTATTTAAAAATATTTCATTTCATATTTCTGAAGGTGATAAAATTGCTTTGATCGCACGCAATGGTTTTGGCAAAAGCACATTGCTTAAAATTCTTGCTGGTAAAGAAACCGTTGATGAAGGAGAAGTATGGGTTCATAAAAATGTTACAGTTGCATTGTTTGAACAGGACCCAAAATTTGAAGAGCATAAAACAGTTTTAGAAAATATTTTTCATATCAATCATCCCGTAATTGCAGCAATAAAAGAATACGAAAATGCAATTGAATTAAATGATGAGAAAGGGCTTTCATCGTCATTAATAAAAATGGATGAACTGAATGCCTGGGAATTTGAGAGTAACGTAAAACAAATTTTAGGCAAGTTGAATATTCATCATCTACAGTCTAAAATAAATGAATTAAGCGGCGGCCAAAGAAAGCGCATTGCACTTGCGCAAACACTTATTGATATTGGGTTTGAGCATCAACATACTTTGCTGATAATGGATGAGCCAACAAATCATTTGGATATATCAATGGTGGAATGGCTTGAACATTATTTAAGTGCGCAACATGTAACATTATTGCTTGTAACACATGACAGATATTTTTTAGATAATGTTTGTAATGAAATATGGGAAATTGACAATGAAAAACTCTATACATATAAAGGTGATTATGCAAATTATTTGGAAAAGAAAGCTGCACGTATAGAAAACGAACTGGCTAATATTGATAAAGCAAAAAACATATACAGAAGAGAACTGGAATGGATGCGCAAGCAGCCCAAAGCGCGTACTACAAAATCTAAAAGCCGTATTGATGCTTTTGCTGAAACAGAACAAAAGGCAAAACAAAAAATTGTTGATGCGCAAATGCAATTGCAAATAAAAATGAGCAGGCTCGGTGGTAAGATCGCTGAGATGAAAAAGGTATATAAAGCTTACGGCGATACAATTATTTTAAAAGGGTTTGATTATAGTTTTAATAAAGGCGAACGTATAGGTGTAATAGGAAAAAATGGTGTTGGCAAATCAACCTTTATAAATATTTTGCAGGGTATTGAACAGCCAGACAGCGGTAAAATAAATGTTGGTGATACGGTTGTGTTTGGAAATTTTTCTCAGCAAGGTTTAGTGTTTAAAGAAGATATGCGTGTGATTGAATATGTAAAAGCTTTTGCCGAAAATTTTCCATTAGCAAAAGGAGGAAGTTTAAGTGCTGCACAGTTTTTAGAGTTGTTTTTATTTACACCAGAAAAGCAATACACCTATTTATCATCATTAAGCGGCGGTGAAAAAAAGCGGTTGCAATTACTTACTATTTTATTTCGCAATCCCAATTTTTTAATTCTTGATGAACCGACAAATGATCTTGATCTGCCAACGTTAAGTGTGCTTGAAAATTTCTTAACTGATTTTCCGGGATGCGTTTTAATAGTTTCGCATGATCGTTATTTTATGGATAAACTCGTTGATCATTTATTTGTTTTTGAAGGTGAGGGTATAATAAAAGATTTCCCTGGAAATTATACGCAATATAGAATTGAAGAAGGGCAACAGTCAACCATAAACCGTCAACAGTTAACTGAAGAAATTAAACCTGATAATATTAGTAATCAATCGCCAATTGTTAACCGAAAATTCAGCTATAAAGAGAAGCGCGAATTTGAGCAGCTTGAAAAAGAAATTCCTGAACTGGAAGAAGAGAAAAAAAATCTTACAGAAAAATTAAGCAATAATATTAGTTATGAAGAAATAACCTCTGTAAGCGAAAGATTATTATTAATCAATTCAATGCTTGAACAAAAAGAAATGCGCTGGCTTGAGTTAAGTGAATTCGCTTAACTTACAATCGCGTTAATGATTTTATCAGCATGTTCTCTTGAATTTTCTATGAACAATTTATGCGTATCATAACCGCCGCAAACAACACCGGCTAAATAAATTCCTTTTTGATTAGTTTCCATAGTTTCACCATTATACAACGGGCATTGTTTTTCATCATTAGATAATGTAACCTGCAGATGTTTTAGTAAATTAAAATCGGGATGATAACCCGTAAGCGCCAAAACAAAATCATTTTCAATTGTTATTATTCCATCCGGTGTTTTAATATCAACAATACGTTCATGAATTGCTGTAATATTTGAATTGAAATAAGCCTTAATACTTCCTTCTTTAATACGGTTTTCAATATCCGGTTTCACCCAATATTTTACGCTTTTACCAATCGCAT
Organism: Bacteroidota bacterium; assembly: GCA_013285855.1. Lineage (GTDB taxonomy): Bacteria > Bacteroidota > Bacteroidia > Chitinophagales > Chitinophagaceae > Parafilimonas. Next base: position 27,203 of record JABDGW010000037.1, read on the forward strand.
CTTTTCTTACAACCATTGTAACGTCTGCACCTTTGCGCCATGTTTCCAAAGCTGCATCAACTGAAGAATTGCTTGCGCCAACAACCAGTACTTTCTGAAATGCATAATAATGCGGATCGTTATAATAGTGTTTTACTTTAGATAAGTTCTCGCCGGGCACATGCAGCATTTGCGGCAGGTCGTAAAAACCTGTTGCAACAATTATATTTCGCGCAGAATAATTTCTTTTTGAAGTTTTAATTTCAAATTCATTGCTATTTATGCGTTCAACATTTTCAATGGTTTCAAAAAGATGAATATTTAAATTATGATCTTTTGCAACCCGCCTGTAATATTCCAAAGCTTCGGCCCGTTTAGGTTTTGGATTCAAACTCATAAAAGGAACGCCGCCAATTTCAAGCCTTTCCGAAGTTGAAAAAAAGGTCATATTCACAGGATAATTATACAGGCTGTTTACCAAACAACCTTTTTCAACAATGATATAATTTAAGTTCGCTTTTTGTGCTGCAATACCGCAAGCCAAACCAATTGGCCCGCCGCCAATAATAAAAACATCGTAGTTGCTCATGCATGCAAAACTAAAGGAGAAAAATAGAAGCAAAGTTCTTAAAAAAGCCAGAAGACTTTGCGCATAAGAACTGCGAAGTCAGAGGCTTCGCAGAGCACACTTATTATTGCTATATGCTTTTGCATAAGTGCCTATTTCAACCAAAATTATTTTTCTAATTTCTGCTGAAGCGCTTTATCCAGTTCATCTAAAAATTCTTCTGTATATAAATAATCTTTTCCATGCTCCACTTTTGCTTTTATGGTTATGGCAAGATCTTTTGTCATCTTTCCGCTTTCAACAGTTGCTATACAAACTTCTTCCAATGCATGACAAAAATCAATCAACGGCTGGTTATTATCCAGCTTGCCGCGAAACTCCAAACCACGCGTCCATGCAAAGATGGATGCGATCGGATTGGTTGATGTTGGCTTGCCTTTCTGATGTTCGCGGTAATGTCTTGTAACTGTTCCGTGTGCTGCTTCTGCTTCCATTGTTTTTCCATCAGGCGTAACTAATGTTGAAGTCATCAAACCCAGGCTGCCAAAGCCTTGCGCCACCGTATCGCTTTGTACATCGCCATCATAATTTTTACATGCCCAAACAAAATTACCATGCCATTTTAAAGCGCTTGCAACCATATCATCAATTAAACGATGTTCATATACAACATCCAGTTCTTCCATTTTTTCTTTAAACTCATTTTCATACACTTCCTCAAAAATGTCTTTAAATCTCCCATCATATTTTTTAAGAATAGTATTTTTTGTGGAAAGATATAAAGGCCATTCCTTCATGATTGCCTGGTTGAAACAGGCACGGGCAAAGCCGCGGATGCTTTCATCTGTATTATACATGGCCAATGCAACACCATCGCCTTTAAAATTATATACTTCATGCTCAATCACATTGCCATCTTCGCCTTCAAACTTTATTGTAAGTTTTCCTTTGCCTTTGGTCAAAAAATCTGTTGCACGATACTGGTCACCAAAAGCATGGCGGCCGATACAAATCGGGGCAGTCCAGTTTGGAACAAGGCGCGGTACATTTTCGCAAACAATTGGTTCACGAAAAACAGTTCCATCTAAAATATTCCTGATAGTTCCGTTCGGGCTCTTCCACATTTGTTTCAAATTAAATTCTTTCACGCGGGCTTCGTCAGGTGTTATGGTTGCGCATTTAATGCCAACACCATATTGCCTTATTGCATTGGCTGCATCAATAGTAACCTGGTCGTTGGTTTCATCGCGGTATTCAATGCCAAGATCATAATATTTCAGATCAACATCTATATAAGGAAGTATCAGTTTATCTTTAATAAATTTCCAGATGATACGTGTCATTTCATCGCCATCCAGTTCAACTACCGGATTTGCTACTTTAATTTTTTCGGGCATCGTTATTGATTTTTAGTTTGCGCAAAAATAGCTTTTTGATTATTTTTAGAAAGCATTATAAAACAATCTTTCTTTTTTATTCGTAGATGTATCATGCGTTCAAAAAATATTTTTATGTTTTTAGGGTTGCAATCATTCTTATTTTGTTTGACAATAAGCTGCACCAAACCATCAATCAATATTATTCCGAATAATTCAGATACAACAATCAATAACCAAGACGATTCAACAAACACTGATACAACGATGACAGATACAACAACAAATATTGATACAACGGGTAATATTGATACATCTGCAAACGCCGGCAATTTTACCTGGCTAGCATTAGGCGACTCTTATACCATTGGGCAATCTGTTAATGAAAATGAACGTTTTCCTGCCCAAATAATTTCGTTATTAAAGAATGACAGCATATTTATTAAAGCGCCTCAATACATTGCTACAACCGGTTGGACAACTTTGAATTTGCTTGATGCAATTGCAGCTCAACAACCAAAAGGCCCTTTTGATATTGTAACATTATTAATTGGCGTGAACGATCAATACCAGCATTTTGATACGGCCGGTTACAGAGTTCATTTTAATCAATGCTTGCTAAATGCAATTGCGTTGGCAGGTAATAAAAAAGATCATGTGTTTGTATTGTCTATTCCTGATTACAGTGTTACGCCTTTTGCACAAAACAGCGATACTGCACAAATAAGTAAGGAGATTGACGAATTCAATGCGATCAATAAGACTATAACATTATCCTTTGGCATTTCTTATACAGATATTACGCCGCTTACACGTGAAATGAAAAATGACGCATCATTAATTGCTTATGATGGTTTGCATCCTTCAGGAAAAGAATATGCAGAATGGGCGGCATTGCTTGCACCGGAGTTTATAAAGATTTTGAAATGAGTTTAGGCTGCTTTCAGCCAGTGATAGATTATTTTCTTTCAACAACAATATTATCCAGGCCATAATATTTTATTAAAACGTTAATAGAATAATCTGTTGCAAGATCATCTTCAAAAAAAAGCAAAGGTGGTTTTTGCTGTACAAGTTGCTGAAATGCTGCAGAGCCTGAGCTGTTTTTTGTTTTAAGAAATTCTGATAAAGCAGTATTATAATCTTTAACTACAGCAATTTTATTTTCCTGCGCTGCTTGTTTTAATGCAGCTTCTCTTTCAGTAAGAATAATATTATACGTTGGCGCTATCAACAGGCTTTTATAAGCATCTGCAATATATGTATTGCAAAGCAAGCCGGTGATAAGAGAAAAGTATATCAATATTTTTTTTGTTGAAGATTGTTTGAATAAGATTATTGAATTGTTATTTATGCCTGAAATGAAAAGATACGATAATAACAATAATAGCATAAAACAAGCTACTGTATTCAAATACCGCTCAGGAATAATACCGCCTTTTAAAGCAGCAACCGGCATTGCAACAGAAACCACTAAAAAAATAAAAATCCCAGGCAATATGAACCACGTTTTCCGGGATAGTTTGTGTATGTAATTATTTCTGAATTTTATTTTGCCTGCGTAAATAAAAACCAAAGCTGCAATAAACCAGAATAAAATATTTTTAAAAATATTCCATAATGTTTCAAGGCTATGATAAACAATTGCAGCCAGGCCGGTAAAAACAGGTTTTGAATGTATAAGGCTTGATCTTACCCCGTTGCCAGGGGCAAATACTAATAGTGCGCTGCTTATTACAAACGCAAGCAGCATGAGTAAAATAAAAATCCCTGAGCATTTTATATATAGCTTAAAGTAGAATAAAATCCCAAACAACAATAATTGTATTAATATAAAAACTTCATTAAATCCAATAGTTAAAAACACGAGTAATGGTAATACAACAACGCAAATATTCTTCAACAATTTATTCTTTGAATTAAAGAAAACAATAAGTAATGCTATTTCAGTTTGAGCTAATATTACCGGTAAACAATAGGTTATAGCGCTACTAAACCAAAACAAAAAAGTAGCACATTCAGGCAAACAGCAAATTTCAACGGCAAGAAAAACCAGGGAAAATAAGAGTGTCTTTGTTAACTCTAATTTTTTTACAGCATATTTATTTATTGCACTAACAATAAAAAAAATTGAAATGAAATTCAGAAGCAATAACAATAAACTGTATGAATAATAATGTGTGTATAAAAAATTTTTATGTTCAAACAACGACCACACAAAAGTTGTGGCAAACCTGCCTGTCCAGTTTAAATACATAAAGGATTGATAGTTTACAAATCCATGTATGTTAAGCTGGTAACCATTGAAATAATCATCTGCAAAAGGATGATTAAAAAATGGCAATAGAATTAATGGTAAAAAGAAAATAAGCGAAGTGATTGCTAATATAATTTTTGCAAGCAGTAAGAGCTTTGACTTAATAAAGTTTTTATCTGAAAAAAATTCTCTCATTGCTTAATGGTTGTGATTTAAAAAGCTGACTACGCTTCTACCACTTCTGTCTTGCTCATATAATCATGCAAAGGCTTATCAAGAAAAGGAATAAAAAAACAATCAATTATGGTAAGCCTTATTAAGCTGCGTACAAGTATTTGCCAAAACGCAGGTCGTGCGCCATTTTTATTAACGACCCTGGTTATTGACAACCATTTTGCAGGAGAGCGTTTAAAAATCGCTTCAAAAAAAGTATAATACACAAACATGATTGCCCAGAAAAAAACATAGAATGGAATGTATGTATAATGCCAGTTCATTACCTGGAAATCCCACCAGCTGTTAAAGCCATAAGTTATGCCAAAGATGAGTAAAGTGTCAACAATAAAATTAAGCACACGTGTGCCGAAGCCGGCTTTATTCATGATGCAAGATTACCGCATCAAATACATCTTTCCATAACCTTTGTTGAAATATTTATCTGTGTTCACTTCATAACCATCCGGCCCGTAAGTTGGAAATTTATCCAAAGATTTTCCATTCAAATTGGTAAGCACACGATACAAATAAACACCATTGGCAAGCTTTTGCCCATAATCATCTTTTCCATCCCATTTATAATCTGTGATATTTCTGCCAATATGCAGCGGCCCTAATTCTTCTTTCTTAATTTCTCTTACAATTTTTCCTGTTATGGTGAGAATTTCTATGCGAATGTTTTGCGGCACTTCATATTTTAAACAATGATATTGTTGCAGCAAGGCCACATGTGCTTATAAAGATGAAAGATGAATCAGGGTATTTATTGTTAGATGAT
>JABDGW010000038.1 GCA_013285855.1 Bacteroidota bacterium
GAAGTTTTGCACAAAAAGATACAGATTCTGTAAAACGTCCAAAGCTTGTTATTGGTATTGTGGTTGACCAGATGCGCTGGGATTATCTCTATAAATTTTATTCTTTATATAGCAATACGGGCGGTTTCAAAAGAATGCTGAAACAAGGGTTTAGTTGTGATAATACATTTATTCCTTATACGCCAACTGTAACTGCAGCAGGTCATTCAAGTATTTATACAGGTTCTATTCCCGCCATTGATGGTGTTGTTGGAAATAACTGGTATGATAAATTGCAACACAAGTTTGTGTATTGTACAGATGATGATACTGCAAAAACTGTTGGCGGCGATGATGCATCGGGCAAAATGAGCCCGCGTAATTTAGAAGTTACAACCATAAGCGATGAACTAAAACTTGCAACAAATTTTTCTTCAAAAATTATAGGGATTTCCATTAAAGACCGGGCTGCAATTTTTCCCGCCGGCCATTTGGCAAATGCCGCTTATTGGTATGATCCGGGAAATGGAAATTTTGTTTCCAGTTCTTATTACATGCATGATCTGCCACGCTGGATTAATAATTTTAATACACGCAGGCTTACTGATTCTTTATATAGTCTTAATTGGAATTTAAGCTTGCCGCAAAACATATACCTGCAATATTGCGGTGCTGATGAACAGTCTTACGAAAGGCAGCCTTTCGGTTCAGATCAAAAGCATTTTCCTTATACACTAAGCGGGTTTGCAAAAAAAGATTATGGCAAAATTGCGATAACACCTTATGGAAATAATTTGCTGGAAGCGCTTGCAGAAGCGGCTATAGTAAATGAAAATCTTGGCGGGAATAGTTCAACAGATTTTTTAACTGTAAGCTTTTCTTCACCTGATTATATTGGTCACACTTTTGGTTCAGAATCATGGGAGCAGTTAGATGACTACATAAAGCTGGATAAAGTGTTAGGCGATTTTTTATCTTTTTTAGATAAGCAGCTTGGCAGCGGTAATTATTTAATTTTTCTTACGGCAGATCATGGCGTAGCTACGAGCCCTGGCTATGCAAAACTGCACAATCTTCCAGGCGGCGCATTTAATGATGTACTGTTTATGAACTCGATCAAACAATTTATGCTGGTAAAATATGGTTCGGCAGATATAATAAGAGGTTTGAACGAAGATCAAATTATATTGAACCACGAAAAAATCGATTCACTTCATTTAAATAAAGATTCAATTATAGCATCAATAGTTGAAGTTGCAGAGCAAAGGCCCGGAATAGCAAGAGCTTTTTCAATTAAAAATATCAGCAATACAACATTACCAATGTTACAAAAACAAATGTTTAGCAACACTTATTTTCCGGGGCGAAGCGGAGATATTCAATTGGTTTTACAACCAGGTTATGTTGCCGGCGATGGCATGGGTACTTCGCACGGAGTATGGAATCCTTATGATGCACATATTCCTTTGTTATGGTATGGCTGGAATATTAAAGCGGGTAGTACAAACCGGGAAGTTTACATGACGGATATAGCTGCAACTGTTGCTGCCATGTTACATATTCAAATGCCAAGCGGTTGTGTGGGAAAAGTAATTCCTGAAGTTTTTGAAAAATAAAAAGCTCCTGTTATTACAGAAGCTTATATAATAGTCTGGTAAATGAATTTATGGAGAAACCAGTCTGAAACCATTGCCATGAATGTTCACGATCTCAATGTTCTCATCATCTTTTAAATACTTGCGCAGCTTTGCAATGTACACATCCATACTGCGGCCATTGAAATAAGTATCGCTGCCCCATATTTTTTTCAAAGCCCTTTCACGCGGCAATAAATCATTTTTATGTTCAGCAAGCATTTTTAATAATTCATTTTCTTTTGGTGAAAGCGTTTGCGTTTTCCCGTCATGCGCAAGTTCACGCAATTTAGGATTGAAATGATAGCGTCCTAAATCAAATTCAAGATTTTCACTTTCTCTATTCAGTTCTTCATTGCGTTTTAGAATAGCTTTTATTTTAAGCAGCAACACTTCACTGTCAAAAGGTTTGGTAATATAATCGTCGGCACCAAGTTTATAACCCTGTATGATATCTTCCTTCATGGTTTTTGCGCTTAAAAAGAAGAGCGGAACATCAGGATCTATATCGCGGATTTCTTCAGCCAATGTAAAGCCGTCCATGTTGGGCATCATTACATCAAGCAGGCAAATGTCATATTTTTCACGTTGAAAAGCAGCTAAGCCGAGCCTGCCATCTCTTTCCAGCGTAACATCATAATCATTTAATTCGAGGTAATTTTTTAAAACCATACCAAGGTTTGTATCATCTTCACATAATAGAATTTTATATTTTTTTCCTTCCATGAGATTTTTGTTTTAATTAAAAGTAAGCATCAATTAAAATGCCTTAAATGTTTATTGAAATAATTATTAAAGATAGGAATGATTAAAGTAAATTTAATATATGAATCCGGTTTAACGGATGTTTATAGTTTTAAAATCTGAATAATTAGGAAATTATTCTGTGCTATTCCTAATGTGAAATGATATAAACGCATTAACGCCTGTTTCTTCCGTTTCAATAAATGAGAATATACTGCAGTAATGTTACGTTAGTTTTTTCAAGCCATGCAAGTGCACGATTGCTTGCATCAAACTCAACGGGCAGGGTCATCAAAGAAAATATTGTTGTAAGTGCAAACAAAACAATACCGCAAGCAGTAAACAGGAAAGATGTTTATCATTAAAATTCCTCAGGCAACGCCATTGTACAATGTTGCTGCTAAACTGTACAAACGGAACTAACCTGCTTCTTAGCATTAACCACGTGTATGCTGTTGCATGCTGAACCGCATGGCCGCATTCATGTGCTGCAACAGCTGCAGATGCAATGCTTTTTCCATTATACACTTCAGCGCTAAGGTTTACTGTTTTATTAAAAGGATTATAATGATCTGATAAATAACCATTTACTGAAAATACCTGTACATCATAAATGCAATTATCTCTAAGCATTTTTTTAGCAACTTCTTTTCCGTTCAAGTTTTTCACCAAGAGTATCTGAGCATATTTGGTAAATTTGTTTTTTAAAGTAGATGAACTAAAAAGCTTATTAGCAGAAAAATAATAGAGATCAAAAATATTGAGTTCAGTGAATTTTATTTAAACAAAACAAATTTATAACCAGTTCAAAATCAAAGTATGCTTGCCTTTAAAAGCCACGTTTTGCGCCAATTTGGCTTAAAAAATTGGTATTTGTTTTAAATACAAGACAAAATGCCCGCTTTAAAAAATAAAACTTGCTGCAAAAGTTTTCAACAAGGCAAAAAATTTATTTTGTTATGTAGCCCATTATTGTAATTTAGTGGCTGAATTTAATGGGTTAGTAAGTAAAAAAAGGTCGGTATTATTACCGGCCTTTTTGTTTTATTGGTCGATAATAAATCATGTTTAAATTAAAATCATGAAATTATCTTTATAAGATGAGTAAAGTTAAAACAGCATTTTTTTGTTCTAACTGCGGATATGAAAGTGCTAAGTGGTTAGGTAAATGTCCGTCATGCAATCAATGGAATACTTTTATTGAAGAAGTTGTTGAAAGAAACCAAAAAGAAAAAAACTTTTGGAAAGATATTTCCGGTGAACGGCAAACATCAAAAGCAAAATTGCTTGATGCTGTTGAAAATATAAAAGAAGAAAGGCTTATTACAAACGATGCTGAATTAAACCGCACATTAGGCGGAGGTATTGTTGCAGGAAGTATTGTTTTGTTGGCAGGTGAACCAGGCATTGGTAAAAGCACATTGTTGTTACAGGATGCATTGCATCTTACCAACACCATTACATTATATATAAGCGGCGAAGAAAGCGAGCAGCAAATTAAAATGCGTGCAAACAGGCTCAACATCCGCAACGAGAATTTTTATATCTTAACTGAAACTTCTTTATCTGTAATTTTTACTGAGATAAAAAAACTGCAGCCTTCACTTGTGGTGATTGATTCCATTCAAACATTGCAATCAGATAATATTGATGCAACTCCCGGAAGTATATCGCAGGTAAGAGAATGTGCAGCATCGCTTCAACGTTTTGCAAAAGAAACGTACACGCCGGTTTTTATCATCGGCCATATTACAAAGGATGGAAGCATTGCGGGACCAAAGATTCTTGAACACATGGTTGATACTGTTTTACAGTTTGAAGGTGACCAGCATTATGCATACAGAATTTTACGCACGTTAAAAAACCGTTTTGGCAGCACATCAGAATTGGGTATTTATGAAATGATGAATAACGGCATGCGCATGGTAAATAATCCTTCAGAAATTTTTATCAATCAAAAAGAAGAAGTACTTAGCGGAAGCGCAATTGCAGCAGGCATGGAGGGATTAAGGCCTTTATTGATTGAAACGCAGGCGCTGGTTACACAAAGTATTTACGGAACTCCGCAACGTACAACAAGCGGAATTGATAGCAGGAGATTACAATTGCTTTTAGCCGTGTTGGAAAAGCGCGGAGGATTTCATTTTGGCGTAAAAGATGTGTTCATAAATATTGCTGGCGGTTTGCGCATTGAAGATCCTTCAACTGATCTTGCTATTATTTGCGCATTGCTTTCTTCTTATGATGATATGCCGCTTTCTTCCAATATTTGTTTTGCAGGCGAAGTTGGTTTGAACGGAGAAGTAAGGGCAGTAAATCGTGTAGAACAAAGAATTGCTGAAGCCGAGAAATTAGGGTTTGAAAAAATATTCATCGCACCCTTTAATAAAAAAGCTTTAAATAAAACCAGGTATAATATTGAGGTGATAGATGTTGGCAAAGTGGATGAATTGTATCGCCTGCTGTTTTAATTTTGATATCACTCCAGTTTTAAAGATGACTTCAATAAAAAATTATATTGACGATTTTCTTCATTTACTCTTTCCGCATATATGTATTGGATGTGATAGTGATATATTGAATGATGAAGATATTTTATGCGCTGAATGTTTGAATAGCTTACCCGAAACTGGTTTTTTGGGTACAGCCCAAAATCCTGTTGAGAAAATTTTTTATGGAAGAATGCAAGTTGAACATGCCGGCAGTGCATTTTATTTTAATAAAGATTCTGTAATTCAGAATGCCATCATTCAGCTTAAATATAAAAACAATCAGAAGGCAGGGATATTTTTAGGCAGGTTGCTGGGTTATCAATTAATCAACAGCAAAAGATTTGATGATATTGATGCAATAGTTCCTCTGCCTTTGAATGATAAAAAACTTTTCAGGCGCGGCTATAATCAAAGCCTCGCAATTGTAAATGGAATAACTTCCGTTTGGAATAAACCGGTTATTACAGATGCAGTTGAAAGAATTGCTTTTACAGAAACGCAAACACATAAAGACCGTATTGCGCGATGGCAGACAATGGACGGTGTTTTTACAGTAACGCAACCTTCATTAATTATAAACAAACACATTTTATTGATAGATGATGTGGTTACAACCGGCGCCACATTAGAAGCCTGCGGAACAGCTATTCTGCAAACTACCGGCGTTAAGCTAAGTTTAGCAACAGCGGCATATACTATATAATTTAAAACCAGTTGGCAACTTATTTTGTTTTTTAACTGTTTCCATCATAACAATTTATTAAATTAATTCTTGCATTTATAATGTTGTTTACTTTTATCAAATAAAATATTTACATGAAAGCGTTTCTGTCTTTATTAAGTTTTGCAATACTTACTTCATTTCATCCTGCGGCAAAATCTATTTATGATTTTAAAATAAAAGCACTTGAAAACGGAACGATAGATTTTTCAAAATTCAAAGGCAAAAAAATTCTTGTAGTGAATACTGCTTCTATGTGTGGTTTTACGCCGCAATACGAAGGCCTTGAAAAACTATATGAGGCAAATAAAGATAAACTGGTTATTGTTGGTTTCCCTTCAGACAATTTTGGCAATCAGGAATTTCATAATAATGATTCTATAAGCACATTTTGCAGAAAGGATCACGGCGTTACTTTTCCTCTTACAACAAGAGTTGATGTAAAAGGCCCGAATGTCACGCCAGTTTTTAAATATCTCTGTGATAGTTTAGAAAATGGTGTTCTCAATGCAACAATTTCCTGGAATTTTAATAAGTTTATTATTGATGAACATGGAAAACTGCTACAGCACTTTGACAGTAAGGTTACGCCGGATAGTCCTGAACTTTTAAAATATATCAATCAATAAAAATAAAAATCCCGCAAGTCTTGCGGGATTTTTATTTTTATTGATTATATCTGGAACTGTAGTAATTTTTAGGAAAATAAAATTTTAGATTTAACGATACTGATCTTAGTTTATCAACTTCAGGTGCAGCATCTCCGCCAGGCAAAATATTAGTAAGTCCCTCCTGGTAAAAAATAGCAACTTCAACCCTTTTTGAAAAATTTAAACCTGCGCCTACGTTAATTCCCCAAATTGTATTATTAAGGTCAGCCTTAAATTCATTGGATACCTGCACGCTTCTTCCGTATTGAATTTTGTGTTTATCATAAGATGAATGGCTTATAGAATCTAAAACATAATTGGAGCTTCGTTGTACATTGCCTCCAACGCCTACCTGTGTTGTTATGCCTCCATACACTCTTAATCCAATATCTTTTGTAAGATCAAACTGGTAGCCAATGCCAAATGGAAAATTAATAAATAAAGGTTTATATGTGTAGTTAGATACAGCACTATGGCCATCAGCAGATGTAGAATCTTTTTTAAATGTTTGGTTTGCAAAATCAATTCCTAAATATAAAAAATAGCCAAACTGTGTGTGATATTCAGTGCCTATACCAGCCTGCCAGCCAAAGCCACTTTTGCCATTCACTACGCCATCGTATCGTGTAGCACGTAAAGCAGAATAATTTCCGCCTCCCTCAGCATAAAAACCAAATTGTGCATGTAATGTAGCAGTAAACAAAATTCCAAGCATTAGCAGTAAATATTTCATAAAGGAATTTTTTGCAAATAAAAGGCATTTGAATGTTTGCCGGTTTGCAAGCGGAAAATTACTGCTTTGGTAAACATGATAAAATAAATAAACTTTTAAGGTTTAACATTTCCGAAAGACTTCGTAATTCATAAATGTTTCTATATTTGAACTACTAAATATTTCGTAGATATATAAAACCACTATTATGATTAAGACATTAAAGCCATTTATCTTAATGGTTGCGCTCTCTTTAAATTTTATGCATATATATGCTCAGGATTCGGATATGTATTCAAGATCCGGTGATGAAAATATCATCATACATAAAAAGGATTCTGTGAAAGAAAAAATTACTGTGGTAATTGATGGTAATAATATTACAGTAAATGGAAAACCTATTGACGATTTCACCAGCGATGACATTGACATTATGAAGCAAAAGATGGATATGGATGATAACGGAATGACTGTTTTTGCAGATGGTGATGGGCCGGTTATTGCTCCACCCCCTCCACACCTTGAAGTATTACGTGATGATATGAGGCGCAAAATAAAATACAATGAGGCGTTTCTCGGTGTAATGACTGACAAGACAGATAACGGCGCAAAAATTACAGATGTTACTAAAGGCAGCCCCGCTGAAAAAGCTGGCTTAAAAGAAGATGACATTATTACAAAAATTGGAGAAGATAAAGTTACAGGCCCTGATGATTTATATAAAGTAGTAGGTAATCATAAGCCAGATGAAAAAGTTGCCATAACTTATGTAAGAAATGGCAAGCAAGCAACAGCCACGGCAACTTTAAGCAAGGCGGACCAGATGAAGGTGTATTCATGGAACTCTCCTGATGAGGATGTGCTTAGAAATTATTCGCCATATAATTTTTCTTTCTCCTACAGCGATAAACCTCGTCTTGGTATATCAGCCCAGGATACTGAAGATGGAAATGGTGTAAAAATTCTTGATGTAGATGATGATGATTCGCCCGCAGCAAAAGCAGGTTTAAAAGAAGGTGATGTGATAACACAGGTAAATGGTAAAGCCATTACATCAACTGATGATCTTAGGCAAAGTGTAAAAGATCTTAAAAAAGGAGAAACGGTAAAAATTACTTACAAACGAAACAATCAAACACAAACAGTTGACGTTAAGTTTCCTAAAGATTTAAAAACAATCGATCTCTGATACTTTCATTTTTCTCATGTGCAATAAACCGCTGTTTTCTAATGGCGGTTTTTTATTTTATAATGCCTGCTTACTGGTACAGCTATTCTGTAAAAATTCATCCGGCTTTGATTAACTTTGAATACTGACTTACGACGAATTTATATTAACCATTGAAAATGATGAGTTGCCGCCAAACCTGCCATTATACATGCAGGCGTTATGGTATGATGCAAAAGGCGATTGGCAAAAAGCACATTCATTAATTGATTCCGAAGAGGATAAAAATTCCTGTTGAGTACATGCTTACCTTCACCGCAAAGAAGGTGATATTAATAATGCAGATTACTGGTACCGCAAAGCTCAAAAGCAAAGGCCTGCAGTAAGCACGCAGGAAGAATGGAAAGATTTGACCATGGAGCTGCTGACAAAATTTTAAACTAAAAGCAACTCTATTTTCTCATAAGCAGTTTATTAAGTAATAGGATTTTAAAATTTGTGCCGTATTGGATGAGCTTTTACATATTATGAAAGGCTGCATGGAGAATGACGCCAAATGCCAAAAAATGCTTTATGAGAGGTACCTTCCTTATGCATTACGCATTTCATACCGCTACGTGCACTCGTTCGAAAATGCTGCACATGCCGCTAATGACGCATTTGTAAAAATTTTCAGGAATTTTAAAAAATTTGAAATAAGAGATTATGAACATGTAGAAAGCATGTTACTTGGCTGGATAAGAAGAATAGTTATTAATGCTTCTATAGATTTTATGGGCAGGGAAAACCTTATTTCTTCCAACGGATCAATACATCAGGAACGCTGGGAATATAAAGGCGTTAATAACAGCGGGGAAAATCAGCTTGTATATAAAGAACTGATTGCGCTTGTAAAAAAATTAAGTCCTGCATATAAAGTGGTTTTTAACCTGTATGTAATTGATGGATATACGCACCAGGAAATTGCAAATATGCTGGGCATTTCAGTAGGCACATCAAAGTCAAACCTTTCAAAAGCAAGAGCATTTCTTCAAAAATATTTAGTAAAAGATGAAAAAGGCAATATACTATGCTTTACATGAAAGAAGACGATATGGATGAAATGCTGCGCAAGGCTGCAGATAATTATGAGGTAGATGCAGATAAAGCTGCTGACTGGGATGCAGTGTATGCTGCCACACATGAAGCTGATGCGGCAACACCCATTACAGAAAAAAAGCGAAAGCGCCTGTTTGCTTTCTGGTGGTTGCTGCTTATTCCTTTAGGATGGATAGCACATACAGAATACAATAAATTTAATCATCAATATTCAGAAAATAAAAATACTCAGGCTTCAATTAAAACAAAGAACAATCCAAACAGTACAATAGTATCTTCTGAAAATATTTCAGCAAACAATAATACAATTAAAAAAGATTTGAATGATAATAATAACGCTGTTCATCATCAGCAACTGATAATTGTGCATCATAATAGTCAAAAGAAAAATAATAATAATTTAAGTGAGAATAATTTCTCAATGCAACAGCAAAGCCCAGGTTTAATTCACTCTCAGGATAAAACAACGATTTTTCCTGCAACTGCACCAGATACAAAAAATAAGACGGAAAACCTGCTGCCTCCTTCTTTTGCTAATAGTCAAACAAATAATTCTTCAGTTATAAACGATAACAAAATATCTCAAACAAACACAGCATCATCAACAGCAAAATTGTCTGCGCAAAAAAATAAAAATAACGGCCATTATTTTTATGCAGGATTAATTGCCGGTGCCGATTTAAGTTTTGTAAAGTATCAGCAAATACAACCCATTGGTTACAACGTTGGGTTGCTTGTTGGATATAAATTTAATAAGCTAAGTATTGAATCCGGCTTGTTCCTGGCTAAGAAAAACTATTATACAGACGGCGAATATTTCGATAAAAGCGAAATCCCTTATTTTAATAATGCCGAAGTGTTATCAGTTGACGGTTATTGCAGCATGTATGAAATTCCGCTGAATATAAAATATGATTTCAGTACAAAGAAAAAGCATACATGGTTTGCAACCGCCGGGCTTTCTTCTTATCTTATGAAGAAAGAATTTTACAACTATGCTTATCAGAAAGACGGGCAAAATCATTATGGCAGTTATCCTTATTATAATACAACACAAAACTGGTTTTCTGTGGCGAACTTAAGTGCAGGATATCAATTACAAACAGGCGCAAAAACCAATTTGCGTGCAGAAACTTATTTTAAAGCAACATTAAGCGGTGTTGGTACAGGCAGCCTTCCAATTTCAAGTGCCGGAATAAATTTGGGAATTATAAGAAAGATACCTTAGTCTCCTGAAGGTTCATTTACCTGTGTATTATAATGTATTTCTCCGTTGGTATTATGTTCATAGCTTCCATGCCAAAGCATCATTATCATTGCAAAAACAAATACAACAACAAAAGAAATAAAAATAGTTACGGTATAACTTTTTGTATCGCTTGGTGAGTTATGATCAGACATATTCTTTCAATTTGAATTTAGTCAAAAATAATAAATCCATTATAATGTTTATTGCTAACTTAAGTATACTGCATCATATTTAATACCAAATCAGGATCAAGACAATTTTTAAGATACCTGTCTTTTTCACCGTAGCTGCACACACCAGGATAATCTCCTTTCTTCAGTTCCATATCATTGATGATCTGAAAATGCAGATGTGTCGGCCAGTTACCATTTTCAGAAGGTTCGCCAAAATGCGCTATTTCTGCGCCGCGTATAACATACTGTCCTGCGTGTATATTATTAATATCACTTAAAGAAATATGCCCGTACAAACTATAAAATGCAAGGCCATCCAACTGGTGTAATAAAATTAAGGTGGCGCCATAATCTCCAAATTTGTCATTATAAGCAAAACTATGCACCATGCCACCCATAAAAGCATAAACAGGCGTGCCGGCAGCGCCCCAAATATCTATGCCCAAATGTAATCTTCGCGGCTCTGCTTCAAATGCAGTATCAAACACTGTACTGCGGCTGTAAAATGCACGATATTCCGCATAGCCGCCTATTGCGTATAAGGCATCAGCACTTTTAATTTTTTGTTTGATGTACGAAGCAAACTTATCTCCGTCTTCTGAAATATTGCTGGTTAATTCAGTATTGGTTGCAGTAAAATTTATGTGCAGCAGCTTATCTTTTTTTTGATTAAAAGGCACTACATGATGAAATGTATTTTGGTATTTTTTTAATGATGATGCAAGCTGTGGATTATTGATCATGCAACGAAGTTAATAAAAGGAACACTCGCTGCCTGCAGTTAAAATTGATAGCTAACTCATAAGTAATTTACAAATAACTCAGGTTTGTTTTTGGCGTTAAAGCAATTACTGTTTCATACATTAATCGTATTGTATTGTCAATATCATCACGGTGCAGCATTTCAACTGTTGTATGCATGTAGCGCAATGGTATTGAAATTAAAACAGAAGGACAACCATCGTTGGCATATGCAAAACTATCTGTGTCCGTTCCTGTTGTTCTGCTTAAGGTGCGCCATTGTACCGGAATTTTTTTCTTAGTTGCAATATCTTCAACAAACGCAAGCAATTTATTATGCACTGCCGGCGCATAAGCCAGTGAAGGGCCTTTGCCGCAGGCAATATCGCCTTCCACAATTTTGTTTATCATTGGTGTAGTTGTATCATGTGTAACATCAGTTACAATAGCAATGTTTGGCTTTATTCTTCTTGCAATCATTTCTGCGCCGCGCAAACCAATTTCCTCCTGCACTGCATTTACAACGTATAAGCCAAAAGGCAATTTATTTTTATTTTGATTAATAAGCCGCGCCACTTCTGCAATCATAAAACCACCAACGCGGTTATCAAATGCGCGACCGATAAAATAATTATTAGCAAGCTCATCAAAGCCATCTACATAAGTAACAACAGCCCCAATGTGAATGCCTAAATTTTCAACGTCTTTTTTAGAACGTGCACCGCAATCGAGAAATAAATTATCAGGTTTTGGCTGCGGTTCTTTTGGTTCGCTACCTGCATGGCGTGTATGAATTGCAGGCCAGCCAAACACTGCTTTTACCGGACCTTTTTTGCCATGAATTGTTACCCGCATTGCAGGGGCAATCTGGTGGTCAACTCCGCCATTACGTTTAAGATAAATTACGCCCTGGTCGTTTATATAATTTACAAACCAGCTTATTTCGTCCGCATGCGCTTCTATCACTACTTTAAAATCTGCATCAGGATTGATAACGGCAACTGCAGTTCCGTAAGCATCGGTAAATGTTGTGTCAACATAATTTTTTATATAGTTCAGCCAAACTTTTTGACCACTGCTTTCAAAACCAACAGGCGATGGTGTATTTATATATTCTTTTAAAAAATTAATTGAGTTTGTTATAATTGATTTTTGCTTGCTTGTTTTTGATGTTGTTTTTGCCATGTTGTTCTTATATGAAATTGATACTACAGATGCCCAAAGATATGCAGTATAAGGAGCAATTTTGCGTAACAAAGCATCAAAATTGAAAACAATTGTACTGCCATAAAAACTCCTGCTTCCACATAAAAATTATATGAGAATTTATTGAGAAGTAACTTGCAATAAATGTTGAAGTTTATACGATCAGTTTTTTTTGGCAATTATTTTATTGGTTTAATTGCGGTTGTTTTATCTATTGAATCCTGCGTGCAATTGCGCCTGCCTTTGAATTCAGTTACCTACTATCTGCTGCTTTTTTCTGCCACCGTTTTTTACTATACATACGCATATTTGGGTCCGTTAAATACAGGCGATAATTTAAATCCGAGAAAACGCTGGTACACAAAAAATCACTGGTTTGTTTTATGGAGTCAACGCAGTTTATTCTTAATGTGCTTAACGCTTGGATGCTTTTTTATCTATAAAAATGCTGCCGCTATAAAAAGTTTACCTATAGAATACTGGTTGATGATTAGTATAATTTTGCTCGCAGGCATTTTTTATTATGGGTTATTGCCCAAATCTTTTTATAAGATTAACCTGCGCAATACAGGCTGGCTTAAAGCATTTATAATTGGCTTTGTTTGGGCTTGCTGCGCAAATATTTTAAGTTTCATAGTTGTACAGATTGAAAGCGGCACACACACCGCAGAAGCAACTTTACTTGTTTGGCTTTTTGTAAAAAACTGGATGTTCTGCACAGTGAATGCAATCATTTTCGACATTAAAGATTATGCAGATGATTCAAATAAGCAATTGAAAACTTTTGTTGTAAGCTACGGTTTAAGAAATACAATTTATTTTATTTTATTGCCACTGATTATAGTTGGTTTGTTTTCAGTGGTTGCTTTTACTGCCAGTCGCCATTATGGTTTTATCATGATTGCATTTAATCTTGTTCCGTTTATTTTATTACTGATGATTGCATGGAGCATGCAGAAGCCGCACAAAATTTTGTATTATTTGATAGTGATTGATGGCCTGATTTTTTTAAAAGCTTTATGCGGAATTGCAGGAATGCAGTTTATAAAAAATTAAGTATGCCTAACAATTATAATGGTATTGCAAAAATCTATGATGCGGTTAGCCGTATTGTATTTCAGCATTCCATAATTAAAGCGCAGGTATATTTAATTCAGCTTATTACAAACAATGATAAAGTGCTGATAGTTGGCGGAGGAACAGGATGGATACTGGAAGAAATTTCAAAACTAAATAAGCAAAATATTTCCGTAGTGTATGTTGAAAAATCTTCTGCAATGATCAGGCTTGCTAAAAAAAGAAATTATAAAAATATAAAAGCAAACTTTGCTGAAGAAGCAATTGAAGATTATCATCCAACTGAGGAATTTAATGTTATCATTACTCCCTTTTTATTTGATAATTTTTTACAGGATAAGATTGAAATTGTTTTTAACAAGCTTGATACTTTCCTTAAACCAAACAGCATTTGGTTGTATGCCGATTTTGTAAATGATAAACAAGGGAAAAAAATATGGCAGCAAATTCTTTTGAAAACAATGTACTTATTCTTCAGAATAACGGCAAACATTGAAACGCATGAACTGGTTAATATGCGGCCATATTTTAAAGAGAAGTACCAGTTACTTTCAGAGCAATTTTATTACAGCGGTTTTATACAGGCTGTTGCTTATCGCAAGATAAAATGATTATTGTTGCAACAAAACGATTTCGGGAGATTGAACAGTATCACTTGCGTGCTGCGCTTTGTCATGCATCCAAAATTTGAAATAACAGGTATCGGTTAAGCTTGCACCTAAATTTGTGCATCCACTCATGGTTGCGCCGCCCTGCCCGGAAACATCAACAGGATAATTATAAGTAAAATCAAAATCGGCTTTTACATTTTTAGGAGGATTAAAATCAGGAATTACAAAAGCAGCAGCTGAATCTAAATATTCGCATGGTGCAACTTTTGAAACACGCTTCACCCATATTGTGTCAACAACGTCGCCTTCTTTATCTGTGCATTGTAACTTAAAAATAATAACAGATGGTTGCGGAAATACCGTTGCATTCACGCTTTCAAACTTAAGCGTAGGGTTGGTATTGTAAGAGTTTTTTGAGCAGGTTATACATCCAAGCATTATTAAAACTATAGCGAATAATTTAATCTTCATTTCTTTGTAATTGATTTCAAACCGGTAAAATTTTTGAAAGTAAATATACACAGTTACATCTGAAAAATTTTATACGGCATTTATTAGCTGCAATAAAATAACAAAATAGTTTGCAGTAAAATTTAAAACAAAAACAAACAACTCTTCATTGTGCTTTTCCCATTTGTTAACAAAATTTTTCAGAATAATACAGACTTCGATTCCCTTGCCAGGGAGTTATTTAATTACCAGTACGGGGAAAATAAAATATATAAGAAGTGGTGTGATCATTTACATTTTGATATAAGAAGAATTGATTCAACGCCGCAAATTCCTTTTTTGCCCATATCATTTTTCAAAACAAATAAATTATTGTGTGGTGATGATAGTTATGATTTAATTTTTGAAAGCAGTGGTACAACTCAAACCATAAAAAGCCGTCATTATATAAAAGATATTGATCTGTATATACAAAGCTTTACGAAAGGCTTTGAAATTTTTTATGGCGATATAAAAAGCTGGTGTATTATTGGTTTGCTGCCTTCTTACCTGCAGCAAGAAAATTCATCGCTTATAAAAATGGTTGATGAATTAATTAAATTAAGTAATCATTCTCAAAGTGGGTTTTATTTAGATGAATACAAAAAACTCCATCATGTTTTGAAGGAGCTGGAACATCAACAGCAAAAAACTATATTGATAGGTGTAACGTATGCCTTGCTTGATTTTGCGGAACAATTTCCAATGCATCTTTCATCAACAATAATTATGGAAACAGGCGGAATGAAAGGCCGGCGAAAAGAATTAACACGAGATGAAGTGCATGCTATTTTAAAAAAGCAGTTTCATATAGAGCAAATACATTCTGAATATGGAATGACTGAATTGTTGTCACAGGCTTATGCAAAAGCGAATGGAAAATATTACTGTCCGCCATGGATGAAAGTTTTTGTGCGGGACGAAGATGATCCTTTACTTGTAAAAACAAAAGGCAAAGGAGCATTAAATATTATTGATCTTGCCAATGCTTACAGCTGCGCTTTTATTGCAACAGATGACGTAGGAGAAATTTTTGATGATGGAAGTTTTACTGTTGCAGGAAGATTGGATGGCAGCGATATTCGTGGTTGCAGTTTGATGGTTGTTTAATTGCAATTATATTTGCGCTCTTCAGAGTTCTTGTTTGTAAGCCCGGGTGGCGAAATTGGTAGACGCACCGTCTTCAGGTGGCGGCGTCCGAAAGGATGTGCTGGTTCGAATCCAGTCCCGGGCACTTTACTTTATTGCCTCAAATTTTTTAAAGTCTTTTCTTACAGATGAAAACTGTTTTCTAAAAGCTTTGTAGCGCTCCTTGTCAGCTTTATAATTCATCATGTTTTCGGCAGCCGCTTCTGCTGTTTTTGCAAGCGCAGCCAGCCTCATTTTTACAAGATGCATTTCATGCCTTAATTCATCCAGTTCTTTTCTTAAACTTTTAAACTGCTGTTTATAATTATCAAGATTTTCTCTTGCTTCAGCACTTATGTTTTTTGTTTCTATCTCTGAAACATAATCATCAAAAATTCTCAACACGTTAATGTCTGCATTCATATCTGCAATCCAAAGCCTGTAGTGAAGATGAAGCCGCATAATAGACGCCATGCAATAATTTTTATAGCTCTAAATATAGCAGTTGCAAGTCTTAATAACCGCAATTCAAAAAAATTAAATCAAATAAATTATTTAATATGCGATCTGAGCATCCAGGCCATTTTCTCATGCTTTTCCATCAGGCCGGTAATAAAATCACTGGTGCCGGAATCATTCAGTTCATTGCTGAAATAATTGATATTTTCTCGCAGATGAATAATAACTGTTTCATGATCCTTCAGCAAAAGAGTAATGAAATCTTCAGAACTGTTTTGTGCTCTTGATTGCTCGGTTAAATGCGTTAGTTCAAGGTATTCATGCAATTTTGCAGGTGCATAATGGCCAAGCATACGAATGCGCTCAGCAACTTCATCCATAATCTCATCTAATTCTTCATATTGTTTTTCAAAAAAAATATGCTTGCTGTAAAAATCAGCACCTTCCACATTCCAGTGTGCACTTCTTGTTTTTGCGTACAATACAAATTCATCTGCAAGTATGGTACTAAGCGCATGAGATACAGAGGCAAGATGGTCTGTTGTAATACCAATTGATGGCTTCATATAATTTAATTTTGTGTTTTCATCAGCCTCTAAAGTTAGCAGCAATAAGTAAAGCGCAAAAATTCCTGGTAAAAAATTTCAGTACTTTATTATGAACAAATAATAAACCTGTTTGTTATTTTATGAAAACAGTTTATGGATAGCATTAATAAAAATCAACCGGAAAAAAACACAGAAAACTTATTGGGCAACGAAGCCATTGAAAAAATGAAACAACTTGCTAAAAAAGCAGGCAGTTGTTTTTTTTTGCACCAACATTAATGGCGGCGAATTTGATACCCGCCCTATGTCTCCTGAAAAAATTGATGATGAAGGTAACCTGTGGTTTTTAAGCGCTTCAGACAGTCATAAGAATAAGCATATTGCAGAAGATCCGTCGGTGCAGTTATTGTTCCAGGGATCAGCTCATTCTGATTTTTTAAGCATAAATGGTAAAGCTGAAATATCAAGAGATAAAAATAAGATTGATGAATTATGGGATGGAATTATGAAAACATGGTTTACAGAAGGCAAAGATGATCCGAGAATTACGGTAATAAAAGTTATGCCGGAAAGTGGTTATTATTGGGATACAAAACATGGACAGGCTGTTGCTTTAGTTAAAATGGTGATAGGCGCAGCTACTGGTAAAACGCTTGATGATTCTATTGAAGGAACAATTAAAGTGTAACTATATTCTATACCTGGCCGTTTATTCCGCCAGGTTTTTTATTTCAATTTTTTCGAGTTGTATATTGGCAGGACCAGTAACAACATATCCTTCAATATTATACCGTGCACCATGGCAAGGGCAATCCCAGGTTTGCTCAGCATTGTTCCAGGCAACCGAACATTTCATGTGTGTACAGGTTGGATTTAAAGCATGCAAACCACCACTTTCATCTTTATGCAATGCAATAGTATGGCCTTCATATTTTACAACCCTGCCTTCACCGGGCGCCATATCTGCAAGCTCTTTCAGCTTTTCATTTGCAAACCATTTGCCTGCAAACATTCTTACTACATCAGCATTATGCGATAGAAATGAAACAAACCCGGCAACAGGTTTTATACGGTTTGGATCATATAATTTAATGTAAGGGTTTTCTTCATTCAGGATTATGCTTTTTAAAGTAACGGCAGCTACATGGCTGTACGTCATACCATTTCCTCCGTAACCTGATGCCACCAAAATATTTCCTTTATGACCAGGTAAATGACCAATATATGGTAAAGCATCTGCAGGTTCAAAATATTGAGACGACCATTTGTTTACTACTTCATCTACATCAAAATGTTTTCTCACATAAGCTTCCAGTTTCAAAAAACATTCATCTGTATTTTCAACATGGCCAGTTTTATGATCTTCTGCACCAACAATTAAATAAGTTGAATTTTTTATTTTTTGTGAACGGATGTAATGATATGGATCATACATATCATAAAACAGATTGCCAGGATATTTTTTATTTTTCAACGTAACAGCCATCGCATAGCTGCGATAAGCTGCACACCGTAAATGTAACAGGTTAACACCAGGCGGGATATGTGTTGCATAAATTAAAAATTCAGCCTGAAAATTTCCTTTTTCAGTTACAATATTTATTACGTCATTTTCATCAACATCTTCAACACGGCATTGTTGTAAAATCACTCCGCCCAAATCTTCAAAAACTTTTGCTAATGCATGTACATATTTTACAGGATGAAATTTTCCCTGACCATCAACACGCATTACCTTTTTATGAGCAATACTTACAGCCAGTTCATTTGCATAAACCGCTTTTACGTTCACTTCCCTGCAGGCATCATGAATATCCTGTAATTCTTTGTTTTGTTTATCATCCTGCGCAAATAAAAATGCCGAGGCATCTTCAAATTCGCAATCAATATTGTATTCTTTTATGATTGATTTAATTAATTCAATTGCTTCTTTTGAAGATTGCGCCACCAATTGCGCATTTTCTTTCCCGAAATTTTTTATGATAGTTGTGTAAGGAGTATCAAGCAAAGTATTTAAATGTGCTGTTGTTCCGCTTGTCGTTCCAAAACATAAATTATAGGCTTCAAATACAATACATTTTTTACCAGCTTTCTGCAGTTGCAGCGCTGTGGTAATTCCTGTAATTCCGCCGCCAACAATAGCCACATCAAAGCTGTTATCAGAAAAAAAATTACTTTTATTAAATTCGGTTACAGTGTTCTGCCATAAACTTACACAGGCCCCGTCTCTTGCTATCATTTTAATTTTTTTTGCCTGATTTTACATTGTGATGCGACCTGTTATTGTGTGTTACATCATCGCCTTTAAAATCTTGCTCTGCGTTAGCACGGCTATCAAGATTATCACGAATTTCCGGGCGTGTTTTAATTGTATGGCTTTTATTATTTGATTGAGGTGTTTTGCTGTTGGGCGTTTTCATAATTAATCTTTTGAAATAAAAAAGAAAAATTCATGCCATCAAAAATGTTGGGTTATTTATTTTTATGCAACAGGTTGTCAAACTTTTCCAGTACCGTTTCAGTATAATATAATTGTGCAGGAAAGCCTTCTTCCTGATCCGGTTTAATTATTCCGCTTTCAATTATTTCCTTATTAAGGCAAATGGAATAATAAGCATACAAATCATTTATCTTTTTTTCAGGAACTTTTGCTGCATAACCCGTAATGCCAATGCCGTAATCACTCAAAAAAATGCTGCAAATATTTCTGCTTAATTCTTCTGCAATTTTTTTTGAAACACAATCGCATTCAATGGCATGCAAAGGCTCAATTAAAAGATGCCGGCATTTTTGCCCTAAGTTGTAAGCTGTAATTCCACCCTGGAAAAAAAGAGATGCTTCTTTGGCGTTACTAAAAGCAGCTTGCAACAATCCAGCGGTTACACTTTCTGCAACCGCAACTGACCGGTGTGTTTTTTTAAGTGCTCCTGCAACTCTATTCAATAATTCCTTATCAAACATTATTGACCATTATTTGCCAAATATTTTTGCTCCCAAAATCAAAACCAAAATAAATAATACTAAAAAGATGAAGAATAAAATTTTGGCAATAGAAGCAGCGCCGGCAGCAATACCGGTAAATCCGAAAATTGCAGCAACAATCGCAATGATAAAAAATATGGCAGCCCATTTAAGCATAACAAAGATTTTTATTACTTAATAATAATATAAATTCATGCCAATAATGTATAAAAATACTTAAGTGATACAAATACATAAACCGATTGATTTGTGAATTTTTTTTAAGTTTGATTTTAAATTTTACACAAAATCAAGGCTGATGCAAAGAATGCAAAAACGCTTTTCATTTATTTTTACCGTGTTGTGTTTTATGCTATGCATAGCAGGGTTTGCGCAATCAAATAACGAATCTTTTTACGTGTTTAAAGAAGACTGGAGTCCTGCACCTTCTCTTGAGTCATGCACATATTTTATGCATGAAGTAAAAAAAGGAGATTCAGAATACGGTTGCCGTTATTATACAAAAAACGGCCCTATGATAAAACAGGAAACGTATAAGGATGCAGAACTTAAAATTCCTAACGGCCGCTTTTGCTGGTATAATGAAAAGGGTAAAATTGATAGTTGCGGATTAGTAAAAAATTTACGTAAAGATGGTAATTGGGATTATTATTTAGGAGACAGTATTCGTGCCACTTACTTTGATGAATATGATAATGGCAAATTCATTAAACGTGATGTTACTGCAGATACAGGCATAACGAAACCGGATGCTGATACTTCGTCTAAAACATTTACTACAATACAAATTGCGGCTCAATTTCAAAACGGAAGCAAAGGCTGGGTAAAATATTTAGAAAAAAATGTTGA
Organism: Bacteroidota bacterium; assembly: GCA_013285855.1. GTDB lineage: Bacteria > Bacteroidota > Bacteroidia > Chitinophagales > Chitinophagaceae > Parafilimonas. The sequence continues at coordinate 20,711 of JABDGW010000038.1, forward strand.
AACTCCTGCGCGTTTCTCTTCCATATTTTCATCCGGAGTATATACTATTACTGTATGCTTCTTAATAGATAAACAAGGGCATACAGGTGATATTTATTTAAGAAAATCAATTGAGTGGTCAGCAGATAAAGAAGTATTTAACATTATCGAAAAAAGCCCGCCCTGGAAACCTGCCGTACAGAATGGAAGAGTAGTTAACTACCGGCAATTAGAAAATATAAGTTTTGCAGTTAATTAGACAATTATGTTTCTCTTCAGCAACTTTCAAGTATGTCTTTCCGAAAATTTATTCTTCAAAGCAACATTGTGAAAAACTGGTCGGTTTTTTTTATTTCAGCACAATAAAAAATCTTCTTTTACAAAGGCGTTTGATTTTTATTTATTCCAGTGTATTTGAAGAGTACTAAACTGTTCTCAGTTAATTGGTAAATTTATTATTATTGAGTGCCAAAAAAACTACGCTTCTAAAACCATTTTTTCTTAATTGTAACAGATCATCAAGTTCATGATTATACAGGTCTTCTATTAAATAACCCTCTATATTTTCTACCGCTGCGGCTTTAAGCCCTGCATCTGCAGCCTGGTAGGTATGTTGAACGTTGATTGCGAAATTATTATATGACTTAGCCTTATCTTTTTCTTCGACACCTTGAACATCCGGCTTATCAGGTTCGTTGATATTATTTACCGGGTATAACCAGTTAAAATTATAAATATCATGTACCGGAATGGTATCCCATGTAAAAAAAAGAATTAGCTCAGATGCTTCTAATACTTTGGATTATTATTTAAGAAGGGATGAATTTCATTACGCAATAACGGATCATTTATAAAACTGATTTCACAGGTTTTGACGCTGGATTTATTCGAGCAGAGAAATATAGCTTTTTTTATGCGTTCTAACTTTTCATCCGGAATTACATTGATTTGTAATTCATCCCCCGGGTTTGTATCGTTTGCGTTAACCCGAAATCTTCTCATCTGGTATTTTTTAAAATCGTGTATAATTTTCATCTTGAATTTTCTTTAGTGAAATTTAAAAGGCTGCCTTTTGGTTGAAGAACAGCCTTTAATTTGCTTTTCGGATTGACATATAACCCCTTATATGATTTACAGAATGTTAGTGCAAAGTTCTGTTCAACGCAATTTTAAATGTTACATATTGTTAATAACTTACATCTTTTACAGAATCAGTAGTGTTGTGTGTTACAGAATTAGTTTAATAAGTTATATAATTTACAGGATATTTTCATGGTTATATAAGATATTATTAGAAAGCACTAATAAAGATGCAGTGTTTGGTTTCATTAAGTATCTTCAACACATGCTCAGGTATATAAAATGAAAATTTTTATAAAAAATATGGTAAGCCTTCGCTGTAAAATGTTAGTAAAGGCAGAGCTGAAAAAGCTGCATATCGCTTATAAAATCGTTGACTTAGGTGAAGCAGATTTAGAAGAACCACTTTCAGATGAACAGTATAGTGAACTAAAAATACTATTAGCAAAATCAGGGCTGGAACTGATGGATGATAAGAAAGCAATGCTGGTAGAAAAAATAAAGAATGTAATTATTGAAATGGTGCATTATGCAGATGAATTACCGGAGATAAATTTTTCAGATTATTTAAGTGAAAAACTCAATCATAATTATACTTATCTCTCCAATCTTTTTTCAGAAGTAAAAGGTATTACTATTGAACATTTCATCATTATTCATAAAATTGAAAAAGTAAAAGAGCTGATTATGTATGATGAATTAAATCTTACTCAAATCGCTTTTAAAATGAATTACAGCAGCGTGGCACATCTTTCAAATCAGTTTAAAAAAATAACAGGGTTAACGCCATCTTTTTTTAAAGGACTTAAAGATAAAAGGCGTTCTTCACTTGAAGATATGTGAATCATGTAACTTCTATAATTATTTGTGTAACAAGTCTGGTTTGAATTAAATACATCTTTACATCATTAAAACAAAATGAAAAGCTATACTAAAGATGCACCAGAATTAGAAAAATCACTTTCTCATATTATTGTTGAAATAATAGAATATGTACCGAATGCAATAGTAAGTAAAACCATTATAAAGAAAACAACGGGAAATATTACTGCTATGTCTTTTGATGAAGGCGAGGAATTAGGTGAGAAAACGATTCCTTTTGATACGTTTATCCAGATAATTGACGGCAACGCAGAAGTAACTATTAATAAAAAGATACACCAGCTTAAATTAGGCTGTGGGATTATAATACCCGCTCATTCAGCGCATTGTTTTAATGCACATGAGCAGTTTAAAATGATATCTACTGTAATTAAGAACGGCTACGAAGATTAGCTTCTCTGCATACTTTATTACTACAAATTAAGATTATTTTTTAACCGGCTGATTTATATAACCAGTGTGTGAATTATGTAATTCTAATGTTGAATTATGTAATAAATTCTTTGCATACTCAACTTAGATTTACCAACACTATGAGTTCTTTAAAATATATATTTTTAGTTGATGATGATACAGATGACCAGGAATTATTTATTGAAGCCTTAAGTGGAGTAGAGAATGTAAGTTTATTTGGCGCGGCCAATACCTGCACTGAAGCACTTAAGACACTTAAAAGCTGCAGCTTGCTCCCTGACTTTATTTTTCTTGATTATAATATGCCGGCAATGAATGGCATTGAATGTTTGTGTGAAATCATTAAAAACCCAAGAACAAAAAACATACCTGTAGTTATGCTCTCAAGTGCTTTTGAGCAGGAAGAACTTGCGCATAAGCGCGGCGCCAAAGGATTTATTAAAAAAACGTCTGACATACCAGGATTAAAAACAGTTCTTAATCAAATAATTAATTCCGGTGTTACTATAAACTATATATAACAGATAAAGCGAATTCTCTTTTATCCTTATAAAAATGTTCTATGAAAAAAATCAAAAAAAATATGCCGTGAATAAGCATAATTCAAAAAGCATATAAGTTCTATCATAATATTCCTTATTTAAACATAATTAAATGAAAGCTTTAGTTTATCATGGTCCTGGGAAAAAAGTATGGGAAGAAAAACCTAACCCTGTAATTTTAGAATCAACGGATGCAATTATAAAAATTTCCAAAACTACTATCTGCGGAACTGACTTACATATATTAAAAGGTGATGTTCCTGAAGTTATTGATGGAAGAATCTTAGGACATGAAGGTGTAGGAATAGTTGAAGAAGTGGGCAGCGCTGTTACCGGGTTTAATAAAGGAGATCATGTTTTAATATCCTGTATTACTTCCTGCGGTAAATGTGAATACTGCAAAAAAGGAATGTATTCTCATTGTGAAAAAGGCGGTTGGATATTGGGTCATTTGATTGATGGAACACAGGCAGAATATGTAAGAATACCTTTCGCAGATAACAGCCTTTATCATGTGCCTGAAAACGCAGATGAAGAAGCATTAGTTATGCTAAGTGATATTTTGCCCACCGCCTTTGAATGTGGTGTTTTAAACGGTCAGGTAAAGCCCGGAGATACTGTAGCAATTGTAGGTGCAGGTCCAATAGGTTTAGCAGTATTGATTACTGCGCAATTTTATACGCCTGCTGAAATCATTATGATTGATATTGATGACAATCGTTTGAATGTTGCTAAAACTTTCGGTGCTAACCAAACCATTAACAGTGGTAATGAAAACGCATTAGAAAAAATAATGAATCTAACTGAACAAAAAGGGGTTGATGTAGCGATTGAAGCGGTTGGCGTTCCAGCTACTTTTGAATTGTGTGAATCAATTATAGCAGCCGGAGGGCATATTGCCAACGTTGGTGTTCATGGCAAAAGTGTTAACCTGCATTTGGAAACATTGTGGTCAAAAAACATTACAATTACAACACGACTTGTTGATACAATAACAACTTCTATGTTATTAAAAACTGTTACTTCCAAAAAATTAGATCCGTCAAAATTAATCACGCACCGTTTTCCATTGAAAGATATAGAACATGCTTACGATACATTTCAGAATGCAGCAAAGGAAAAAACTTTGAAAGTGATTTTATCGAGTTAAAATTGCTAAAATTTCTTATGAATTATATAACCTTAACCGGGTTAACAGCTCCAGCCTGCACTACGTTTTCTTTTTTACTGCAGGCAATTAGAACAATTCAAACAAAAGATACTTCGGGAATATCTTTCTATATCTATTCTCTCTTTGCATTTGGCATCTTGCTTTGGTTTTTATATGAAATATGCAGCAGCAATTGGCCTATCATTTTTGTTAACGGTATAACATTTGTTTTTCGGTTACAATACTTGGGTATAAAATAAAGTATAAATAAATCCCTAACTGAACGAAAGCGTTTAATTAAATGTGTTTATAATGGAACCTGATTCTGAAAAAAATAAGTTGAGCCAAACAAAAAAATATTTCATTTCCAGAAGAATAGATGAATTCTTTATAGACATACATAATGTTTCTAAATTTATTGTCCGTTTTTTTAAAGAAGCTTTTTTACCTCCGTATGAATTTCAGGAAATAATCAAGCAATGTTATGAAGTAGGTTATAAATCGCTTTTCTTAATTTCTTTAACCGGTTTTATTACGGGTATCGTTTTCACCAAGCAATCACGTCCTTCTTTATCCACATTCGGTGCGAGTTCATGGCTGCCTTCATTAATATCCATAGCAATTATTCGTGCGCTGGCGCCATTGGTTACAGCTTTGATTGCCGCTGGAAAAGTAGGTTCAAACATGGGCGCTGAATTGGGGTCTATGAAAGTAACTGAGCAAATTGATGCTATGGAAGTATCTGCAACCAACCCGTTTAAATTTCTTGTGGTAACGCGTGTAATAGCCATAACATGTATGTTGCCCATTTTGGTAATGTATACCGGTTTTATTGGAATGATAGGATCTTATTTAAACGTGCATCATAACGAGTTAACAAGCTACAGAGCTTTTTTTAAAAGTGCTTTTGGCACAATTTCTTTTCTCGATATTTTTTCATCTGTCATTAAATCAGTTGTTTTTGGTTTTACTATAGGTATAGCAGGATGTTACCAGGGTTATTATGCACAGGGAGGAACACAGGGTGTGGGAAGAGCAGCTAATAAAGCTGTGGTTATTGCAATGTTCATGGTCTTTATAGAAGAAATGATCATTGTGCAATTTGTAAATGCAATACGTTAACCGGCAATGGAAAAAGATATAAGGAACGATACAAGAGAGGCGGTGATCTCCATAAGAGATTTGAAAAAATCTTTTGGAGATGTAACGGTTTTGGATGGAATAGATATAGATGTATTTAAAGGAGAAAACCTAGTAGTGTTAGGCAGGTCAGGAACAGGCAAATCTGTTTTGATAAAAATTATTGCAGGACTCTTAAAACCAGATAGTGGCGTGGTAAACGTATTAGGCAAGGAAGTTGACAAAATTAAATGAACCGGAATTGCGAACGTTACGTTCTAAAATCGGGTTTTCTTTTCAAAGCAGCGCGCTTTATGATAGTATGACTGTAAAAGAAAATCTTGCATTTCCGCTTGTAAGGAATAAAAGAAATTTAACCAGCAAAGAGGTTGATGAAGCTATTGAAAAAGTTCTTGAAGATATAGGGCTGCCCCAGGTTATTAACCAGTTTCCTTCAGAACTGTCCGGTGGCCAGAAAAAGCGTATAGGTATTGCGCGAACATTGATTCTTCAACCGGAAATTATGTTGTATGATGAACCAACTTCAGGACTTGACCCAATAACCAGTGTTGAAATAAATAATTTAATGAATGAAGTGCAGCAGCAATATAATACCAGCTCTATTATTATAACACATGATCTTACCTGTGCTAAAATAACAGGGAACAGGGTAGCCATGCTTGTTGATGGCAAATTTTTAAAGCAGGGAACTTTTAAAGAAGTTTTTAGTTCTGATGATAAAAATCTGAAAAGTTTTTATGACTATAATTTTATTAATACTCCATGATGCAAAATTTCTTACCACTATTTTATAGGCATCTGTAAACATTAAATACAACATTTAAAAAAATGAAAACTATAAAAACTAATCATCCTGTAACCGTAGGGATTTTTGTATTTCTTGGACTGGTGATTTTAGTTATAGCCGTTTTTACCTTGGGTAATCAAAAGAAAACATTTGTAAAAGCATTTGCGGTTAATGCAGTTTTTAATGATGTGGGAGGATTGCAGGAAGGCAATAATGTTTGGTTTTCCGGTGTAAAAGTAGGCATAGTAAAAAAGGTGAGTTTTTACGCCAACTTCCAGGTACTGGTTACAATGAATATTGAAAAAACAGCAGCCGCGCATATTCATAAAGATGCTAAAGCAAAAATAGGTTCAGATGGATTAATTGGAAATAAGATAGTTATTATTTATGGCGGCAGCGTTGCAACAGCACCGGTAGCAAAAGATGATTTTTTGACAGTGGAAAAGGCACTTAGTACAGAAGATATGCTTGTAACCTTACAGGCAAATAATAAAAATTTACTCGAAATAACAAACAGCTTTAAGAGCATAACCAAAAAAATAGATAGCGGCAGCGGTGCAATAGCAACATTGTTAAATGATGCATCACTTTCAAACAAACTAAAAGTTACGATGAATAATTTGCAGGCTACTACTGCAAATTTTGAAGCAGCTTCATTAAATAGCCGGAATGTAATTTCAAGTCTTCAAACCTTTACAGCAAAATTAAATACACCCGGAAGTTTATCAAATGAACTTGTATCGGATACGACTGTGTTTAATAATTTAAGGAGTACTGCTATTAAATTAAAAGAATCAGCAGATACTGCGTTTCAATTCTTAGACAATTTAAAAACTGTCAGTGAGAATTTGAATAGAAAAGATAATGCTGTGGGTGTAATATTAAATGATACGGCTGTTGCATCATCTTTAAAAAACACAATTAAGACCCTTGAATTAAGCAGTCAAAAATTAAATGAAGATCTTGAAGCGGCGCAGCATAATTTTTTATTGAAAGGGTATTTTAAAAAAGCAGGAAAAAGATAAACCGGAGTAATGTTTTAGAAATACTATCATTAGTTTGATTACATAGAATGGTACAGCTTTATTTGAGTAGTATAATGAATTGCTCAAATTTTAAACTACTGGTTATGAAAAGATTTGTAAAACCATCTTTTTAAAATTTCTGCAGATGCAAGATATATAAGCACAATGGCAAGAATTGCGAAATAAAACTTAACAGGCAAAATAGTAAATCCTAAAGTACCTGCAAATGGAAGAAATGGAAATAGTAAAGCGATTACGACGATCAATATTGTGCTCGCTAAAAGATATTTTCCAGGCCTGCTTTTGATAAATGATTTATGTGTGCGAACAACCAAAACAATTAATGATGCTGAAACCACAGACTCAATGAACCAACCTGTATGAAATTCAATTTCACCTGTCTTAAAGAGTAATATTAATACACCAAATGTGAGGTAATCAAATACTGAACTTAGTATGCCAAACACCAGCATAAAATGTTTGATGAATTTTATATCCCATCTGCGTGGCTTGCTTATCCAGTCATCATCTACTGCATCATTAGCAATGGTCATTGCGGGTAGATCGGTCATGAGATTTGTGAGCAAAATCTGTTGCGGCAATAGCGGTAAAAAACGCAGGAACAATGAAGCGCCTGCCATGCTAAACATATTCCCAAAATTGGCGCTCGTTGCCATGAAAATATATTTTTGCGTATTGGCAAAAGTTCTTCTTCCTTCTTTTACACCTTCTATTAAAACATTCAGATCACGGTCTAACAACACAAGGTCAGCCGCTTCTTTTGCTACATCTACTGCGGTGTTAACAGATATACCAACATCAGCTGCATGAAGTGCCGTTGCATCGTTGATACCATCACCCATATAACCGACAACTTTACCTGCTTTTTTTAATGCGAGTATTATAAGTTGTTTTTGGATAGGTTCAACTTCAGCAAACACATCTGTTTTAAGAACATTGAATCGTAAAGCTTCAACGCTCATATTTTTCATATCATTACCCGAAAGAATGGTTGAACTGTTTAGACCTACTTTTGCTGCCATGCTTTTGGCAATAAGTGCATTATCGCCTGTAATAACTTTCAATGCAATACCCAAACTGTTTAATGTAGCAATCGTTTCAGCAATACCTTTTTTTTGGTGGATCAAACAAAGAAACAAAGCCTGCAAATACCATATCTTTTTCATCTTCTTTATGAATAGCGCCATTGTTGTCCCAGCTTTTATAAGCAACACCAAGCGTACGGTATCCTTCTACACTAAAGCTTTCATACGTTTTAATTAATTGCTCTTTTACTTCTGATATAGGCACCTGCTTTCCTTCTGCATCTTCTGCAAAACTGCATATCTCTATAATTTTATTTACAGCGCCTTTGGTAACCATTTGTGAATGTTCTTCGCCGGAAACCAACAGCGTAAGACGTTTGCGAATAAAATCATATGGTATCTCATCCAATCTTTTTACTTCTTTATAATCAGCAATATCAAGACTGGCAATCGCTTCATCAATAGGATTTTTAAAACCCTGTTGCAGCATTGCATTTGTTTTAGCGAGTGCTAATACTTTTTTATTTTCTTTTTGATAGCAATCTGTTCCCTTAAATACTTCAACTTTACCTTCTGTAAGCGTGCCGGTTTTATCAGAACATAACACATCCATACTGCCAAAATTTTCAATTGAGTTCAGCCTTTTTACGATCACATTTTTTTTTGCCATTTTACGGGCGCCTTGTGCAAGATTTACAGTAATGATTGCAGGAAGCAATTGTGGAGTTAGTCCAATAGCAATAGCCAATGTAAAAAGAAAAGAGTCAAGAACAGGCTTATGCATTAATACATTAATACCGAAAATTAAAACCACGAGTACCATGGTGATCTCCATTAACAGGTAACCAAAATGGCGGATACCTTTTTCAAATTCAGTTTCAGGTATAGCTGTTTTTAGTGTTTGGGAAATATGGCCAAATTCTGTATTAATTCCTGTTGCAATTACTAATGCCTTTGCACTGCCGCTTACCACATGCGAACCCATAAATAATGCATTGGTTCTTTTTGCCAGTACAGTTTCAGCAGGTAAAACTGATGGTTGCTTTTCAACAGGAAATGTTTCGCCGGTAAAAGCAGCTTCATCTATAAACAATTCGTTTGACTCGATTAAGAGACAATCAGCGGGTATCATATCTCCGGCATCAAGCACTACAATATCGCCCGGCACTATTTCTTCAACCGGTATTTCTTTAGCCGATTTATCACGAATAATATTTGCAGTGATGCGAACCATTGCAAGCAATTGTGCAATGGCATTGCCTGCGGCTTTCTCCTGCCAAAACCCAAGCCCGCTGCTAATGAAAACGATAACAATAATAATGATGGCATTTGTTCTGTCCTGCAAAATGTAAGATAAAATTGAAGCAAACAATAATATAACAGTGATAGGGTTTTTAAACTGGTTTAGAAACAATAAAAAAGAAGTTTGTCTTTGTGTTGCTTTAATGGTATTAACGCCGTATTTATTTCTTCTGTCTTTTATTTCTGTTTCATTCAAACCTTCTGAACGTGAGTTAACATGTTTGTATGCTTCATCAATTTTTAAAGACCAAAAAGCATCTGCACTATTGAAAGTCTTACCATT
>JABDGW010000039.1 GCA_013285855.1 Bacteroidota bacterium
ATCTTCTTTCAACCATTGTTTTAAAGGACGATGCAATGAATCATACTCTGTTTTAAAACGATGATTGAGGTCATCCCAATTGAAAACGATTTTATCCAGCACATCATTAAAAACAAAACGTTCACCACCATCCATACTAATCTGATGCACTTGCCGCGACAGCATATCATAATCATATTGCATCACACTGTTGTTACGTGCATCAATTATTACACGCTGATTGTTTTCAATATCCAAAATAATTTGCGTTGCATATTTTCCCGCAGCACCATTATCTGCAACCGTATAAATCGTTCTTCCGAGCGAATCAAAATGTTCCTGTGATGGCGTGTTCGCATGTTTTGCAGCAAGCCATGCGGCACGTTGTTCTGCATCGGCTGGTTCTGCACCTAAAGGATTTGGACTTCCGCGATCAATGTACCATTGGCTATCGAGCACTGTATCATTTTCATCATGCTTAAATTGTCTCCATGCATCAAATTCAGTTTTGGAAAATGTTCCGTTTGCATGTTCAATGCGAATTGTTCTGCTTAGCGCATCATAATAATACACAGACGAAAAACCAATCTCAACTAAAGCATTATCATTTTCAAATTCAAATGTTGTACTAAAGAATGGCTCAAATTGTTTTACAGGATTGCCTTTGTTATTTAAGATCGTTCTGCCGTTACCAACCCAGCGAAGATTTGGTTTTGTATCAATTGTAACTAAAATATTGCCTTGCCATTTTAATGCATCGCCCGGCTCTGCCTGCACTTTTGTTTGCAGGTTTTTTCCAAGCCCGTTTGAATAACCAACACTGATGTATGTTTTGGTTTGATTACCGCCAGTTAGTTCGCTTTCATGTGTTTCTCTTGCAACACTTGCAAAACAAACCGGTTGATTATTGTTCATCCATGCAAACAAATCGTAATAAAAAAATGTAGTAGCTTTTTGTAAGAATTTATTTGGATTGGCAACAACATCTGCAATATTTGCCGGTTCAATAACTGTATAATTAATTAACGATTCATCGCCATGATTGCCATCGCTTTCATCGCCATGAACCGAAGTTGCGATCACCATTCCTAGCTCATCGTTAATAACTTCACTAATATTATCATTCATATCTTTTAAAACAGTTGGCTGCAATGTGCGATAGTCAAATGTCTCAACTGTTGAAATATTTAGTGCAGCGTCTTCTGTTTTTATGATCACTAAATGATAAGCATCATAAGAAAGTTTTGTTTCAATATCAAAAGCATCATGCACTGCAACAGGCAAGAAGAAACGTTGTTGCGCATCGGCAATTGTTTCTGCATTCTGCAGATAAATATTTTTCCCTGAAGGAATCCACCAGTTCACTCCATCTTGCTGAATATATTTTGCATCGAGCAAATTTTGATTCACTAATCTTCCATCATAAATATTTGTAATTAATGAAGGGGTAAATGCGAGTTTGAAAGTTTGATATGCAAACCCTAAAGTATCCATTTGCAATAATGATAAAGGCGTTTTCAAATCATTGTGCAAATAAATTGTTTGAACATCCTCGATCAATCTTTTTTGCAAAGAACCATTAGGTTTGTCTTCATATTTAATTAGCGAAGCGGCAGCAAAATCATTTAATAAATTATCTAATGCGAATTGCGAAACTGCGTTGTAACTATTGTTGGTTAACTCAAAAGTTTTTGTTTCAGCAATTTCTTCTAAACGATATGTATCAGGCAAATCAAAATTGTTTGTATAACTGTTGAGTGTATAAACAACATACGTTTTACTTTGCTCTGTTTGAATGACAGCAGGTAATTGCGCATCTGTAATTTTTCGTCCATAAACAACAGAAGCAGCCTGCAACACATTTCCAAAATCATCCACTTCAATATTTAATGTATGTGCAATGCGTGGATCATTTAAATTTCTTTCATAATGAATATTCAGCGCCTCACTTTCATGCGATAAAAAAATTGCGTATTTATTTTGTAGTTGTGGTTGCAATAATTTGATGATACAATTGTGTGTAGTTATTGCATAAGGTTTGCCTTCATTAGCGCTTCCATCAGTTGAATAAATTTCTTGCCGCAACACAATGCCTTTACACGCACGCAAAGCTTCACGACTTTCTTCTGCTGTTAATCCATTTGGTAAAATTGGTTTTGGAAGATCAAATTCAAACGGACCTTTATTATACTCCTCTTCAAACTGATCTAAAATTTTTTGTTGATTGAAATAAGCGCCGGTATGATACCATGTAATTGTTTTTACCGGTGGCTGATGCAAATCTTCTTCAACAACATTATTTGCGCCGGATAATTTGAAGCTGGTGAAATCTTCTGTGTCAGTTTGTTCCACTCTTCCAAATCCCCGAAACTCTCTTTCAGCATGATCATAATAACCGTGATGATAAGAATAACTATTCGTAAACAAAGTACCTGCAACTGCATCTTTTAAAATCGTTGTATCAACACACTGCACAGGAAAAGGAAGTTTAGTGATCCATGGCTTACCAATTTGTTTGTCTGCTAAATAATAATGTGTTGAACTTTTATATTGGAGCGTAACTTCTTTGCCAAAATTATTTTTATACTCATTCATGATGTAAGGCTTGTTGCCTCCCATCAGATCAATAAAGCGCATTGGCATTGCTGCAGATTTTTGTAACGGAGAAGACCAGACAATACATGCTGTTCCATTGCCTAAAAAATCAAGCACTGCAACTTGATTTGGTTGTTCAGTGGTTGGAAAACCATCAATAATTTGTTCTTCACTCCAGGCATTGCCACTTAAATTGATCCACGCTTTAAATTGATTTTTCCCGCAATAAATTATATCTGTTGCACCTGTGCCACTGATATCAGCCAGATGAATTTGTGAAGGATTAAATTGATCTGGTGTATCAAACATCGGCGCAAAATCCATACACACTTTCGCACTGAATTTTCCATAACCCATGTTACACCAATAACAAACTTCACCATTACGGATGCGAACGATATCAGTTAATCCATCACCATTTATATCACTTAAAAAAATGCTTTGCGTTTGATCTGCAAAAACAAGTGCCGGACCTTTTTCCTCATCATAAGGTTTTGGCGATAATTCAGGTGAATCATAACCGGCAATGCCTTTGTTTGCATACCATGTAAAAGCATTTTCCTCTGAAATGATCAAGTCTACTCTGCCATCACCATCGAGATCAATCAGCTTTGTATTGGCATCATTAAAATTGATGTTCGGCATTTGATCGAATGAATTAAATGGTTGCCATTCTGCATCATCACTCAATTCAAAATATCCTTGTGAATACTGCTGCAAACTCACAATAAATTTTCTTCCATCTGCTTCCAAATCCTGTAATTGCAGCGCACCGCTTTTCAATCCAATAAAAGATGGTTTTGGAATAACAGGTTCTGCAACAGAAAAATTTCCATCACCTAAATTCGATTTATAAAACCATGCATTTGCCTGTTCAGTAAGAATGCCTGAAATGCCTTCACTATATAAATCTGTCCATTGATAACCTGTTGTTAAACCAACAGGATCATTTGCTACATTTTCTTTTGTAACATTTTGAACAGTTTTATTCCAGTTTAATTGTTGATAAGAAAATTCAAACGGTGGCAGGCTTTTTTTTGAGTAAGAACCATCTTGCTTTTTTATATAACCGCTTTGTTGTAATGCAATAATAAAATCTGTTTCTGCATTTCTTTTTTGTTGTGCAGTTACAGCAGCATTTTGAAACAATTGATAATTTAAATCGAGAGAGCGAACAAGACATGGAACTGTATTAATTCCATCATTCAATTCTTTAAAATAATGAAAGAATAAAATGCGTTTGCACAAACGATAAGTGCGCATTTCAAAGCCTGGATGAAAATCAGAAAAAGGTTCAAGTCGGTATTGCCAATCTTTATCAGCAGTTGGAGTTGGTATGTTTTCATCGTGATCACCAAAGTCAAAAACAGCTTCAAACATATAACCTGCATTTAAACGAGCAGGCGGATTATATGCAGTTGCTTCATTGCGTGCATATGGATTTGTATTACCATATTTAATTCGCTTGAGATAAGTGTTTGTACAAGGCGAAAAATTATTTAAGCGATTTTGTTCATGCAATGATTTAGGAACATTCAAAAAGTCTTCCTGCACATATTCATATTCAAAACAGTTGCCGCGATCATCAAAACTTAATTCAGGCAACCATTTAAAAATTTTTGTTGCATCAGTTGGATTTACTATTTGCGCTGTTATACTTCTACCAAAAATGGTAACAATATTTTTTGATGTAGTAACACGCCAATAAAATGTTTTACTTTTTGCAGGTGTAATTCTTTCAATGCGAGTAAAGTTGCTTTCAATACGCGGCTTGTAACGTTTTACAAATTCTCCTGATGCTGCTATAAATTCATCAACTATCCAATTGCCGCCATTATCTTTTTTAAATGCAGGTACCAAATCTTCTTGGCCACTAAACAGAAAAATATCACTTTGATTTGCATCTTCATACTTTGGTAATTGCTTGTCTGTTTTGCGTTGAATGAAAGGCACATCGCAATTCCAACCTAAACCAAAAATACTATTACCACTTCCGGAATTATAATTCAATGAAAGTGCAGGCGCGAAATCACTTCTTGTTTTTGAAAACGGGAGAGGAGCAGAAAAAGAAGCTGTGCCATTTGCGGCATTCACCTGGAATTTTTCATCAATATTTTTTAATGCACCGCCGCCTTTTGGAAGTGTAATAGACGGAATTTGAATTGAATTAGTGTTTGATTTATTGCCTGGAAGTTGCGTATTTCCTACAGGTACACTAATATTATCATTTGGCTTTTCAGTATTTTGATTTGTGTATGAAGAATTCATACAGCAGTACTATTATTTTGTGACGTATTTAGATTAGCCAACCAAACTTCTGCAACCTGGCAACTGAAGTGAAAGATACAATATCTGAATAAATAGCAAATAAAAATTAAGAAAAGTAACATTAAAAAAACAATACCATTTAAAAGCAAGCAATCTGCTGCCAGGCCTTTAAATCTTATATATTTTTATTCGAAAAAAAACTTTAAAATAGAATAGCTGCCAAATAAAAAAACCTTCTGTTAAAAAGAAGGCTTTTATAAGTGAACCGGATTGGATTCGAACCAATGACCCTCAGCTTAGAAGGCTGATGCTCTATCCAGCTGAGCTACCGGTCCTTTAATTAAAGTTGCAAAAATAATTTTTAATTAGTTTGCATCCAAACCATAAATAATGGATGTTCAGATAGAAAAAAGCTGGAAAAAAATTTTGCATGCAGAATTCTCCAAATCATACTTTGAAAATATTGTGGCTTTTTTAAAAACTGAAAGGGCGCAGGGGAAAATTATCTATCCGCCGGGTTCATTAATTTTTAATGCTTTTGAGAAAACACCATTTAATAAATTAAAGGTTTTATTGCTGGGGCAAGACCCTTACCACGGAAAAGGACAGGCAATGGGTTTATCTTTTTCTGTACCTAAAAACGTAAGGCAGCCGCCATCACTGGTAAATATTTTTAAAGAGCTGCATGATGATGTTGGTGTTCCCACACCTTCAACCGGAGACTTAACACCATGGGCTGAACAAGGCGTTATGCTGCTAAATGCGGCTTTAAGTGTGCGGGCTGCTGAACCTAATTCACATTCAAAAATCGGCTGGCATCAATTTACGGATGCAGTAATTAAAAAAGTTTCCGATGAAAAAGAAGGCATTATTTTTTTATTATGGGGAGCTTTTGCGCATCAGAAACAGGAATTAATAGATCAAACCAAACATCATGTTTTGAAAGCGGCGCATCCTTCTCCATACAGCGCTGATAAAGGTTTTTTCGGATGCAGACATTTTAGTAAAACAAACGAATTTCTTGTTACACAAAAACAGGATGCTATTAATTGGGCATTATAGTTTTTGTTGATTATTTAAGTACTGATGCAATTGAAACCAGTTTAAATTTCGCCTATCCATTTTTTAAATGAAGCAGCATTTTCCTGGCTTACTATTATTTCTTCGTTTAAAGGCATTAGTATTTCAACGCTTATTTTGCTTTTATCAATGCTTTTGAATTTAGTTATATAGTTTGCATTCACAATATACTTTCTGTTGGCTCTGAAGAAGGTTTTTTCATCAAGCATTTCTTCAATATCTGACAAAGAATTTGTCTCACATAAAAATTTTCTATTGTCTTTATCAACAGCAAAAACCAGTTTATGTTCTGTAAAAAAATACGTTACATCTTCCAGTTTTAAGCTTAAAAATTCAGTTCCCTTTTTTACAATAATTCTTGATTTATTTTTTTTGGAAGCCTGCAGGTAATCAATAATTGAAGAATAATTATTTATAAAATGATGCTGGAGATTTTTATATTTATGTAAGGCATTGCTGAGTTTATTGCACTCAACCGGTTTAAGTAAATAATCAATACAATTATATTCAAAAGCGTCCATCATATATTTATCATAAGCAGTTATAAATATTACGGGACATTTAATATTGTCTTCTTTTAAAATGTGAAAAGAAAGCCCGTCTGAAAGTTGTATATCCATCAATATAAGGTCAGGTGCAGTATTAGTTTTCAGCCAGCTTAAACTTTCTGCAACACTTGCTGCAGTACCTGCAATTTCAATATTGCTATCAATGCTGGCTATGCACATTTTTAAATTCTCCAAAGCGGGTACTTCATCTTCAATTAAAAATATTTTCATGGCTGTGGGTTTATAAGTGGTAACCTTACAACAAACGTTTCATTGTTTTTATGAACGATTATATTTTTTCCTGTTAAAAGTTTATAACGGTTATCAAGATTATTTAACCCGGTACCTGTTGACGGCGGGCTGTACGTTTTTTGTATTATCCGGTTTTTTAAAACAATGTGATTTGATGATACCGATACATAAATCGTAAGCGGGTTTATAATGCTTAGCTCATTGTGTTTTATCGCATTTTCAAGTAATATTTGTAATGATATAGGCGGAATAAACATCTCTTCTGCAAAAACACTCTTTATTTCAATTATCATATCAATTGCATTATCAAATCTTATTTTAAGCAGGTAAAAAAAATTACTTAAAAATTCTATTTCCTCACCCGCAGTTACAAGATTTTTTTCCCGGTTGATGAGAATGTAACGGTATACTTTAGCCAGCGTATCATTGTATAACCGCGCATTAACCGGGTCTGATGAAATGAGATAAGATAATGTATTAAGCGAGTTAAAAAGAAAGTGCGGGTCTATCTGGTTTTTTAAAGCAACCAATTCTGCATGTGTTTTTGCAATATCTAATTGTTCAGCTCTTTTTTCTATATCCTGCTGTTGCTCTTTAAGGTAAAATATTTCATAAAGATTAGTAATAAAAAGCGCTGAGATAATTATAATAATAACAGCGTCAATAACATTGTTATATGCAGACCCATCTTCACTGGAAAACATCAACCATAAATAAAGACCTGCTGCTGCAACCAAAGCAGTATAAAAAATTATAGCTGCATATAAAATAAGTATGCTTTTATAGTATGCTTTGGCCGGGAGCCTGATACTTTTTTTAATAAACAACATCAGCCGCACATTGCCTTGCCATATTAACCATGCCAGTAAAATAAAATATAAATAATATAAAATAAGCTGAAGTGAATTATAACGAACGTTAGTTATAAGCTTTGTAAAATTTACTGTGGATATAGCTAATACCGGAATGCTGATTAATTTTACAAGCCAATCTTTTTTAAATATAGTCTGGCTTTTAGAAGATAATATTTTTATAGTTGCAGCTGGTTCCATTACAGAGAGATATTAGCAACGTAATATTTGTTAAGATAACGTAAGAAAAAAGTTAATAGTTACAAACGGCGCTAAATAAAAAAGAGGTGCTTGCTTTATTATATAGACAATTAAACTGTTTGAAATCAGGCTTCGGTAAAAAAAATACAGGTTTCGGTAATCTTTAAGAAAATTAAACAGCAAACAGAAAATAAGTTTGACATATAAGGATTGAATTTTTTTCTCATTTTAGACAAAACTACGGGTGGTTTCTACCACCTGTACCTTTTTTTTAAGAGAGACAAAAATCCTTTATAATTTGTAAAAAATGAGAAACAAAACTGCAAATGAATATTCATCCTTTTGTCTTTTCCAATAAACAATCCTATCGCATAAGCAGGCATGCAAGTTTTTGGTTTTTATGGATTTTATATTATGCTATCATGTCTGCTATTATTATGTACCCTGTGCATGGTTTTGCAAAAAGTTTTTTTGAATCTTTTGTAGAAGTTGCAGAATCTACACCACTTGATATGTGTTTCTGTTATTTTATTCTTTATTACCTGTTTCCTAAATTTTTATATAATGGCCGGTATGTAGGAATGCTTTTTTTATGGCTGCTTGCAAGTATTGTGTTTATTGTTTTGTATGAGTTGAACGCAGCATTTTTAGTACCTTATATAAGAGAAGGGTTTGGCATGAAAACCACTATGAGTTCTCCGGCAAATTATGCTTATGATTTCTTTATACTTTTTAGCCAGATAAATATGGAAGGATGTGTTGCTGCCTCTATTAAACTGGGTAAGCTTTGGTATGTAAAGCAACAGGAGATTGATTTGATCAACCAGGAAAAACAAAAAATTAAACCGCATGAAGACAGGGGATTGATACAGCCTGCTTTTCTTACTGACCTTCTTACACGCATGGAAATAATTGCCAATGAAAAACCAATGGTGGCCGCACAATCAATGAAAAAAATAAGAAATCTTCTTTTGTATATATTGTATGAAAACACATCATCAAAGGTTCCGTTGCATAAAGAGTTTGCATTGTTGCAGGAGTACATTGATCTTGAAAAACTCACAGCAGAAAAAGAAGTGAACGTAAATGTTTTTATAAACACTTCGCCTTCTTATGAAACAATTGCGCCATTCATCATACTTCCGCTAGTGGAAAATGCTTTTAAACAATTAAACAGTTATGGCTTAAAAAACCCTTCACTTAACTTACACATCTCACTTCAAAATGAAATAATTGATATAACATTAACGTGGGATAAGCCAATAGAAACCTCATCGCTTACAAACGGGCGCAATGTAATACTGCATAACATCTCAAAAAGGCTTCAGCTAATTTACCCGCAAAGTCATGAACTGAATATGATGATAGAAACAGAAAAAATTTTTATTCATTTAAAGATAAATCTGAAAAAAGCCATCAATTAATTTTACTTCGGCAACGTTAAATCCTGTTTAAGTAATTCAATTTCCCGCTTCGGTTTTTAACCTGCATTACGCATCAAGCATTATATAATAATTGCTTGTCAAATAGAATAACGTCTAATACACAAAAACAACTGTATTTCTTTCTACCTGTTCACTTTTAAAATGTATGTATGAAAGTATCATGTACAATTTTGCTATTATTTTTATTTGCACACATCAACGCACAAAACAGAGTAATTACCGGAACGGTTACAGATCAAAACGGCGGGCCAATACCTAATGCAACTGTGTTGGCAAAAGGCACAAAACTGGGAATAGCCACCAGTGTGAACGGAAGTTTTACTTTATCTGTTCCAACATCTGTAAACACACTTGTAATATCTTCCGTAAACTTTGTTGCCAAAGAAGTTGATATTACTTCAGCAAGTAGTGTAACTATCAGTTTGCAACCATCAACAGGCAATCTTTCAGAAGTTGTAGTGGTTGCTTATGGTACGCAGAAAAAAACGAACGTTACTGGTTCTGTTGCAACTGTTAAAGGCGCACAAATTGCGAATAAACCTTTTACATCAATTGATAAAGCTTTGCAAGGCCTTGCACCGGGCGTGCAATCCACTTCAGCGTCAGGTGCGCCAGGCTCTGCAACAAATGTGCGCATTCGCGGAATTGGTTCTATTAATGCAAGCGCCGCGCCATTGTGGGTAATTGATGGTGTTGTTGCAACCATTGGAGATCTCACATCAAACACTACAACGGCAAATGCTTTAAGCGGCTTAAACCCTGATGATATTGAAAGTATCACCGTTTTAAAAGATGCTGCTGCAACTTCTATTTACGGTTCAAGAGCAGCAAATGGTGTTATTATCATTACTACAAAAAAAGGCAAGGCAGGCAAAACGGTTTTAAATGTTTCTGCTGAAGCCGGCGGCAATAAGATTGCTTATTTTAATGATAATAATAAAAGCCTCACAAGCAAACAATCGGAAGAATTACTTCGTGAATCTTTTATAAACCCGGGTTATGCAAATAACAATAAACAGGCAGATGATCTAATTCATAATTTCCTGGGCATACCTGAAGATTATACAAAAACAAATACTAACTGGTATGATGTCGTTACACAAACCGGCAACCAGTCGCAGTATAACGTAAGCTTAAGCGGCGGCACAGAAAAAACACAATTCTATACTTCGGCAGGATATTTTAATCAGATCGGCACTGTGATAGGTTCTGATTTCAAGCGTTATAACGGTAGTCTTTCATTAACAAACAAGCCTAACGATAAAATAACACTCACCGTGGGCATCAATGGCAGCGCAAGCCAACAACATACACCCACCAACAGCGGTAATTTTAGTAACCCTGTAATTTCTTCGTACTTTTTATTACCCTGGTATACACCGTATAATAAAGATGGTTCTTTAAAATATGGTGATAATGATCCTGATGGCGAGTTTCCTCAAAACAGCGGTCCTTATAATCCGGTGGCAATATCACAACTGGAAAAAAATCTTGTAAGGCAAATTCAATTCAGGGGATATGTTTCCAGTGAATATAATATTATTCCTGAGCTGAAGTTTACCAGCCGCTATAGTGCAGAATATTTAACCATACCTGAAGACAATTTTTTAAGTCCGTTTTATGGTGATGGATACAGTTACCAGGGACTCGCTACCTCTTCAAACCGCCGTGTGTTTGATTATACATGGACTAATCTTTTAGATTTTAAACATTCTCTTAATAAGGACAAAGATTTTTATTTTGATATCTATGCTGGATATGAATCACAGTTTTATGATAACTATTTTTTGGAAGCAGAGGCGCAGAATTTTCCCAAGCTGACGCAGTTACATTATTTAGCTTCGGCCTCTACACCAATAACAGCTACTTCCTTGCCAAACCAAAATGCAACCGTTTCATACCTGTCGAATCTTACTGTAAATTTTAAAGACAGGTATGTGCTTACAAGCAGTTTTCGCAGAGATGGATCTTCTGTGTTTGGCTCAAATAATCGCTGGGGTAACTTTTTCTCTGTAGGTGGCTCATGGAACGTTAGCGAAGAAAACTTTTTAAAGAGTAGTGACTTCATCAGTTTACTAAAAGTGCGCGGGTCTTATGGAGAAAATGGCAATGCGCTTGGTTTTGGAGATTATCAATCATTGCCAACTTATGGCTTTGGATTTAATTATGCCGGTTCACCAGGCAGTGCGCCAGAGAATGTTGGTGACAGCAACCTTACCTGGGAAAAAAATAAAATAACTGATGTTGGCTTTGATTTTTCAATTCTTAAAGACAGGATAAACGGCAGCTTTGATTATTATGACAGAATCACATCAAGCCTATTGGTTAATGTGCCACTTTCGGGAACATCCGGTTTTCCAAGCCAGTTATTAAATGTAGGCAGCATTCAAAATAAAGGTTATGAAATTACACTTGGTGGTAAGCCTGTAGCTATGAAAGATTTTGTATGGGACATTCAGTTTAATCTGGCACACAATACCAATAAGGTACTTGATTTGTATAAACATGCACCAATTGCAAATGGCTCATTATTTAATATAACCGAAGGACATGATGTACAGGAATTTTATTTCCCTTTGTGGGCCGGCGTAGATCCTGCAAATGGAGACCCGCTTTGGTACACAGATGCAACGCATTCCAAAACTACTAATGATATAAATAAGGCACCGTCAACATTAACAGGTAAATCAGCATCACCTAAATATTTCGGTTCGCTAACCAGCACTTTCACTTACAAAGGCATTTCTCTTACGGCAATGTTTTATTATAACTACGGTAATTACATTTTTGATGAATGGGATACTTATGCCATGAGCGACGGGTTTTATTATGGATTCTTAAATCAATTTACAAGCCAGTTAACGCGATGGCAAAAACCAGGAGATCATACAAATGTTCCCAGATTAATTTGGGGAGGGAATCTTAGCTCTAATTCGTATTCAACTCGGTATGTGTATAATGGAGATTATATAAGATTGCGTGATATTCAATTGGCTTATACATTTCCGAAATCACTTCTGCAAAAAGCGAATATTACAAGTGCATCTGTTTATGTACGCGGCACCAATCTTATCACCTGGACAAAAGATAAACTATTGCCTTTGGATCCTGAAAGCGGTATTCTTAGCATAAACGATTTTGACGTATTTATTCCGAAATCTATAACAGCAGGTATTAAGATTGGTTTTTAATTCTGAATCCAAAAATAAAAAATACACAGATGAAACAGTTACTCAATAAAATCTCTATACTTTTTATATTCTCTTCTTTTATACTGGCATCATGCTCTAAAAGTTTTATAGAAAGAAACCCGGCAGGCAGTGTGCCAACGGGTGATGCAATAACTGACGAAGCTTCCATGCAAACCGCACTGCTTGGTGCTTATGCAGGTTTACGAAACCTTGGCGTGTATGGTCGTGACTGGCCTGTAGTTGGAGATCTGCAGGCAGATAATGTATTTCTTGAAGTGCAAAACTCAGGAAGATACATAGAGCAATACAAATACATTTTTACTGAAACAGATGAAGTTTATGGAGAAATGTGGAATGCAGCTTATGTAGTTATACTTCGTGCAAATAAAATTATTGATGCAGATATAAACGGTGACAATGTAAATGCCTTAAAAGCGCAGGCTTATGCCTTAAGAGCATTAATGTATTTTAAGCTGGTAAATACGTATGCACGTCCTTATACAGATGATCCGGGTAAACCGGGTGTGCCCCTGGTTTTACATTATGATCCTTATGTACAACCGCCACGCAATACCGTTGCCGAAGTATATGCGCAAATCATCAGCGATTATAAAATCGCTTTTGAAAATGCAGGTGGTTATACTAATTCAGTTACTTTAAGCAAATATGCAATTGAAGGTTTGCTTGCAAAAGCATATTTATATATGGGTGATAATGCCAAAGCAAAACAAGCTGCAGTTGATGTAATTAACAATAGCGAATTTTCTTTGGTTGATGCAGATAACTATTTTGATTTTTGGAAAGATGGTGGCATTCACACAGATGCAGTAGAAACAATGTTTGAAGTAGATGTTGATATTATAGATAATCTTGGTACTGATGATTTGGGTGCTTTTTATGTAGAGGGTTACATGGATTTATATGCATCTGATGACCTGGTAAATTTATACAGCCCTACGGATGCGCGTACTTCCGTTTTAATTCCTTATCAAACAAAATCAGGTTCGCCTGCTGTAGTTGTATATAAATATCAAAATGCAAGCGATGCAAAAGACAGAGATAATATTAAAGTAATTCGCCTTTCAGAAGTTTATCTTATTGCTGCAGAAGCATCGTTACCGAATAATGAAGACGATGCAAGAAATTATTTAAATGCCCTTGCAGAAACAAGAGACCCGGATTTTTCCGGTTATACCTCAACCGGCAATGACCTTTTAAATGATATTATTACTGAAAGAAGAAAAGAACTTGCATTTGAAGGCGACAGGTATTATGATCTCAACCGCCTTATGCGTAGTATAGATAGGGGCAGTAATGCAGGTTCAATTTCCGGCCCGCTAACAATTCCATATGATGATTATCACAGGATTGCGCCCATTCCGCAAACTGAACTACAGGCAAATCCTAACATAGAACAAAACCCGGAGTATTAATAATAAAAAAACCTTGAAGGTTTTTAAAACCTTCAAGGTTGGTTACAAAGCTGTACAATATATTTTTTTCATTGAAGCCTACATTTAATATTATTGTTTTACCAGTTTAATCGTTTTGCTTTCTTTTCCATTTGTTACCGTTACGAAATATGTTCCCGAAGTATATTTTTCTATTGGCAATTTAATAAGTGTTGCATTGAGCGTATTATTTTGCCATAGTATTTTGCCGCTCATATCTGTAACAGATACAGATATATTTTTTGTATCTCCTGTTAATTGCAACGTTGCTTTTGAGACAACAGGATTAGGATAAAGCATTGCACTGAATGGCAAGCTTGTTTTCACCGCATTTTCATTGGTAGATTTTGATGCAACAAATTTTCCTGTTTCATCTACTTTTCCCGCATACAGTTCAGTGCCATATTGCTGAGTTGAGCCTGATAAAAACAGTTGATCAGATGCAGCAACAATATTATAAACATATACATCACTTATGCCTGCGTCATCAACCGGTATTGTACCATCAGCAGTGCCATCTGATGACCATAGAACGCCGCTGTTTGTAAAATATAATTTTCCACCAAAACCTGTTAGGTTATTTAAGCCACTTGCATCTGCTCCAGGCGTAATATCTTTTACAAGCTTAGTACCCTCTTTTGTGCCGTCAGATTTCCAGAGTTCAGTGCCATTCACACCACCTTCATATTGAAGAATGAAAAATAATGTTCCGTTTACGTCTGTTAAATAATAAGGTATCGGATAATAACTATCAGCATCAGAGCTAACATCTTTTACCGGTTGAGTACCTTCTTTCGTTCCATCACTTTTCCAAAGTTCAGTGCCCTTTGCATTAGCATAATTTATTGCACTGAAATAAAGTATGTTGTTTGAAATCTCGAAATTGTATCGTTCGGTAGAAAAAACAGAAGAGCTGTACCAGGGGTCTATCTGTCGCAATTGAATAGTGCCGGATTTTGTTCCATCAGATTTCCATAATGAAGCACCGGCACCATTATTAGCAGCAAAGTAAACTTCGTTTTTATATACAAACATTCCCTTCGGACTAGAATTTGCGATGCCTGGATTAATATCTTTTACCATCTTAGTACCTGCAACGCTTCCGTCACTTTTCCATAATTCGTTGCCATACACGGCATCACTGGCAACAAAGAAAGCAGTGTTACCGGCAACATTTAAATTGCCATTGTATGGAGAGAGCAAATATGTTCCTGCAGAAGTACCATCACTACGCCAAAGCTCAGAAGTGAAACTGCTGTAGTTAAATAACGTATAAAATATAATGCCATTATCTGCTACTTCAAAACTCGATAAAAAATATTGGTATGCGTTAATGTTTGGGGCAACTTTTTGAAGGCCTTGTTTTGTATCGTCTGTTTTAAAAATCGAAAATGTAGTATCGCTGCTTGAAGCAGTAAAATAAACAAAATTCTTTTTCAATAACATGTTACCTGGATTAGAGCCAGTTTCCCCTGGTATAATGTCTTTTAATAAGAATGTCCCGGAAGTTGTTCCATCGGATACGTATAATTCACGCCCGTACGCTTTTTCAAATCCATTAAACAATACTTTGTTACCGAGTGGTGTTAATGCATCAATATAAAGTCCGGCGTTTGAGCTTGAAGTAGAAACTGTATTGATGTCTTTTACCAGCGAAGCACCAAAACCAAAAGCCAAACCATTCGTCATAAATAGTTCGTTTCCTTTTACGCCATCGGTTGCACTGAAAAATAATTTTCCATTAAAAGCTGTAAGATAAGAAGGATAAGAACCTGCGGATCCTCTAAAGATATCACTTACTAAAATTGGAAAGCTACCAAAAGGTGAATTATAAACTGCCCACAACTCAGTGCCAAAAAAATTATCATTTTTTACAAAATACAAAGTGTTGCTTGCACTGTATATTTGGATTGCTTCTCCGGGTTGAAATTTATTTATAAGGTTTGTAGATGCTTCAGTTCCTTTTGAACTCCATAATTCATAATGAAGAACTCCATCGTTGTAATTGGCTACCTTAAAATAAAGTATATTATTTACTACTTCCATTTCTGAAGATACAATAGCATTAGGATCAGCAGTCTGTGTAAGGTCTTTAACCAGTACAACTCCGTCAGCATTTGATGCATTATACTTATATAAGGCATCACTGGCAGAGGCGGAATATCCAGGTACATATAAAACATTATCAAGAATCGGGAAAGGTGTACCAAAAGTACCGTCTGCATATATTAAAATATCGTTATTACCTGGCGCAGGTGTAGTGCCTGCGTCTGTACCGTCGCTTACCCATAGTTTATTACCGGTTCCATCATCTGCGGAAAAATAAAGTTTATTATTATAATTTGTTAATTGAAGGGGAAAATAATTATAAAATGTAGCATTGGTACCAATATGATAAGTGCCGGCATCAGTTCCATCACTCCTCCAAAGCTCAAACCCACCCGTCGTGTAACTATAAAATGTAAAAAATAATAGACCGTTTGCATTTACCAGTTGAGATATATAAGAACCTTCAGCGTTTATACCAAAGTTCTTTACAAGTTTTGTACCTGCGGTTGTGCCATCGGTTTTCCAGAGAACATTCAAAATATCATTGTCATCCGCAGCGAAATAAACTTTTTTATTAAGTTCAACAAATTCTGTTGGAGAACTGCTATTGATATCCGAGGTAATATCCATGAGTAATTGTGTCCCACCTGGTGTGCCGTCTGACACCCAGGGCTCTGTTCCATTATTTGCAGTACTGGCTGAAAAATATATTTTTCCGTTTGCACCGGTTATATCATGCGGATTAGAAGACGCAATGCCCGACACAATATCTTTTATCATAAAAGTGCCTGTGGCAGTTCCATCGCTTCGCCATAGTTCATTGCCATGAATGCCGTCATCTGCAGTAAAATAAATAACATGATGAAGAATTGCATAAGAGATATTTCCATACATGTCTGAATAATTGTTTGGATAACTTTCCGCAAGTGCATTAATATCTTTTGTTAAATGGAAATCAGAATTAGAATTTGTATGACTTGAATTTGAATTAGCATTGTTTCCATTAATATGCAAAGCTTGTTCATTACTATTTTCTTTCAATTGCTGCCTGTAATCATCAAGAACTTTCTTTATTGCATTTTTATCATGCGTTTTTATGGCCTGCATTAAAAGCTTATTTAACCCGGGCTGTATAATTTGCTGCGATGAGTTGGTTTGACTGTTCATTATATCAGGTGGCGGCAATTTTTTACCAAAGGGTATATTGTCTTTTTGCGTGTTTGGCTTATCAACTACATTTTGTGCAGTAGCTGTTAGTTCTATAAGTATTAGCATTGCAAATGCTAGAAGTAAATGTTTTTTTTGCATAACTTGTATTTTTAAATTTTACGA
Source organism: Bacteroidota bacterium (assembly GCA_013285855.1). Classification (GTDB taxonomy): domain Bacteria; phylum Bacteroidota; class Bacteroidia; order Chitinophagales; family Chitinophagaceae; genus Parafilimonas. The sequence goes on from JABDGW010000039.1 coordinate 17,243, forward strand.
GAAATTCTTAAATGAATAGGAAGTCTTTTTTAAGGGTTTGGATCTATCTAATTAATTATTGCTTCACGAATTTTTTTACTGTTTTTTCGTTCCCGTCAGCAGAAATTGATTTTATAAAGTATGTACCTGCAGCTAAATGAGAAACATCCACCTGTATTATTGTTTCACCATCGCTAACCAAGGTTGATTTTGTAAGAAATATTTTACCTGAAATATCAATTACAGATAATTTTATATCCTTACTATTGTGTGCAAAAATCTTTATATTAAGTATGTTTTTTGCAGGGTTGGGATAAACACTTATTGTACTATCTGCAGCAGGATTTTGATCTCTCAGCAAAACAATATTTGAATAAGAGAATTTGCCGTCTTTATCAATCTGCTTCAGCCTGTAATAATTTGCCGATACGGTAAAAGCAATATCAGAAAAATCGTAGTTTAATTTAAAATTGCTGTTGCCATTAACTGCTTTGGAATTTACAAAACCAACTTTATTAAAGCCATATCCATCATTACTGCGTTGTACTTCAAAACCGGTATTATTTTGTTCTGAAACAGTTGACCAATGCAATAAATTTTGCTTGCCATTTACTTCGCCGGAGAAATTAAGAAGTGTTACAGATAAAGCATTTGTAACTTCCAAGGAAATATCATCTATACTGATTTCGCCTTTTGCTGAATCTGAATAACAATGAAATCCTATAAAATATAATCCGGAAGCTACCGGTGTTATGATAGAAGAGTCTGCTATATAATTGATATTATTAATAGCATTATTATTAAATAAAATGCCTGAAGTCATTGCTGTCGCCCCTACTGCCTGTCCATATTTTACTTCTAAACCATTAGGGTTAAATTCATCAAAAGGCGCAGCATAATAAAATTTTAATTTGTAAGACTTACCGGCTGTAAGATTAAAACCAGGTAAATAAAACCAGTCGTTTGCCTTATAAATCTCATCTGGATAAATCATAAACTGTGAGCCGCTATGTGCATATGGAGAGAGGTCAGCTCTAGATTGCCAGGAATTATATGAATAGTAGTAAGGTACCGTATCATTAACATCCTGTTGACGAAAGTTTCCAGGAAAGTCAGAACTGAGATTTTGATTACCAGATTCGAAACCTTCACTATAAGGTAATGATACCGGGTTGTTGGCAGTTCTAAAAGTATCTTCTGTAAGCCATAAACTTTGTGAAGTAACCGAACAGTATGAACGGACGTGTATATAATATTTGGTGTTTGGAGTTAAAGAAGAAACGACAGCATTTTTTGAGGAAGTTGAAGTACCTGTTGCAGGATCATAAGGAGATGTGTTTACAGTGTACTCAAAACTGCTTACCTGCGGAGGAGCATCCCATGAAAAATTTACCGAGGTATTAGTATAACTATCATAATGTACATTAAATGGTAAACCGCAAGGCAGTGGTGTGAATTTATATACCTGGTTATTTGCAGGTTTAATATTTAAATTATCTGTCTCAACAGATGTGCTTACTGAAGGTGAAGAAGAAGTGTTTTGTAAAGACATGAACCCGCCACCCTGGTGACTGTTTGCAGTAATGCCTATTGACGCAGATGCACCTGCACTTGGTGTTCCGCCTTCGTCCTTATAGCAAAACTCAATTTGGTTAGAACCTTCATATAATTTCAATTCAAATGACAGTGTGCTTTGTGTTGCATCGTACTGCCATCTTACATTAGACCATTCAAAAGTAAATACCCGGTTTCCGGAAGAACCGGTAGTAGCGTATCTTAAATCAGCATCTGCCTGGCAGGTTAAATCGTCCCAAAATGGCGCCAGTATCGGCTTTGTGCTTGGATTTGTTATCGTATCTCCCGGCACAGGTGTATATACTGTAATAGGTCCCAGGCGTAAACTATTTATAAAATAATTTTCTGATGCAACTTGTAAAAAAGGTGAACCCAAAGTCGCAAAACCATTAGCATTAATATTTATATTAGTATAGTTGATACCGTTATAATTGAAGGTAAATCCTATTGGAATAGCGTTTGCCATACCCTCATCATATGTATATGAAGTATTACCATCGTAATCATAAGGTGACATAAACAGGGTAGGTGTTATCCCTCCTGTTACAGGAACATAAGCAGCAGTCGCCGCAGAGAAACTATAATTTACCTGTGCAATGCTGCAAACAGAACATGTAAAAAACAGCAATGCAACGAGTGTATAATTTTTTTTCATAATTCTTTTTTGTTATCATGTTTTGAAAAACTTTCACACAGTTAATCTGCATGAAAGTTTCGTTTACTTTATTGCTTAATAAATTTTATCATTTTATTTTCACCTTCATTAGTATTGATTATTTTTAAGAAGTAGGTGCCCGCGGCTAACTGCGAAACATCAAGCTGGATTATAGTATCACCATTCCCTGCAAATGTTGATTTAGCAAGCATTGTTTTGCCGAAAACATTTGTTATTAATAGTGTTACATTCTCATTGTTGACTGCAGCAATCTTTATATTGAGTGTATTCTTTACAGGATTAGGATATAGGCTTATTCCGGCATTAGCAGGAATATTATTATCTTTTAGTACAACAATATTTGAATAAGTGAATTTCCCATCTTTATCAATTTGTTTTAACCTGTAATAATTTGTTGATGCAAAACCAATATCAGAAAAATCATAATTGAGTTTAAGATCACTGTTACCGTTAGCAGCTTTTGTATTTACAAAACCAACTTTATTAAAGCTATATCCATCATTACTGCGTTGCACTCCAAAGCCGGTATTATTGTGTTCTGAAGCAGTTGACCAATGCAACAAATTTTGCTTGCCATTTACTTCTCCGGAGAAATTAATGAGACTAACAGGAAGCAATGCATCCGGTTCCAACTTCACTATCCAGTAATCACCACCGCCATGATTACCACTCACATCGTCGTCATTTGAACCTGAACCTCCCGCAATGATATAGCCGTTATCAGTTGTTAACCCAATAGAGCTGGCACCATCACCACTACTTCCTCCTAAACATTTCTGCCATTGAATTATGCCGTCGCCGTTGAGTTTAACTATCCAGGAATCACCGTTACCCCCATGATTACCGCTTACATCGCCATCGTTTGAAAAAGCGGAGCCTGCAACAATGTAACCTGCATCAGATGTTTGTTTAATAGTAGGGTAATATTCACCGCTACTGCCTCCAAAACTTTTCTGCCATTGAATAGTACCGGTGGAACTGATTTTAACTATCCAGTAATCGTAGCTGCCGAAACTATTGGTTACATCACCATCATTGGAATTGGAAAATCCTGCAACAACATATCCATCATCAGATGTTTGTTCAACAGACGTTGCATAATCATCTGCACTGCCTCCAAAACTTTTTTGCCATTGAATAGTACCGGTGGAATTGATTTTAACTATCCAGTAATCGTAGCCGCCGTGGTTGCCACTCACATCGCCATCATTTGATTGCGATCTTCCCGCAATAATATAACCATCATCGGATGTTTGTTTAATAGAGGGGACCTCTTCATAACTACTACCTCCAAAGCTTTTCTGCCACTCGATAACCCCGCTGCTATTAAGTTTAATTATCCAATAATCGCCTAACCCATGGTTACCGGTTGCATCGCCATCAGTAGAATAACCAGTTCCTGCCACTATATATCCTCCGTCTGAAGTTTGTGCTATTGAATAGCCAACATCGTCGCTGCTGCCGCCAAGCGTTTTTGTCCATTCTATGCTACCGCTATCGCTGATTTTAACTACCCAGTAATCCGAAAATTGCCCGGTAGGATCATGATTACCGCTTACATCTCCATCAAAAGAATTAGTCCTACCGACTACAATGTATCCGCTATCCGATGTTTGTTCAATATCCTGGGCAACATCATCTAAATTGCCCCCCAGGCTTTTTTGCCATTGAATGATGCCACTATTATTAAGTTTAACTATCCAATAGTCAAAAAATTGGTTCCCAAAGAGATTGTGATTGTCAGTTACATCGCCATCGTTGGAATAAGAACTTCCTGCAACTATGTATCCACTGTCATAGGTTTGTTTAACAGAAGCAGTAAGTTCATTAAGGCTGCCTCCGAGGCATTTTTGCCATTGAATACCAGGTGCAGTTTGGGCTGTAGCCAAAAGATTTACGGTAAAAAGCAAGGTCGTTAAAATGTAAAATTTTTTCATAATTATGTTTTTACTTGTTAAATAATTTTGGCAGAAAATTTTAAAGCTTCATCACTCTTAATAATGTTACAAGTCCTGCCGTATCTGTCACTTTTAATTAATTTTTATATTGTTGATATGTGCTGCAATAATTTTTTTATTTAATCCTGTTTTTCAGTAATTGATTTTAATGAGAAATCCTGTATCAAATAATTTCCTATTTCAATTTCCCTGTCTATCAATTTCTCATTTTCGAATTCCATGATATAACTATAAGTATGCTATTACCTCAACCAGAACAAATACAAAAAGTAAATATTTTGTTTCCATGGTTTTGTTTTTGATTGATAAATAAGATTCATCATTCAAACTTATCTTTCTAAACATTTTTTAACAACAGAGTAAGCGCAGAGCAACAGTTATATTTAGGGAAGAGCAGTTTTATTGAGGGAAGTGAACTTTAGAATAGCAGATACTTACAAAACGCTTACTCAATAAACAGGGTTTCTACATGGCTGATTGTACTGCTTACTAATTTTAGATCATGTGTGAGTTAACTATGAATTACATTTAAGGTAGTTAATACATCGTTTGATTGATGCAATGGACTTTATAATTCTATAGTGATTTTTCGCGCAGATAAATAAGTAATGAAAAAAAAATTGTCGGCATATTGGTGGTGTCAAATTGGTGGCTGGAGTGTTTACTTTATAATCAATTCAATACCTTATTTTACTCCAAATTCTCATTTGGGTACTGGTTACCTGGCAGATTTATTTTTAATATTAATCTTGGGTATACTAATTACACACGCAATGCGCTTTTTTATGATCAAATATGGGTTATTGCGATTGAACATTCCACGCCAGATTTTTTTTATATTTATCACAACTGCTGTGTTTTCTGTTATTTTTTCTTTAGTTACGGCATGTATTGACGAAGTTTTTAATCAAAACCCTAAACAAAAAGTTTGGCAATCAATATCAAGGCTTTCTTCCTATTTTTTTATTGTTCTTACTTTCTGGAACATGATTTATTTTATTTATTACTACATAGAAAAAAGCCGCAGGCAAAATATAGATACATTACGTTTGGAGAACGAACTGAAAATTCAACAATTAGAAAACGATAAAGCAAAAGCTGAATTTCAGCGTAATGTTGCTGATGTTTCTCTTACTGCACTACGCTCACAAATGAACCCTCATTTTATTTTTAATTGTCTTAATTCCATAAAACTTTATACCACGCAAAATGATAATGTTGCAGCAGCGGAGTATCTTACCAAATTTTCGAGATTAATAAGGCTGGTGCTGGAGAATTCACCTAAGGATAAAGTAGAGCTCCATTCAGAATTAGAATCATTACAGCTATATATGGAAATGGAAGTCATGCGATTTAAAGAAAAACTTCAATACAATATTCATGTTGAAAAGGATGTAGAAACTGACTATATAGAAATACCGCCATTGTTGTTACAACCTTATGTTGAAAATGCGATATGGCATGGCTTAATGCCTAAAGAAGAAGGCGGTAAAATTGATGTTGATGTATCAGTAAATGGTGATAAGTCATGTTTACAAATAACCATTACCGATAATGGAATAGGCAGAACAAAATCAGAAGAATTAAAAAGTAAAACAGCAATAAAGCATAAATCGTATGGCATGAAAGTTACTTCAGAAAGAATAGAACTTATTAACCAGATTTATAATACAGATACTGATGTAAAAATTCATGATTTGGTTGATGAGAATGGAAAACCTTCAGGTACTAAAGTTATTATTCAAATTCCTGTTTAATGAATCAAAGTTCATTAGAATAACTGTTTAATTAAAAGATAAATAACTGTTTTTTTGAGTAGCCGGGTAAATAATACATACTTAATTTAATATACCGTACCTTAATAGTTCATCTACTAAAAAAAATTGCTGACCACCTGCTAATAAGTGTTGCTCATTAAATTTTATGATTAGCAGTATTGATATTATTTATTTTTTAAAAAGTAATGATTTCTTATGCGCTACAAAAATAAATATATCCTTTTGTTGCTTTTATTATTATACACTTTTAATGTAAGTGCGCAAAAGCTTGAATTACTACTAAAGGCTTTGAATGATCATAAAAATGAGGATACTGTAAGGCTCAATTTACTGAACCGTATTGCTGAAGAATATCAATATACAAATATTGCTATGGGATTGCAAACAGCCGATTCAGCCATAGCACTTGCACAAAAGTTAAATAACCAATCAGGGCTGGCAGACGCATACCAGCTCAAAGGTGAAAATTATTATAGCGAAAACATTTATGAAGAGGCTTCAGAATTATTTCAGATATCCTATAACATATATGAGAAAGAGCTAAATAAAAAGGGTATGGCAAATTGCCTGAATGATATGGGAAATGTTAGTTTACGAAAGTCAGATAATAGTAAGGCAATTGAATATTATAACAGAGCAATGACTCTCAATAAAGAAATAAATAACAAAAGAGGCGCAGCAATAAATCTTTCTAATTTAGGAAGTATTTATAAAAATATGTCTGACTATAATAAAGCGCTAACAGTTTATCAGGAGGCGGTGAACATTTATGAAAAGCTGGATGATAAAAGAAGCATGGCTATTACTCTTGGCAACATTGGATCTGTTTATATAAACTTATCAGATTATCCAACAGCATTGGAGTTTTGTCAGAGATCTTTAAAAATATATGAGCAGTTACCTGTAAGCGGTGGAATGGCTAATCCACTTTCTAACATAGGCGTAATTTATATATACCTGGCCAACTATCCAAAAGCATTGGAATATTTCAAAAGTGCATTGGCTATTGATGCACAAGTGGGAATAAAAGATACTTCTGTTATTTTAAACCGCATTGGAATGGTTTATGAAAAAATGTTATTGTATGATGAAGCAATAAAATATTGCCTGCAATCAATTAAAGTATCCGAAGAATTAGGTAGTAATGCAGGCCTAACTAGTTCACTAAACAACCTTGGTTTTTTGTACTATACCAGAACACAATATCTAAAGGCATGGAACTGCTATCAAAAAGGATTGCATTTTGGAGAACAAACTGGAAATATAACAGATGTTGGCGTTATTCAGCTTAGTATGGGTGAGTTATGCCGGGATGCGCCTGATTCAATACTTATTCAGATTGGCATAGAGCCAAAAGACCGTTATGTCAAAACACTTGAATATCTTAATCAAGGAAAGCAGACAGCCACTAACGTTGGAAGCCTGATAAATGAACGCTATGCATGGGAAGACCTGGATATAATGTATGAAAGAGAAAATGATTTTTCAAATGCATTAAGTGCATATAAAAATTACATTGTTCTGCGGGATAAGATTATTAATAATGAAAAAGATAAAAAAATATCACGTCTTACAATGCAATATGAATTTGACAAGAAAGCAGATTCTATAGAACTTCAAAAACAAATAATGAATGAAAAATTAAAGCAACAAACATTATTTGCCAAACAACAGCAACAGCAGTTGGCTTTAAACCAAAAAGAACTTGCTCTTAGCAAAAAAGACAAAGACCTGCAAAAATTGGCTTACTTAAAAACCCAGGCTGATTTACAAAATGAACATTTAGAAAAGCAAAAGGATGAGAAGCAATTAATTATCTCTGAAAAAGAAAAACAACTGCAACAGGTAAAAGTAAAAACGCTTACACAGGAAAAAACACTTAATGTGCTTAAACAACAGCAACAATGGTTTTACATTATTGGAGGTATAATATTACTTGGTTTAGGAACATTTTATTTTTTTTACAGAATACGATTGCACGAGAACCGTTTGAAGACTGAGATAGCATCGGAAAGGATTGAACAACATCAAAAGGAAGCAGAGTTTCAGCAAAAGCTTGGAGATATTTCTTTGTCAGCATTGCGATCTCAAATGAACCCGCATTTTATATTTAATTGCCTTAATTCAATTAAGCTGTACACTTCACAAAATGATACAGTGGCTGCTACTGAATACCTTACAAAGTTTTCAAAACTTATCCGGCTTGTGCTCGAAAATTCGCGCAACGACAGGATAACACTTGCTTCAGAGCTTGATGCTTTGCGCTTATACATGGAAATGGAAGCCATGCGTTTCAAAGAGAAACTGAAATACAATATTTCGGTTAAGAAGGATGTAGATCTTGATTATATTGAAATACCGCCTTTGTTATTGCAACCTTATGTTGAAAATGCTATTTGGCATGGCTTAATGCAAAAAGAAGAGGGGGGATGCATTGATATTGCCGTTGGCATGCAACCTGCTGAATCAATGCTTGTAATAAACATAACGGATGATGGGATTGGAAGAGCAAAATCAGCGGAGCTCATGAGTAAAACTACCACTAAACATAAGTCTTATGGAATGAAGGTAACTTCTGAACGCCTGGCACTAATAAACCGGGTATATAAAACCGGCGCTAATGTTACCATTTATGATCTTACAGATAATAACGGACAATCGTCCGGCACGCAGGTAACCATAAAAATCCCTATAGAATAATAATGCTAAGAACAATTATAATAGATGATGAACCAGACAGTGTAAAATTGCTACAACTGCAGCTTTCACAATATTGTCCGAATGTGGAAGTTGTGGGCAGTTACATTGGCTCAGTTAAAGCATTGGATGGTATTGAGACACTATCACCCGATCTGTTATTTCTCGATATAGAAATGCCGGTAATTAATGGTTTTGAAATGCTCGATAAAGTGCTTCATAATAATTTCAGCCTTGTATTTGTTACGGCATATAATCAATTCGCTTTAAAAGCTTTTAGATTTAATGCATTGGATTTTTTGGTAAAACCAATTGATACAAAAGAATTGATAGAGGCTGTAGCAAAAGCAGAACAAAGAATAAAACCTCCTTCCGCCCAATTATCTTTGCTACAGAAACAATTGCGTGGTGAGCCGGTTACCAAAATTGCTATTCCTGGTCAGAATGGCGTTTCTTTTATTGATCTTAATGAGATCATATTTGTTGAGGCAAGTAATAATTATTCAAAACTTATATTGACTGAAAATCGTCATTTTCTTATTTCAAAAACGTTGAAAGATGTTCAGGAAGTTTTGGAAGAAGAACATTTTCTGAGAGTACACCGACAATACATCATTAATCTTAATCATGTAAAACAGTTCAATCGTAATGAAGGGTTGTTAACAATGAGCAATGGGGAACATATACCTGTAGCTCGTAATCAGAAAGAACACTTGATTGAAAAATACAGATGGCTGTAATAATGTGTTTTCAGCTTTCTAATCAAAAATTAAATTTTGAGAATAAATTATCCAAAGAAAAGAAGAGCGTTTTTTGATGTGGTGAAAAAATAAAAAAACCTTGAAGGTTTTTAAAATCTTCAAGGTTTAATAAAGTGGAGCTGAGCGGACTCGAACCGCTGTCCAAACATCTTTGCCATAAGCTTTCTACATGCTTAGTTTATTATTAATTGTCGGCAACTGGCAGGAAACAAACCAACCAACCAATCGCTTAGCTGTATAGTCTTTTGCAACAGTCACAGCCTTCTGTTGCAGCATTCTGTTTTTGTTTTGAGTCGGCAGCGGAGCGTGGTAACAGAACAACCTGCTCAACGCGGCCCTAATGACTAACTAATCACTGATTAGGCAGCCATAGCGAAGTTAGATTCGCCTTTTGTTGTTGAACTTTCAGATTAACGTGCTAATGGTACAACGCACGGCATGCTTACACCTACCGCAACGGATGCTGTCAAAACCAATACAGCCCCAATTAAGTTATAAGTTGTAAGTTCTATGTTATAAGTTTCAAAGAGCGAACAGCAAATTTACGAACGATTTGTTTTTATCAAATCATAAATTAAATAAATGAACATTGAAACATTAAAACACTGAAACTTTGAAACTATTTAAACAGCCTGAAAATATCTAATCCTAAAGCATAAGCCATCAAACCAAGCAATAATATCATTCCAACCATTTGTGCATATTCCATAAACTTATCGGTTGGTTTTCTGCGGGTAATAATTTCATAAATGCAGAACAATGCATGGCCGCCATCTAAGGCCGGTATTGGCAATATATTCATAAATGCAAGTACGATAGAAAATATTGCAGTAAGCGTCCAGAAATGTTGCCAATCCCAAACAGCAGAAAATGCATTGCCAATACTTATTACGCTACCTAATGATTCGCTTGCTTTTACTTTTCCTGAAATTATCTGCTGCAAACCGGTGAGGTATTTACTTAATGTAGAAAAAGATTTTTTAATACCAACCGGGATCGACTCTGCAAAACTGTATGAATGATGTATTGTACCAAATAATATTGCAGCGTTTCTTGGTTGAAAACCTACCATTGATTTATCACTAAGCTGTACTTTAGTTGATACAGTATCGGTGCCGCGCAAAATTTTTAAATCAACAACTTTATTGGCAAAAGGTTTTTTAAGACTATCAAATTGCTGAAAAAACTGAATCGGCTGGTTGTTGAAAGCAATTATCTGGTCGCCCTTTTGAAGATTTCCCTGTTTTAATTTTACCTGCGATTTGTCAACCGAATCAATAATCACCGGAAACTGTATGTCAACAAAACCTTCAAGGTGCGTATGATTAAGATCATTATAAAAAGTTCCGGGAATGTTTATGTTTTGCTGAGTTCCGTTGCGAATTATTTGCAAAGTTTTTGCTTCGGTCGTCATAATATCTGCAGGTATTGTTGCAGAATTTTTTACAGGCTTATTATCAATCGCAATAATGTTATCGCCGTTTTGCAAACCAATTTTTCTTGCAAGTGAATCAGCATATAAACCATACTTCAGGTTTTGTGGCGGCATATATTCATCGCCCCATTTATAAGTGATCATTATAAAAAGAAACAGCGCCAGCAGAATGTTCATAATTACACCTGCCACCATAATGATCAATCGTTGCCAGGCAGGTTTAGCCCTGAACTCATAAGGTTTTGCTGGTTGTTTAAGTTGCTCTTTATCGAGGCTCTCATCAATCATTCCTGATATTTTCACATAACCGCCTAAAGGAATCCAGCCAATTCCATAAACGGTTTCACCAATCTTTTTTTTCCAAAGGCTGAACCACGGATCAAAAAATAAATAGAATTTTTCTACACGGCATTTAAACCATTTAGCTGTTGAATAATGCCCTAATTCATGCAGTGCTACTAAAATAGTAATGGCAAGAATAAATTGTGCAGTTTTTATTCCAACACCAGCCCAGTCAATTGATAATAATGTCATACCCTGAATACTTAAATATATCTTTTAAGCGAAAAATTATTTATAGTTCAAAAAAATTAATAGAATTAAAATTCAAAAAATTTTGCAATGATAACACTTCATTTGTTAATCAAAAACATAAGCTTTATGAATAACTCTCTTTATGGTTGGAGCAAGCTATAACTGTATTAAAGAAGCGGCAAAATTGCGTGCTTCAGCATCGCTGTCAAGATAATCATTAAGTGCAGGATTTTCTATAAAGGGAATTTTCTCCATTGTTTTTTCAACCATAGCAGTTATATCCAGAAAACCTATCCTGTTGCGTAAAAATGCAAACACAGCAATTTCATTGGCAGCATTTAATATGCAAGGCATATTGCCACCTTTAAATAAAGCTTCGATTGCTAAACCTAAATTTCTGAAAGTACGCATATCCGGTTCTTCAAATGTAAGTGTTGAAGGTTTTTTAAAATCATATCTTGGAAAATTGCTTGCCAGTCTTTGCGGAAATGATAAAGCATATTGAATAGGCAGTTTCATATCAGGCAAACCCATCTGCGCTTTAATACTTCCATCTTCAAATTGCACCATACTATGTATAATGCTTTGCGGGTGAATTACAACCTGTATTTGTTCCGGATGTAAACTGAATAACCATTTTGCTTCAATCATCTCAAGCCCTTTGTTCATGAGCGTTGCAGAATCAATTGTGATTTTAGCACCCATGCTCCAGTTAGGATGTTGCAAAGCATGATCACGTTTTACATTTACCAAAAAATTTGGTTTCTTGCCAAGAAAAGGACCGCCGCTTGCAGTAAGCACGATTTTTTCAATTCTATTTCTTCCTTCACCAACCAGGCATTGAAATATGGCTGAGTGCTCGCTATCAACCGGAATTACAGGCACCTTTTTTTCATAAGCCTTACGCATTACAATATCACCGGCAACAACCAACGTTTCTTTATTTGCCAGCGCAACTGTTTTACCTGTTTCAATTGCGTTTAATGTAGGCTTAAAGCCTGCATAGCCAACAATAGCAGCAAGCATCAGATCATAGCAATCCATTAAGGCAACTTCGTTCAGTGCTTCTTCTCCTGCAAAAACTTTTATGTGTGTGTTTGAAAGCGCTGCTTTAACGGCACTATATTTTTTTTCATCAGCAATAACAACAATATCGGGATTGAATGCCAGCGCCTGCTCTATTAATAATTTTTCGTTTGTGTAAGCAGTAAGTACTTCTGAAAAAAAGGTGCCTGTAATTCCGGTTGATAGCGAGCACTCAGCCATATTTCAATGCCTGGTTGGTGAATTTATCAGGGTGTGCTGCGATAACCTCTAAAGTTTGCCTGCCTATTGAACCTGTTGAACCAAAAATTGCAATGCGTTTAACCATAGTTATTACTCCTGGAATTTTGTAAAGATAATTGAATTAACAAACGAGGTTGTTTTAACTAAA
>JABDGW010000040.1 GCA_013285855.1 Bacteroidota bacterium
CCAACGTATGGGCAAGAGATTGATAGAAAAACATTTCAGCCAATTGGTGAACGTGATTCTTTATTGCATTTACATGAAGACATTCATGGATGGGAACGCTTTGGCGAATATCATGACAACACCTTTTTAAAACCATTTATTGAAGGCAGCTGGATGACGAAACATAATAGCAAATATTATTTGCAGTATGGTGCGCCGGGTACAGAGTTCAGCGGTTATGGTGATGGCGTTTATGTGGGCGACCATCCGCTTGGACCATTCACATACCAGTCACATAATCCTTTTTCTTTTAAGCCCGGTGGCTTTGCAACAGGTGCAGGTCATGGTGCAACTTTCCAGGATGTAAATGGAAACTGGTGGCATGTAAGCACAATGATCATTAACGTAAAAAATAATTTTGAACGCCGTATTGGTATTTGGCCTGCAGGCTTTGATAAAGATGGAGTGATGTATTGTAATACAGCGTTTGGAGATTACCCAACTTACCTGCCATCGTATACACATGAAGATCACATTAAAGGGAATTTTACCGGGTGGATGTTACTGAACTATAACAAGCCTGTACAGGTTTCATCAACGTTTGGGCATTATGAAGCAAACAACGCGGTTGATGAAAGTATTAAAACATACTGGTGCGCAAAAACAGCTGATAATGGAGAATGGATCCAATCTGATTTAGGCAATATTGATACAGTAAAAGCAATACAAATAAATTATGCTGACCAGGATGCAGACATATTGGGCAAGCAAACTGATCTATATCATCAATACAAATTATATTCTTCTTTAGATGGTAAATCATGGAAAGTATTGGTTGATAAAAGCAATAATAAAACAGATGTGCCGCATGATTATGTTGAGTTAGAAAAAACCAGTACAAGCCCGTTATATAAAACTTGAAAACATACACATGGCTGATGGAAAATTTGCGATAAGCGGCCTGCGTGTTTTTGGCAATGGAAATGGTGCAAAGCCTGATACCGTAAAACATTTTGCGGTGTTGCGTGGTGATACAGAACGCAGAAATTCCTGGCTTAAATGGCAGCAAAGCAATGATGCTTATGCATACATAATTTATACAGGCATTGCACCGGATAAATTATACACCAGCATTATGGTGTATAATGCGAATGAATATTATTTCAGTGCGATGGAAAAAGATTTGCCTTACTATTTCCAGATAGAAGCCATTAATGAAAATGGCGAAAGCAAGAGAACGAGTGTGCTGGAAGTTGAGTAATCATTGTACTTAATACACTCATCTATCTCAGGCTAAAATTTTTCTCAATGATTTCCTGCCAATATTACACACCTAAACTCCAGCCATCCCTGTACGTACGTTTTACAAACTGGTTCGCATCATCAAAATTGGTGATCTTCATATTATCACCATCCCAAACCAATTGTATATGACGGCCAGGATAATCAAAACCTGCACTTCCATCAGCGTGGGGTGTGCGGATGTTATAACTTCTAATAGCCAAATTGCCCATCAGCACACTTTCTGTAAGCGGTCCGGCCAGATCAAATCTTGAACTTAAATTATTTGATTCTTTACTTCCATAACCGGCAATAGCAGCTTCAACCCAGGCTGCGTAGTGGCCATCATCGCCGTTAGGAACACGCACAACAGTTTGCGGTACTACCGTAGTTGTGGTTTTTGATGTAGGTAATAATTGCGGATTCTTTCCATAAGTGCCGGACATCATGTTTCCTTTCGTGCCGATAAAAATTATTCCATTACCACCATCACCCATTTGTTCATTTGGCAACAATTCCGCCGGACGTTGCGGTTGTATGCCGCCGTCCATCCAATGCAGTTTTAAATCTGGTTTATCTTTTTGTTTGAATGTAAGAATGATGTGTGATGAAACAGGACCGCTTTCAGGATAATAACCTTGTTGCCAGTTGGCAACGTATCTTGTAGAAACGCTGCACTCTGCACCGACAGGATAACCTAAACCAAGCACAGCAAAAGCAGGTTGCATAATATGACAAGCCATATCGCCCAAAGCACCTGTACCATAATCCCACCAGCCGCGCCAGTTGAACGGAATAAGATTATCCATATAATCCTTATACTGTGCAGTGCCTAACCATAAATCCCAATCCAATTCTTTTGGTACCGGCGGTTTATCTGCAGGACGATCAATTCCCTGCGGCCAGACAGGCCTGTCAGTAAAACAATAAATTTCTTTTACATCACCAATTATACCTGCATTATACCAGTCAATTAATTGCCGTACACCATCACCACTTGCACCCTGGTTGCCCATTTGTGTAACCACTTTATAACGATGTGCAGCTTGTGTTAACATGCGTGCTTCATAAATATCATGCGTTAATGGTTTTTGCACATACACATGTTTGCCTAATTGCATTGCAGCCATTGCAGCCACAGCATGATTATGATCAGGAATGGAAACAGAACAGGCGTCAATATTTTTATGTTCTTTATCCAGCATTTCGCGGAAATCCTTATAATATTTTGCGTTTGGAAATTTCTGCCTGGCATTTACAGATTGCCTGTCATCCACATCACACAATACACCAATATTTGCTTTGCCACTTTCAAAGAAATGATTAATGTCATCTGCGCCTTTTCCACCCGCGCCAATGGCTGCAATATTTAATTTATCGCTTGGTGCGATATATCCTCTGCCTAAAACATGCCTTGGCACAATATAAAAAACCGGCTGCAGCAAGTGATGCGTTTTTAATAAAATTTCTGCGGGATGCATTTTGATTAATGGCATTGTCATTTTCCATGTGGCTCTATATTTTTTAATGAAGAAATCAATATTTGATTATTTTTTATCGGCATTAAGCGGATGCTGCAAAATAAATGTTTGCCCCGGGAAAGCAAAATCAATTCCTTTTTTTGTAAAGGCATCCATTATTTCGAGATAAATATTTTGTTGTATTTCGAGAAAGGTTTTATAATCTGACGAATCAATAAAATATAAAACTTCAAACGTTAAAGCAAAATCTCCTAATGCAATAAGATGACATCTGTCAAGTGTTGCATGTTCCTGGCTGTTAATAATTTCTTTTATGATATTTGGAAGCGCTTTTAATTTTTCTTCTGCAGTATCATAACGTACATTCAGTTTAAACGTAACGCCTCTGCGTTCAAGTCTTTTAATATTTTTTATAGTTGATTTTACAAGCTCAGTATTTGGCATAATCAATTGTTCGCCTGAAACACTTCTTATGTGTGAAGTTTTTATACCGATATGTTCAACAGTTCCGGTAATATTATTAACAGAAATGGTATCGCCGATCTCAAAAGGCTTATCAAAAAATATTACAAAATAGCTGAAAAGGTCTGTAAGAATATTTTGTGCAGCCAACGCAATGGCAATACCGCCGATGCCAAGACCTGTTATTATAGTTGTGATGTTATAACCGAGATTTTCAATCAGCATTAAAATGCCGCAAATCCAAACAAGCGCTTTAACAACAATTAGAATTCCGCTGAGATGTGTGATGCGTTCTGCTGATTCCTGTTTGCGTTGCATGTATAGCAGAACAGAAAGATGTATTACATGATTAATAAAGCGCACAAAATAATAAGCAGTAATTACAGCAAAGGCAACTTTCAAAATATGTTCAGCATGCGGCGAAAAAGTTAGCTGGTTAATTATGCCATAATTAATAGTTAAGTATAAATACGGAATAATAAATTTTTCTGCACCGGCAACAACTGCATCATCAACTTCTGATGGCGTGCGGTTTGCAAATTTTTTCAGAAATGAAAAAATAAATTTTCTGAAAAGTTTGAAAATGATCCACACAATTATTATTTCAGCTAATACAATTGCATATTGCTGCACAGAATTATTCCACCATATTTGTTGCAAAAAATTTTTCATAAATAATATTGCAAAAATATCTGCATTCATTCATAACAAAAACATAAGCAGATGCAATTAATTTTACAAAACAATAATTTGTATGATAACACTTACTGCGGGAATGAAAGCACCTGCATTTAAAGGCAAAGATCAAAATGATAAAACAGTTTCGCTTGCTGATTATAAGGGCAAAAAAGTTGTTTTATTTTTTTATCCTGAAGATGATACACCAACATGTACAATTGAAGCTTGTAATTTGAGAGATAATTATTCGTTGCTTAAAAAAGAAGGATTTGAAGTGTTGGGTGTAAGCCCTGATGATTCATCAAGCCATAAAAAATTTGAAACTAAATTTAGTTTGCCGTATACATTGATTGCAGATCCTGAGCATAAAATAATTGATGCATACGGTGTGTGGGGAGAGAAGCAACTATATGGCAGGCATTACATGGGTTTGCATCGCACTACATTTTTAATTGATGAAAAAGGCATCATTCAAAAAGTTTATTTAAAGCCACGCAATAAGCAGCATGCAGAAGATATAGTGAAGTTTTGGAAGGAAGAGATGTAATCGTTGTATTAAGATTTTACACTACTAAAAATTAATCCCCAACCTTGCAAAAAAATGAATTCCGTTTTGACCCATCTGCACAGCATCAAAGGGGCCGCCGGTTTCATTATTAAATGCCCAGCCTGCGGCGCCATGCGCATAACCGAGATCAGGATGCACGTTTAATAAATTATCTGCCCCGATAAATAAAGTTGCGGTTTTGCAAAGCTGGTAAGATGCATATAAATCTGTAACCATTTTACCACCATAATTGTATTGATCAGGCACCGTCACATTTGGGTCTGCATCAGTAGGAACCATCGGGTTTATGCCCAAGCCATCTTCACCATAACCGAGTATTGTAACCTTGCCAAAGTAAGTAAAGCGTGTACCTATTCCGAATTTATTCATTCCATAATCTAAGTTCAAACTTGCTTTAACATTGGGTGCAGAAGCAAGAATAAATTTTTGTTCACGATCGCTCAAAAATGTTTCCTGGTGTTCTTTAGTGTCATTCAGTTTTGCAGGCACATTAATTTGATCAATGGTCATATGCTGAAAATTTGCAGTAAACAATGTTCTGAAATGCTGCGTGCTCCAGCGGTGATTATAATCAAACACCAAATCAATTCCTGTATTGGTGGTATTTACTGCATTTGCAAAAAATTGTGCAAGCGCTACATGCAGGCTTTGTAATGTAGATGTTAATGCAGGATCTAAAGTTGGATCAGTTGCATCAAACTGGCCCGATAAAACCACGCGGTCTTTTATATGTACATAGTATCCGTCAACTGTAATGGTAAACTCTTTTGTTGGAGTGAAAGCAAAACCCAGGCTTGCTGTTACAGATTTTTCCTGTGTTAATTTAGGAATACCTGCTGACTTAGCAATTTCGCTGTAATTAGGAGCAATCTTTACTTCTGCAATGGTGCCGCCTTGTACCGTTGTAAAAGTTGAACTGTAATTTATTTGTTGCAACGATGGCGCTCGGAAACCTGTGCTTGCTGAACCACGTAAATTAAATGTTGGCGTAATTTTATAACGCATAGCTAATTTATAATTACTGGTAAAACCAAAATCACTGTAATGTTCTGCGCGTATTGCACCTTCCAGTAAAAAAGCTTTTGTAATATCAAATTCTGCATCAACGTAACCGGCAACATCAGTTCTGTGTGCATTTACCACATCGTTGGGTTGATAGCCCGGGAAATCTTGTGAACCTCCGGCTTTAAATGTGGTATCAACTTCTTCTAATGTTCCATCGTTAAAAACACTATCAATACTCACATAAGCAGAACCGTATGTTTTATATGAAGCTTCTTCTCCTGACTTTATCTTATAATCTTCGTAACGTAACTCTGCACCAAAAGCAAGATTTAAGCCTGCGCCAACACCTGCAAATTTCTTACTGAAATTAAGATTGGTTGTATTCTGCAAAAAGCTGAAACCTCCATCATCAAAATGTGTTTTACCCGCACCAAGCGAAGCATTAAATGTTTTATCACCATAAAAATGAAAATCATTATTGCCAATAACATTGCTAAGGTCCCAATCCCATCCGCCACCTGTTGTTCCTTTTATTCCGGCAGCAAGTGAGGCATCATTAATATGTGTTTGTATTATGGGATTATAATAGGTTTCGCCATCTTTATTTTGCTTCATAATATCCGGAACAAAAATGATAGGTGCTGAATTGGTTGATGCATCATAATCACCTGTTGGAAAACGGTCGGGCCGTGCAGAAAAATTCCTGGTGAAGGCATAGGAATTTGAATAATTATAATTGTAACCGCCAAAAGCATAGAAGCTTGTTTTACTGCTTGCGCTAAAAGGAATTTCAGCATTGAACATACCCCCGGCATCCGTCATAGAACCATCACCATTAGCACGGCGAACGCTGTTGATAGGAAGTGTTCCATTATCCTGGCGAAAAGTTTTTCCATTGCTTACCAGCGAACCTGCAAGATTAAAATAGCCGCCGTTATTGCCAACCTTAAACCCATAATTTGCATTTACATCAATTGCATTTCCATCAATTTCACCGTGCTTGTAATATTCGTTGTTATCATCAAAAAAATGCGGATTATATTTTTTATCATAATAACCACTCCACCCAATATTTCCTGTAAAATGATTTACATCTTTTTTCAACACAATATTTATTACGCCTGCAATAGCATCGGAGCCATATTGAGCAGAAGCGCCATCACGCAGAATTTCTATATGATCTATTGATGAACCCGGAATAGCATTCAGGTCAGTTCCTGAATTGCCTCTGCCTCTCGTTCCAAATACTGCAATAAATGCTGTTTGGTGCCTGCGCTTTCCATTTATCAATACCAATGTTTGATCAGGACCCAAACCGCGAAGTGTTGCAAGATCAATATGGTCTGCACCATCACTCCCGCTTTGCTTGTTGTAATTGAATGAAGGCGCAGCATAATTTAATACATCTGTAATTCCCATTCTTGCTGTAGGCAATGTGTTGCGCGAAACATTTACCACATCAACAGGAACAGGGGTTTCCGTTTTTATGCGGCCTGCGCTTCTTGTACCCACCATTACCACGGGGTTTAATTCAGTAAACTCCGGCTGTAACTGTATATTTAAAACTGTTTCGCTGCCAATTTTCATAGTTTGCATACTATAGCCTACATACGTTATTTCAATCACGTTACCGATGTTTGCTGATAAAGAAAAACTCCCATCACTGGCTGTAATAGTGCCATTTGTTGCCCCTTTAATTTTTATAGAAACATTAGATAGCGGCGTGTTGTTTGTGGCATCTGAAACCTTGCCGGTAATATGTATTGTTTGCGCTTTTAAACTAATTGAAAGAGTAATTAGCAGAAGTACTGATAATATTTTGATGTATCTCATAGCAAAAAAGGTTTGAGCAAAAATATTTAAATATTAAGCAACTGCCCTTACTGTAATTAATATGGTTTATATAATGTTGATATGTATAAATGCCTGCTGTTAAACCAGGTTCTTGCCTGTTCTAAAACATGTGCCTTTAAACAAGGCAACAAGCTGATTGTTTTGATTGATCACATTGATTGAATAAACGCCGGTGCTTCTACCGTTATGAATCTCTTTTGCGTCGGCAGTCAATTCATCGCCAACATTTACCTGTTTTAAAAAAGAAATGTTGCATTCCAGCGCAAGTGATAAGTTGTTGCGATTGTTGCATGCAAATGCTAAAGCACTATCCGCTAAAGAAAAAATAATTCCGCCATGTGTAACATAAAATCCATTGGTCATTTCTTCACGAATCGTCATTTTTATTTTAGAATAACCTTCCTTCAATTCTAAAACTTCTATCCCTAACCACCTGCTAAAAGCATCATGATTCATCATGTGCGAAACAACTTGTTCATGTAAATCACTCATACATTATTCTCCTTTAAAATTTGGCTGGCGTTTTTCTAAAAATGCCTGGACACCTTCTTTAAAATCATTTGTAGATGCTGCTTGTTGCTGCAATTCATCTTCAAATTCTAATTGTTTTTTTAAGCTATGGCCGAATGATTTATTCAATGCTTTTTTTGTGAGCCATAATCCGCGTGTTGGCATTTGTGAAAGTGTTGCAGCAATTTTTTTTGATTCAACTTCAAAAACATCATTAGCAAACACTTTATAGATCATTCCAATTTTTTCAGCTTCTTCAGCAGAAATTTTATCGCCTAACATCATAATGGCACTTGCTTTTTGCATGCCAATTAATCGCGGTAAAAAAAATGTTCCGCCACTATCCGGTATCAAACCAATTTTACTAAAAGCCTGTATAAAAGATGCAGATTGATGCGCAACAACAATATCACAGCTCAAAGCAATATTAGCACCGGCGCCTGCAGCAACACCGTTTATTGCAGCAACCACCGGTTTTTCAAGATTGCGTATTTTTTTTATGATAGGATTGAATTGTTCGCCCAAAATTTTTTGCATGCCCGGTCCATTGGGGTCAACTACTTCAGCTAAATCTTCACCTGCACAAAAACCTTTCCCGCTTCCGGTTAAATACAAACAACGAACTTCTTTTGTTGTGTTGCATTCATCTAATTTTTCCTGAAGTAATAACGCCATTTCGCGATTAAATGAATTTAATTTTTCAGGACGATTAAGTGTAATAAACGCAATGCTATCTTTTATTTCAAGCAGAACAGAAGGCATAGAAAAAATTTATTGATGATTTAATTTACTATGCGAATTAATGACATTTAAAATAATCGAAAGGTTCCATGCAATCGTTGCACTTGTATAAAGCTTTACATGCTGTAGAACCAAAGCGACTTATTAATTGTGTGTTGTATGAATTACAATGGGGGCATTGAATGGCTTCTTCTTCCTGGAATGCATCTGTTGTGCAAACTATTTGTTTTGGATTGGGTGGAGCAATGCCATATGCTTTTAACTTTTGCTTGCCAGCCTCGCTCATCCATTCGGTTGTCCATGCAGGAGATAAAACATTTTTTATTTCAAAATTTTTAAAACCATTTTCAAGCAACACCATTCTAATGCTCATGTTAATTACATCCATTGCCGGGCAGCCCGTATATGTTGGCGTGATAGTAATTTTTAGTTTGCCTGATGCACCTATTTCAACATTACGCACAATACCTAAATCAATGATGGATAAAACCGGAACTTCAGGATCCGCAACGGTTTCTAAAATTCTCCAAATTTTTTGCTGTTCTATTTTTAATTCATCAACCATAATTACTCCCTTTAGGGTTGGGGCTAATTACCAAACAGAATTTGGATAAGCTCTTTGCATGAACTGCATTTCTGCAAGTATATAACCTAACTTTTCTGTGTGAACACCTTGCTTACCGCCGGTTTTCGCAAATACATTTTGTGGAATTTGTAAAGTGGCTTCATCAAAAATTGATGTGATTTTTTCGATCCATTTATTTTTCAATGATGGAACGTCAACAGCAATATTATCTGCTAGCAATTCATTTTCGTAATCAGCATTTATAAATAATTCATCAACATAAGGCCATAATTCTTCGATTGCATTCATCATGCGTTGATGACTTTCGTCTGTTCCATCGCCTAAACGGATTACCCACTCACTGCTCCATTGCAAATGATACGTAACTTCTTTCAATGCTTTGGCGGCAACGGCGGCCAGTTGTTCGTCTTTGCTATGCTGTAATTTTTCGTATAATAAGTACTGATAATTGCTGAAAATAAATTGACGCAAAATTGTTTTCCCCCAATCTCCATTTTCCTGCTCAACCAATAAACAATTTTTGAATTCGCGATTGTCTCTTAAAAATGCAAGTGTATCTTCTGTTGCATCATCACCAAGCAATATTGCAGCATATTGATAAAAATTTCTTGCCTGTCCTAAAATATCTAATGAAATATTTGTGATAGCAATATCTTGTTCTAATACCGGCCCGTGTGCACACCATTCGCTATTACGTTGCGCGAGAATTAATGTATTATCTGCTAAGTGCAGAGTATAATCTATTAAAGGATCGTTCATAAAATAACTCCTTTTAGGGCCGGGGTTTACATGTGTTTTAATTCATCGGGCAAATCATAAAAAGTAGGATGGCGATAAATTTTATCAGTTGCTGGCTCATAAAAGCTTTCTGCATCATCAGGATTTGATGCATGAATGTATTTGCTTTCAACAACCCAAATGCTCACACCTTCATTTCGGCGCGTATAAACATCTCTTGCATTTTCGATTGCCATTTGTGCATCGGCTGCATGTAAACTGCCCGCATGTTTGTGATCAAGACCTTGTTTGCTGCGAATGAATACTTCCCACAAAGGCCAATCTTTTTCGTTTTTATTTGAAGTGATATTATCTGCGCCACCTGAATTATCATCAGGTATGTCGCCGTAATAATATTTTTTTATGAATAATTGCATTGATATTAATTATGCTGCCTGCGATTGTTGTTTACTTGTTTTCTTTTCTGCGTAAGCAGCCGCAGCTTCACGTACCCATGCGCCATCTTCATGTGCTTTGCGGCGAGCTTCTAATCTTTCTTTATTACACGGGCCATTTCCTTTTACAACATTCCAGAATTCGCTCCAATCTATTTCGCCAAAATCATAATGCTGTGTTTGTGCATTCCATTTTAAATGTTCATCAGGCAAAGTCATATTTAAAATCTTTACCTGCTCAGCACACATATCGACAAACTGCTGACGTAGTTCGTCGTTCGTTTTACGTTTAATCTTCCACTTCATACTCTGATCGGTGTTGGTACTTTCAGAATCTTTTGGGCCAAACATCATTAATGATGGCCACCACCAACGATTAATTGCATCCTGGCACATGGCTTTTTGCGCATCTGTTCCTTTGCATAAAGTGAGTAAAATATCAAAACCCTGGCGTTGATGAAAACTTTCTTCTTTGCAAATGCGAACCATTGCCCTTGCATAAGGACCGTAAGACGTGCGGCATAGCATTACCTGGTTTAAAATAGCAGCGCCATCAACAAGCCAACCAATAGCACCCATATCAGCCCAGGTTAATGTTGGGTAATTAAATATTGAAGAATATTTTGCCTTACCGCTATTTAAATCGTTGATAGTTTCTTCGCGACTTGTGCCTAAAGTTTCGCAAGCCGAATACAAATACAAACCATGACCTGCTTCATCCTGCACTTTTGCAATTAAAATAGCTTTACGTTTTAAAGATGGGGCTCTGCTTATCCAATTCCCCTCGGGCAACATACCCACAATTTCACTATGTGCATGCTGGCTAATTTGTCGAACCAAAGTTTTACGATAAGCATCCGGCATCCAATCTTTCGGTTCAACTTTAATTTCCGTATCAATTTTTTGCTGAAATAATTTTTCAAAATCTTGTAGCTGCATAAAAAAATTTCAGTGTAAAAATACCAAATAAAATCTTATGCTAACGATTGTTAGGAGCTTCTTGTATCAATCTGAATTTATAGTTCACTGGTCTGTATCGAAATTTTCAAATGGCATTAAGCAGGCGTATTTGTATTAGGCAATCTTTTAAAAGAATAAATATTTCCTGCTTAAGCAGTGTTGCATTTAAAACTCCGGAAGGTAAAAAGTTTTAATTGCTTTAAATAACGGCTCTTCTGCTGCATCGTTCAACATACAATATCAAAATAAATCAGTTGTTATAACCTTGGCATCGAATACAGCAGCAACTTATGTTTGATAAAATGATTTGCAACAAAATTAAAAAACAGTTCAGCTAATTTTTATCAGCATAAACAGTAATTTAGTTTGTTTTGATAAAATAATTTATCATATTTGTTAAATAATGATTGCTTGTTATGGTTAACTCCGGTCTTTTTTGTGTACAGCAAAGAATACTTGAAAGTGATGAAACTGCTTTAGCCGAACTCTATAAGCTTTATTACCAGAAATTAATACTTTTTGCAAAGTCTATTGTACGTACGAAAGAGCTTGCTGAAGAAGTTGTTGAAGATGTATTTATAAAGTTATGGTGCAACAGGGCAGAAATAGGGCAGGTTAAAAACCTGAATGTTTATTTATATACCGCTGTAAAAAACACAAGCTTAAATCGCTTATCACAGCAGGCCAGTCAGCTGGTTTCTGCCCCGTTTGATTTTTTAAATATTGAACTTGAAAATGAACTTGCCAATCCGCATGAGCTAATGATAACTACTGAAATGATGAAAAAAATGCATCATGCTATTGATACGTTGCCTCCGCGTTGCAAAATGATATTTCGCCTTATAAGAGAAGATGGGTTACAGTATAAAGAGGTTTCTGAAATTTTGAGTATTTCCGTTAATACTATTGATGCTCAAATGGCGATTGCAATAAAAAAAATCTCTACTGCTTTAAATATAAATAAACCGCTGAAGTATTTTTCTCTATCTGCCCGCGAAAAATAGTTTTTTAATTTTTTAGTAGAAGTATTAAAATTTACTGTCTTTAATATAATTGGCTGACTGCATGAATTCAGAAAATTTAATATGGCGATTAATTGCACGTTCTTTAAGCGGTGAAGCATCGCAGGAAGAAATGTTTTTAATGCATGATATTTTAAAAGAAGATGAATTATTGCAGCAGCAATATGAAATTTTAAAGCAATTCTGGCGTTGTTCTAATTTGCCTGCAAATGCTGAGAATGAAGTATATGAAAAGAAGATATCCGTTCTATTTGAAAAAACTAAAATGACAGCTTCATCAGCTAATAATTTTTTAGCAAAATCAAAAAGATTACGGAGAAGAAAAATATTTTCTGCGGTATTGGGCAGTGTTGTAATTCTTGGTTTTTTAAGTGCCGGTTTGTATTTTTTTACGTATAAATCAGCAGCAAACCAGCCAACGCTTACCCAGGTAGTTGTTAAAAACGGAAACCGCAACAGTACTATGTTGCCCGATGGATCAAGGGTATGGCTAAATGCAGGTTCCGTGCTTTCCTACAGTAAAGATTTTAAAGGGCAAACAAGAGACGTGTATTTAAAAGGTGAAGCATTTTTTGATGTTGTAAAAAAAAGCAACCAACCATTTATTGTACATGCAAATAGTGTTGATATAAAAGTTTTAGGAACTGCTTTTAATGTAAAATCGTATATAGAAGATAATAAAGTTGAAGCTACGCTGATCAGAGGGATTATACAGGTTACACGTCAGGGAGATAAAAATCAGAAACCAGTTTTTCTTCACCCCAATGAAAAGCTTGTAATTAACCTTAAAGAAATTAAAACACAAACTAACATACAGGTAAAACCGGCTGTAGAGCAACCTGTTCTATTTACGCTTTATCATTTAGACAGTACAGCTAAAACGGAAAATCTTGTGGAAACTTCCTGGATGTATAACAGGTTGGAGTTTCGCGGAGACAGTTTTAAAGAGCTTGCAAAAAAACTTGAACGCTGGTATAATGTAAAAATAATTTTTGAAGACAATACTGCAGAGCAATTAAGTTTTAATGGCTCATTTGAAAATGAAACAATAGACCAAGCATTTGAAGCATTAAAGGCTGCTGCAGCTTTTGACTATGAAATTAAGGAAAACGAAATATTTGTCAAATCAACTAAAGCAATAATACCCTGATAAAAGCAGTACTAACGAAACATTAGTGTAAAATTGTTTTAGCCATAACTTTTAGATATGAATTTTTTTAAACGATTGCTTAAGAAAAAAAGTTTTAATAAGCCGGTAAACATTATGAAACTTACCATCATATTATTGCTGTTTTGTGTTTTCCATGCTTCTGCTGACGGATTTGGGCAACAAACGCTTACGCTTAAATATAATAATACTGGTATTGCAGATGTTTTAAATAGTATTGAAAAGCAAACCAGCTACAGGTTTCTTTATAATACTGATTTGCCCGATTTAAAGAAAAAGATTTCTATTAATGTACAGGACGCCGGTTTAAAAAACGTGCTTGATCAATTATTTCAAGGTACTATGCTTGCTTACCAGTTCATGGAAAATAATCTTGTGATTATTAAAAGCATTGCTGCGCTAGATAATGATATAAAAGCTGTTGTAACAGGAAGAGTAACCGGTGAAAACGGAGTTTCTTTGTCCGGCGTTTCCGTTCAAATAAAAGGAACAGGAAAAGGTGTTGTAACCGGCGCTGACGGGAATTATTCAATAAATGCCTCAGACAATGATGTGCTGGTTTTTTCTTATATCGGTTATGGAACCCAAGAAATACCTGTAACCGGAAAAACAGAAATCAACATCACACTTGTTGCAGCCAATGCAGAGTTAACGCAGGTTGTGGTAATTGGTTATGGCACACAAAGAAAAAGAGATTTAACCGGCTCTATTGCTGTAGTAAGCGGTGATGTGGTTTCAAAAATGCCTTCTACAAATCCGGTGGCCTCATTGCAGGGAAAAGTGGCGGGGTTAACTATTGTGAATACAGGACAGGCAGGCTCGTCTCCTACAGTAAGAATACGCGGCGTTAACTCAACCAACAATGCAGATCCTTTATATGTTGTTGACGGAATACAGCAAACCAATATTGATTATTTAAACCAGGCGGACATTGAAACAATAGAAGTTTTAAAAGACCCTTCCTCAATCTCTATTTATGGTTTGCAGGGTGGCAATGGCGTAATTATCATTACAACAAAGCGCGCTAAAAAAGGGCAAACAACAATAAATTTTCAATCTAATACAGGTGTTCAGCATGTAACACATAAAATAAGTGTGGTAGATGCCGGCGGGTTTAAAAAATTATATGCAGAGCAGCTTAATAATTTAGATAAACCTGCATTTGATTTCTCACGTTATGATTCCGCAGGTGGTAATACTGATTGGCAGGATCAGATTTTTCGAAGCGCCATCCTTACCAGCAATAGCATAAGCGTTTCCAGCAGTACAGAAAAAACAACAACATATTTAAATATTGGTTATTCTGACCAGGAAGGAGTAGTGAAATATGATCATTATCAGAAATACGTAGCAAGATTAAATGAAGAAGTACGGCTTACAAATAATATTCGCGTAGGTGGTGAAATTGGTGGTTATTATTTTAAACAAAGTCCGCCTGTTGGTGGTATTGAGAATGAAGCTTTGTGGGCAGCACCGATCATTCCTGTGCAGGCTGATAATGGATATTATTATGCAACGCCAAGTTTTCAAAGCCAGGTAACAAATCCTGTTGCTTTAATTAATGAAGACAAGGGACATACGTTAAACAGTGGTTACCGGTTTATAGGAAACATTTTTGCTGAAATAAAGTTTCTGAAACATTTTACCTGGAAATCTGCTTTTTATACTGATCTGCAGTTTAGTGCTGCGCCTGATGATAATATACAAACATATTCCGGCTTACCATTTAATTTCATTCGCCTGGGAGAAGACTCCAATCAAACGCATGTTATTTTGGCAACAGATCCCAATAACAATTATCATACAGCCGTAAGTCAATCTTCCGGCACATTTAAAACTTATCAGCAGGATCATACACTTACTTTTGATCAAACTTTTGGGGGACATCATGTAACAGCATTGGCAGGGTTTAGTACTTTATATCATTATAATGATTTCATATACGGAAACAGAACAGATACCACTTTGCATATACCGGATAATCCAATTTTTTATTATATTAATATTGTAAATCCGTCAAATCCGGGTAATTATGGCGGTGGAGGCGGAGAAGATGCTTCTGAATCTTATATAGGAAGAGTTAATTACACTTTCAAAAACAAATATTTATTAAATCTTAGTTACAGAAGAGATGGTACTTCCAAATTTTCGCCTTCTCACCAATGGGGTAATTTTGGAAGCATTGGCGCAGGGTGGGTTGTTAGCGATGAAGGTTTTATGCAGGGCGTAAAATTTATTAATTTTTTAAAACTTAAAGGTTCATGGGGTACTGTAGGTAATGGATTAAGCATTGGAAACTATCTTTCTTATCCTGTTTTAGTAAATTCAAATGCGGCAGTGTTTGGTAATAATATTTTTCCATCTGTTACACCCCAATATACTCCCGATCCAAATCTGCACTGGGAAAAAGTAGAAGGGAAAGACCTTGGCTTTGAATTAAGAGCAATACAAAATAAACTTAGTCTTGATGTTGATTTTTACGACCGTAAAACACATGATATTCTTACATACATAACTGTTCCCGGATCTAATACACCTTATTTTACTAATCTCGGCACCATTGATAATAAAGGTGTTGAAATTACAGCCGGATGGACACAAAGAATAGGCAGAGACTTTAATATTTCAGTCAACGGAAATTTCAGCATAAACGAAAACAAGGTTGTATCAATAGGCAATGATTTTAATTTTGAAATTGACAGGGGAGATAATCAGACAATTAACCGGACCGTTACAGGTTATTCAATCGGTTATTTTTATGGGTATGTGCAAACAGGTATTTACCAGGATACCATAAAAACCAAAAGTCCTTATTTTGAAGGCGCGCAACCTGGTGATATTTCTTATGCCGATCTGAATCATGACGATACAATAAATACAAAAGACCGTACTTATATAGGTACACCTTTCCCTAAGTACAATTATGGTGTTTCTATCTCCTTATCTTACAAAAATTTTGATTTTTTAATTGAAGGACAAGGGGTAAGCGGTAATGATATTTATCTTCAAAGACGCACATATCATTTCGCAGATCTTAATTATGAAAGTAATCGCCTTAACGCATGGACAGGACCGGGCACATCAAATGCAGAGCCTTTAATTGATCCAAGCCGCAATACATTATTTTCAACATACCTGCTTGAATCCGGAAGTTATTTCAGGTTAAGAACTATTCAGATAGGTTATACATTCAAATCAAATCAAATAAAATATATTAAACAGTTACGGGTATATGTTAGCGGGCAGAATATAAAAACGTTTACAAAAGCTACAGGCTATAGTCCTGAAGTGCCGATTAGTACACCAACCAACGCCGGAGCAGATAACGGAACTTACCCGCTTCCTGCTATTTATTCTATAGGAATAAATTTAACTCTATAATTAAATAAATGAATTCTATGCTTCATTTTAAAAAATATAAAACTTTTGCAGCGCTATCTTTTCTTTTGATTATAAGCGGATGTATTTTATTAAGCTGCAATAAAAGTTTTCTTGATCGTCAGCCTATAAGCAGATATACAACAGATAATTATCCTTTTCCTTCTGGAGGCGGAGTTTATGATCAATACATATTTGCCGCTTATTCTTCACTTCGTCATTATGGTGTTACATCTTATGCATTTGTTGCAGCAACGAGTATAAGAAGCGATGATGCAGATAAGGGTAGTTCGTTCGCAGATGGCTATCCTTATTTAAGCGGCGTAGATAATTTTCCTGTACCGCCATTTTCATCAATGGTAAATGATTTATGGAATGCATATTATGGTGACCTGATATATAACTGCAATTTAGTTTTGCAAAAAGTAGCCCAGGACAGTAGCGGAACACCTGAATCAGTGAAGGCCTCTGCAATGGCAGAAGCAAGATTTTTACGCGGGTATGCATATTTTACACTTGAAAGGCTTTTTGGTAACATACCAATAATAGATACAGTTTTAGATATAAAAAACAGTGTTGTGCCACAATCAAATCCTGCAAAAGTATATGCTTTTATTGAGCAGGATTTGCAATATGCCGCGGCACATCTTCCTTCAAGATCAGGATGGGATCCTAAATTTATTGGCCGGGTAACCAGCGGTGCTGCGTGGGGAATGTTGGCTAAGGTTTATTTATACCAAAAGAAATGGCAACAGGCAATGGATGCAGCAGCAACGGTAATAAACTCCGGGCAATATAATTTATCAACTCCTTACGCTGATATTTGGAAAAATTCGGGGGAAAATTGCAGTGAGTCAGTATTTGAGATACAGTGTTATGCTGATGCTAACCATCCATCCGGAGACGGTGTTGACAACACTGGTTATGGGTGTCAATATGCAAGTATTCAAGGAGTGCGTGGCATAGCCGAGGGCCCGCAACACGATTTAGGATGGGGTTTTAATAATCCTTCACATTATTTGCATCTTGCTTATGAACCCGGTGATCCAAGATTAAACAGCACGTTGTTGTTTTGCCCAACAAAAACGCCAACCATATTTGGAGAAACATTTGGAAGGCCTGAACCGAATGATTCCATATATAACATGAAAGTATATCTTGGTAATGATCCTTCTATGCGTCAATCAGTGGGAAACACCCAGGCCTGGTGGGAAAATGTAAGGATTTTAAGATATGCTGATGTAGTGCTTATGTATGCAGAAGCAGCAAATGAATTAGGCAAAACAAATGAGGCATTGGATAAACTTGAATGGGTAAGGGCAAGAGCGCGGGCAGGTAACAACGCTGTTTTACCTAGAGTAACTACAACTAAAAAAGCAGATTTAAGGCTGGCCATTCAACATGAAAGGAGAATTGAGCTTGCGATGGAACAGGAAAGATTCTTTGATATCGTTCGCTGGGGCATTGCAGCCGATGTAATGCATGCAGCTAAAAAGCTAAATTATACAGCGGGCAGAGACGAATGGCTGCCGATACCACAGGCCCAGATTGATTTATCACAAGGAGTTTTACATCAAAATCCCGGATATTAAAATTAACAATATGCAACTTATCAGTATCAATCATCGTATTAATATTCGCGGGTCTCCTGCATTAATTATTTACTAACGATTATAAAACTTTTATCCCTCCCTATTTAATAATTTAATAAACAACAAAAAAAATGAAAAGAACAAACAATGTGATTAAAGTGTTTATTGCTGCCATGTCACTTTTTTCAGTAGTATTTTTAAGTTCGTGCAGTAAAGAAAATCTGCAGAACAAGTCAGTTCAAAACGGTTCTGTTAGTAATAGTACAGTTGCGAACACACCAGTTGCTGTATGGAACTTTGACAGTTCATTTAACGAATCCAAGCAACATCTTAAAGGCGTAGCACATAAGAACGCTACGTTTACGTCAACTTCTGCTGCGCGTGATGGTATAGCAGCTTTTTTAAGCCCTAAAAACGGGTTTGTTTCTTATAACAACGCCGGCACTGCTTTGCCTAATTTAACAACAGGCCTTTCAGGAGATTTCTGGGTTTTTGCTTATCCAAAAGAGGGTGGTGCACAATGTATTTGGTGTATACCGCAAGTTACTGATTTAAATGGTGATCCTTCTTTCTGGCCTGATCAACATGTATTGTTGGATGGATATAATTCAGCACAGGGCGATAGTGGTTTAATTAAAGTGATGTTTAAATTAAACAAAAATGTTCCTTATAATGAGGAGTGGACACAAGCTGGTGGAATACCCAAGTTCTATCACCGCTGGTCTCACATTCAGTACTCTTATGATGGTGGTACTTCACAATATACCCTGAAGGTAAATGGCCAAACATATTTTGACCATGTTGTATTGTACAACAGCGGAGATACCACTACCAGGCAACCTGCTGGTAATCTCGCTCCGAACCCAAGTCCTCATGGTGTACTAATTGGTGCATTCCAAAATCAGTGGAATGCTGGTGTATTTGGTCCTCCCGAGGTTTGGATGTTACCATTTAAAGGAAAAATTGATGCTTTAAAAATTTATGATAAATCTATATTTTAGTACAAGGCATTGATATAAGTAATAGAGGCGTCTTAATCTTAAAGGCGCCTCTTTACTTAATATTACTACTGAAAAATTTACACTCACCAGTAATTATTTAAAAGATTTAAAATGCAAAAAATTTGTGCTGCAGTTATTATTATCATTTGTTTTTTTTCATGCAATAAGAAAAATGATATTACAGCAATAACAAGTGAAAATTCGCAGCAGGCAAAAGCTGCATCATTTTATTTAGTATCGCTGCAGGCAGATAATCAAACCGGGAATTTTATTTATTATCATGTAAGTATACACCCAACTTTCAAGATTAAATTTTCCAAGGCAGTAGATACAACTGCAGCACCTTCAAATATTCAGCTTAAAATTGGCTCTGGCCGTGTTGCAGTTAATTATTCTTATGCTAATAATGGCAATACAGTTATACTGCAGCCTAAATCTTCTTTATATTATATTACCAAATACACAATTTTTATAGACAGTGATTTAAAATCATCTAATCAGCAATCGTTAGGTGTTGTTTATAATTACAACCAGGTAACAACCATAGATTCTTCTGATAAATTCCCAAGACTAAACAAGAATAAACTACTTAATCTTGTACAAAAAACCACGTTTAATTACTTCTGGAATGCAGGAAATCCTGTTTCAGGCATGGCAAAAGAAAGGCTTACTTCTGATGTTTGTACAACCGGTGGAACGGGTTTTGGAATTATGGGCATACCGGTTGCCATAGAAAGAAATTTTATTACAAGAGCTGAAGGGTTGACGAGAATGACAAAACTTGTAAATTTTCTCGACCAGAAATGTTCAAAATATCACGGAGCCTTTGCACATTGGATAAATGGAAGTACCGGCGCAACTATTCCATTCAGCGCGCATGACGATGGAGCAGACCTTGTGGAAACATCTTATTTAATGGAAGGGCTGCTTGCTGCACGACAGTATTTTGATGGTACAGATTCTAACGAAACCAATCTTAGAAATACTATAAATAAACTATATCAAAATGTTGACTGGAATTTTTTTAGAAACGGGCAAAACACTTTGTACTGGCATTGGAGCCCGAATTATGGATGGGATACTTACCAGCAGGTAAATGGATGGAATGAAGCACTAATTACTTATGTAATGGCAGCCTCTTCTCCAACGCATCCGATAAATTTGTTCACTTACAAAAATGGATGGGCAAGAAACGGAGCAATTAAAAATGGCAATACCTATTATGGTACTGTATTACCACTTGGGCCCTCAAACGGTGGACCTTTATTTTTTGAACATTATTCATTTATGGGAATTAACCCAAATGGTTTAACCGATGCTTACGCCGATTACCAGCAGCAAACACTTGCACATACAAAAATCAATTATAATTATTGCGTTGCTAATCCAAAACGTTATAATGGCTATAGCGATTCTTGCTGGGGATTAACAGCAAGCGATGATAACATATCTTTTTACCTGGCACATGAACCAAATAATGACGATGGTGTTTTAACACCAACAGCAGCTTTATCTTCTTTCCCCTACACACCTGCACAATCCATGGCAGCATTGCAATTTTTTTATTATAAATTAGGCGATAAGTTATGGAACAGCAATTATGGCTTTAAAGATGCTTTCAATCTTACAAATCCATGGTTTGATTCTGATTATCTTGCTATAGATCAACTGCCAATTATTGTGATGATTGAAAATTATCGCTCAGGGTTGATCTGGGATCTATTCATGAAATGCCCTGAAGTAAAAACAGGCATGACGACATTGGGTTTCAGCAGCCCGCATTTTTAATTTTAAGTATTTTTGTTGTCTGTTTAAATAAAACGTTTGTTCAATATAAATGACAAAATTTTTTATTGTAGCCTTTATTGTGTTATCGGTTACATGCACATCTCATACTCAACAAAAGATTTTAAATATTCAACACATTTCAGATTCCGCTTTGTTTGATACTGTTGAACGAAGAACATTTAATTATTTCTGGGAAGGTGCAGAGCCTAACAGCGGCATGGCACCAGAGCGCATTCATTTAGATAATTCTAACGATGATAAAACTATTATTGCAGTTGGCGGTAGCGGTTTTGGTTTGATGGCTTTATTGGCTGGTATCGAACGGGGTTATATAACATGTGAACAAGGCTTGCAACGATTTGAGAAGATTATTTCTTTTTTAGAAAAAGCAGATCGGTTTCATGGCGCTTACCCGCATTGGTTAAACGATGAAGATGGACATGTAAAACCTTTTGGTTATGATGATAACGGTGGCGACATGGTGGAAACTTCTTACTTGATGGAAGGTTTACTTTGTGTACGGCAATATTTTAAAGATGGCAATACTGAAGAGAAAAATCTTGCAATGAGAATTGATAGTATCTGGCATGGCGTAGAATATGATTGGTACAGGCGCGATGGACAAAATGTTTTGTACTGGCATTGGAGTCCAAACTATGCATGGAAGAAAAATTTTGCTGTGCATGGTTATAACGAATGTTTGATCTTATATATACTTGGTGCTTCATCACCTGCGCATGGTGTGCCTGCGGAAGTGTATGATCAGGGCTGGGCACAGAATGGTTCAATCAATAAAATCAGCAATTATAAAAATGATACACTGCATTTATTTATGCAGGGTAATCCGCCGCATGGTGGCCCATTGTTCTGGACGCATTATTCTTATCTCGGTTTAGATCCACACGGCTTAAAAGATAAATATGCGAATTACTGGAAAGAGATGAGCACGATGGCAAAGATCAATTATGAGTGGTGCGTTGATAATCCAAAACACTATAAAGGTTATGGAGAAAATAATTGGGGATTAACAGCAAGCTATTCTGTAAGAGGTTATGCTGCACATGCGCCTGATGAAAAAAATGATCGTGGTGTAATTGCTCCCACTGCTGCTTTATCATCTTTCCCTTACACGCCACAACAATCAATGGCAGCAATGAAGCATTGGTATTATGATATGAATGATAAGTTGTTTGGCCCTTATGGTTTTTATGATGCTTTTAGTGAAACAGATGATTGGTATCCTGATCATTATTTAGCAATAGACCAGGGCTCGGCAATTGTAATGATGGAAAATTATCGCAGTGGTTTGCTATGGAAATTATTTATGAGCTGTGATGAAGTAAAAGATGGATTGAAGAAGTTAGGATTTAGCTATCAACAATAAGAGTAAGCGAATATTTTTATGCAACAGCTTTCATAAGGTCTGTTGAACTTCAAGTTTTTTAAATGTATTCCTGTATGTTCTAGGGCTCATTAAATAGTGTTCCAGGAATTGACGATTAAAATTCGACACATTATTATATCCGCATTCATAACAAATTTGCGTAATTGGCAATTCATTTTCCGTGATAAGCTTTGCAGCTTTCTGCAGGCGCAGATCCTGAATAAAAGAAGAAAATGTTTTGCGTGTTCGTTGAGAAAAATATCTTGAAAATGCATTCTCATTCATCCGGGCAACTTTTGCCGCTTCTGATAAAGTAATTTGTTTTTCAAGATTTGCAGCAATCCAATCAAAAATAATCAACAATCGTTGCGCTTCTTTTGGATTAAATCCTGGTTGTGCAGAATCTGTTATAGACTTAACAGTTTTTGATTCGGCGATCTCACACAAAATATCAATTAAGCACATCCATTTTTTTAAACCGGATAATTGTAATATCCGAAACAATTTTTTTGCTACATGGGCATGTGTTTTACCACTGATATCAACACCTCCCACATTATCTAAAAAATTATTTACTGTGGTGGCTTCAGGCAATTGAAGAAAATCATTCCCTAAAGAAGCTTTTGTAAAATGTACAACTATTGATTGTGCTCTTAGTGTTGAATTCTTTTCATAATATTTTTCATCGTTCTTATAAATATGCGGAATGTTTGAACTGATGAATGCAAGATTGCCGGGTTTAAATTCGGAGATATTATCACCTATAATGCGTTTGCCAGTACTCTCGGTTACCATTACAATTTCATATTCGGGATGATAATGCCATGGGGTAGGAAAATATGCATAGTCAAAAAACTTTACTACGAATGAGCAATCTTTATCTCTTGGTAAATATTCTAACGCAGGTTTCATAGCGCACAATCCTTTTTAGAAAATTAAAGCTATATAAATTCATTTTGCTAAAAAAGTATTAGTTGATGAACGCAAAATGGTAGTTTACTTCTTAAGGTGTTTTTAGATTTGAAAATGTAAAAGCTAATTGCAAAAGTTTCTCGATATTGCTTTTCGTAAACTTATTCAGCAATTTATCTAACGATTTAAAAAACGCTCTTATGAAAAAATTATTAATCGCTTTGGCTCTGGGATTACTTGTTATTTTATTTAATGACGTTGCCTTTGCGGGCAATAGTGAAACCAGGAAAATTATCACTGTAAAAGGTATTGTAAAAGATGATGAAGGCAACCCGCTTTCCGCTGCCACTGTAACAGAAAAAGGAACAAAGAATGCTGTACTAACCAGCGATAATGGAGAATTTATTATATCTGTTCAGCAAGGTGCAGTGCTTACAATAACGTACGTTGGTTTTCAGCCGCAGGATGTTGCAACAACGGCAAGTGACCTGGTTGTTACAATGATGCGTAATGCAAATCTTACTGAAGTAGTAGTTACCGCATTAGGTATTAAAAAAGAAAAGGCTAAAATATCTTATGCCACACAAGAGGTAAAAGGCACTGCTTTAGAAAAAGCACCTGAACCGAATATTGCAGAAAATCTTGTTGGTAAAGTTGCAGGGCTTAACATACTTACAAAAACAAACTTGTTTGAAAATCCCGAGATATTCTTGAGAGGTCAGAAAACCCTGGTTGTAATTGATGGCGTGCCTACCGATAACAGCAGTTTTGATTTTTGGAATTTAAATCCAAACGATATTGATAATGTAAATGTTTTAAAAGGTACTGCTGCCGCTGCATTATATGGCTCACTCGGTATTAATGGCGCCATTATGATCACAACAAAAAAAGGCAAGACAGGTGCTAATGGTTCAGAAATTATTTATAATTCAACAACACAATTTCAAACAGGTTATCTGCGCATTCCTGATACACAAACTCAATACGGCATGGGATGGAGTGGATATTATGCTTTTGTGGATGGCAAAGGCGGTGGTGGCTGGTATGATGATTATGGTTATGTATGGGGACCAAAACTAAATACAGGCGCTGAATATCCTCAATATAACAGTCCTTATGATCCTGCCAATCTTTATACGTTTACACAGAATGGTTATACAGATCAAAGTCATTATAAACCTATGCCTGCAATAAGTCGTGGTACAAACAACCTGAAGAATTTTTTGAATAATGAATTTATCACAACACAAAATTTTGCTATTTCCGGCAAAAACGAAAATGCTGATTACCGTATATCGCTCACACACATGTATGAGAAAGGGCAGGTGCCAAATACGAAACTTAATTCAACAACAGTTACTGCATCCGGCAGTTTAAAAATAGGTGCAAAGCTTAAGCTGGAATCAACATTATCTTACAACAAGCAATACACACCTAATTATCCGCAAACAGGTTATGGTGCCAACAATTTTTTCTATAATATTTTATTATGGATGGGTGCCGATGTTGATATAAATGATCTTAAAGATTACTGGAAACCCGGTGGCGGCAGAACAGATGGTTCCGGAAATTTTATTCCGTATGGTGTAAAAGATGTACAGCAGTTCAACTACAATTATACATGGTATAATAATCCCTGGTTTGTTGCATACGAAGCATTAAATGGTTATACAAATGATGTAGTAACAGGGCAGGTAAATGCAACATATAATTTTACAAAGGACCTTACACTTTATGTACGCAGCGGTATTATTACGAATAATGCTTTCTCAACTTTAGAAACACCAAAAAGCTATATATACTATGGCAATGGTGAATTTGATGGAAACTATACTGAAAAAAGATTAAGCAACTTTCAAATTGTAACAGATGCTTTGCTTACTTACAATAAAAGTTTTTTCAATGATGATTTTAATGCTACTGTTTCTGTTGGTGGCAGCAGCAGGTACAACAATAATAGTTATCTCTATTCAAAAACAAATGGTTTAAATGTACCTGCAGATTATAATCTTGCCAATACTGTTGGCGCAGTGTATACAGAAAACTTTAAGGCTGAGCGCATGGTGAATAGTTTTTTTGGTTATGCTGACCTCGACTATAAGAAAATGGTATTTCTTGGAGTTACCGGCAGAAACGACGCTACCACAACTTTACAAAAACCTAACAACTCTTACTTCTATCCCTCTGCATCATTAGGTATTGTTCCAACAACAATATTTAAACTGCCTGAAGTTATATCCTATGCAAAGCTTCGTGGTTCATGGTCAAAAGTTTCTACTGATAATGTTATACTCGATCCGAATGATCCGGGCAATATTTATAAAAACTGGTATGCTACCATACCTGTATATCAAACCGGTCCCCGCTGGAATGGAACTACTGCTTCATTAAGTTATCCCGGTACATTAATTCAGCAGGGCATTCGCCCCAACACCACTATTTCACAGGAATATGGTACCGAGTTGCGGTTTTTAAAAAACAGGTTAGGTATTGATTTTACTTACTTCACTTATATAGATAAAGACTTTGCCATTACTGCACCTGTATCCAATGCATCAGGCTTTAATTATCAATTGGTAAATGGAGATAAAATAAACAGGAAAGGTGTTGAATTAGTATTAACCGGAACACCGGTAAGAACAAAAAATTTTAAATGGGATATTACTGCTAATTATAGTACAGTGCATAGTTGGGTAAAAGAATATTATGGCGGCGACTCAATTCGTGATGGAGTTAAAGTAGGGGAAAGAAAAGATGTATATCGCGGGTATGATTGGGAAAAAAGTACCGATGGCCAGATAGTTTATAACGAAAATGGATTTCCTGTATACATCAATCAATACGTTAATATTGGTCACACCGATCCGGATTTTATTTTCGGAATAATCAATAATCTTAGTTACAAAAATTTCAACTTAAGCTTTTCATTTGATGGCCGTATAGGTGGTATTATGAATAATGGTCTTGAACAAAAATTGTATGAAGGTGGTACGCATCCGGCTACCGCAAACTCATACAGGGACGATGCTTATGCCGGTAAAAACACTTATGTAGGAAAAGGCGTTGTTGTTACCAGCGGCGATGTGCAATACGATGTTCAGGGAAATATTGTTTCGGATACAAGAAAGTTTGCTCCCAATACAACTGCGGTAAATTATATTGACTGGGTGTTTGCAACTTATGTAAATGGTATTGCAGGTGCAGATATATATAAACGTTCTTTTGTAAAACTTAGAGAGGTAGTATTGACGTATAATTTTACACCGCAGGTTTTAAGTAAAACACCTTTTAAAGGTGCCAGCCTTTCTGTAACTGCAAGAAACCTGTTGTTGTTTACCAACGTTCCGTTTATGGATCCTGATGGTTATTCAGAATACTCATTAGCAGAACCTACTTCCAGGAATATTGGCATAAACATCAATCTTAAATTTTAAACAGCTCTCATCTTAAAAATAATTTTTATGCAACGCTTAAAATACATTACAGCTTTTATATTGATTATCGTTTCAATTGCTTCCTGCAAAAAGTATAGCGATTTTCAAAAAAATCCTAACCAGCCTTCTAACGGAACACCTGCATTATTGCTTACTAATATTTGTTACAGCTTATTTTATGTTGATAATACGGGTCCCGATTTCGCTTCCAGATATTTAACTTATTATGAAAGAGGAAACTCAGACCAGGATTATAGTTGGAGCCAGGGAAGTTTTTCAGATTATGATATTCTTCGCCAGGTAAAACAAATGGATTCATTAGCGCAGCAACAAGGCCAGTCGCAATATTTAGGTCTTACAAAATTGTTCAGGGCAATATTATTCAGCCGGCTTACAGAACAATTTGGGGATATTCCATACTCGCAGGCATTAGAAGGTTTTTCCGGAAATTTCAAACCTGTTTACGATAACCAGGAATCAGTTTATGCAGGCATATTGCAGGAGCTTGATGACGCAAATACTTTATTAGATAACAGTAAAGGAAAAATTAATGGCGATATAATTTATGATGGTGATGCAACGCAATGGAAAAAATTTGCGAACGCATTTAAGCTTCGTTTGTTAATTCATCTAAGTA
The DNA here is from genome assembly GCA_013285855.1 of Bacteroidota bacterium. Taxonomy (GTDB): domain Bacteria; phylum Bacteroidota; class Bacteroidia; order Chitinophagales; family Chitinophagaceae; genus Parafilimonas. The sequence continues at coordinate 27,594 of JABDGW010000040.1, forward strand.
ACAAAGAAGATGATGCAACGCTAAATATCAAACAACAATTTCAAAATATTGTAAGCAATGCATTAAAGTATCCTTTGTTTACGGGCAATGCTGATAATGCACAACTCGTGTTCAATACATCAGCAACAAATAATTATTATCCTGATTATGGTTACCTCTCATTTGGTACTGCTGTAAGCATGGAGAAAGGATTTGTTGATATATTAAAAGACAGGAAAGACCCGCGATTGTTTGAATTTGCTGAGCCTATTGCGGGTTTGGCAGCAGGCGATTTTGATAATTATGCGGGTGTTGATGGAGGACTTACTATCAGTGACCAGCAAACAGCGTCAGCCAATGCTTCAAGAGCAAAAAGAAGATATTATGAAGATAAAATAAATGAGCCATGGATTTTTATGGGCTATGCAGAACAGGAATTTTTAATTGCTGAAGCTATAACAAGAGACTGGGTAAGTGGCGCAGGCACTGCTGAAGAACATTATAACAATGGTGTGATTGCATCAATGGCTTTTTATGGTATTTCAGAAGATGATGCTAACACATATTTGCAGCAATCAAATGTTGCGTTTAATTCAGCAAATGCTTTATATCTCATCGCTATTCAAAAATATATTGCCATGTTTATGAACAGTTATTGGGAAGCATTTACAGAACATCGCCGCACGGGTATTCCCACATTTGATGTTGGTCCCGGAACTTATAATAATATGATGGTTCCAAAACGCTGGCAGTATCCGCAAAGCGAATATGATTATAACCCGGGCAATTTAAAAGATGCAGTGCAAAGTCAATATGGAGGCGATGACGATATAAATAAAGATATGTGGTTGATACAATGATAAGATTCATTTAATTTTCAATAGCGTCTTTTTAGTTGTTGAACATAATCCTTACATCAACCTATATTAATTACTGTGACCAGTATCCATATTCAGCGGCATTAATATGTATTGAGTATGTGTAGATCCATCTGAATCAGCATAGTGAAAGGTGTACATGAACTCAAACGAATTCCCCGTTTTTACAAGAGGATAGAAAAATGACCCATGCTGAATCCAAATCGTTTCGCCATCACAATATCCAAATATTTGGGAAGGGCTGATCAAGTTATCATTCTCATCATATAGAAAAAGGACAGTGTTCCTTTTTTGAAACAGATTTCTTAAAGACGTGCTCTCATGACCGCTTAAATTGGTTGCTCTTACTTTTATTTTATCAGTCGAGATACTAAAAGAGTCAATAGAAGGAGAGTTATTTTTGAACTCATTAAAATTTCTGTAAATGCCTGTTTTATATTTGGAAGTTGTCAAAATAGGAATATCAAATCGATTCTCATATCTCTTTTTAATTGAATCTTCACTAAAGTGTTTACGTTGCTTAACAAGATCTAAATTAACTTGTTCAATTTTATACATTAAAGGGGTAAGCAGCCTTTTTATAGCGGACGGCGGGTTCACAAAAAAGCCAAAGAAATGCAGATAAGATGTATCAAACCTAACTGCAGGAAAAAGCGTATCGCCATGTTTATAATAGCATTCAATTTCAATGTTAACTACATTAGCTGTATCGTGAAGTAAATCTCCTGCATTGAAGTTTTCGAGCAGATCATATTGCAGGGCTACAGAGAATTTCTTTATATAGCAGATAAGCTGCTTGTCAGTCTTTTTATTTTCCGTGGAGTAGTAATGATTAAAATATTTTGAAACACTATTTGCAAAACCGTTATAAAAATTCTCTTTGATATTATAGGTGTTTGAAACATGAAACAACGGATAATCCATTGCAAAGAAAGTTGTATCATAACGTACATCCTTAAACACAATTGTATCATAAGGCAATTTTAAGCTTGAATGTTCATCTGTATTAATGTCAAGCTTGTGATAGGCATATTTCGCATTTAATATTTTAATGCTATCTCTTTTATTGGCATTATCGTATTGGGCACTGCAAATAATGTGTGATATCAGTAAGAGTAGAAGGGTATGAACAAACCTCATAAGTATATAATGTAAACTAACTTTGTAATAATAGTGATTGCAAAATAATATTCTTAAATTAACATTGAATTTTGGTTGCTAAGCTTGATGGTTATTTAAGCGAACAAAAATACAAAAAGAAGAGATCTTCGATTGCCGTGTTTAACTGGAAATTAATTAAATATTATTATAATGTTGAAAAGAATTGCTGTCGTAATTTTTTTGCTGATATCGATTACATCGTCAGCACAAAAAAACAAGACACATAACGATATCGCCAACAAGGATTCCATTGCACCTGTTGGTATCATTAAAGATCTTTCTGATT
>JABDGW010000041.1 GCA_013285855.1 Bacteroidota bacterium
CCAAATAAGGCCAAAACTAAATGTTTATAATTCTATTCCTGTTGCATGGAGGACGATATGAAGCTTGAGGCTTTTCTATTGATAAAATGATTTGAAGAAGCACATTATTTTTACAAACAGATGTATAGTATTTGGCATGATTTTGTTTATTTTTTTTATAAAAAATCATTATGTCAAAAGAATCATCAACCCGCGGAAGAAGCCAGGACCGTCGCAAAGTTGCGGCAGGCCAGGATTATGAAGTGAATTATGAAAGCCAGAAAACAGGCGCTTCACCAAAAAAGGTTAAAAAGGCTATACAGTCAGAAGGTAATGAAAGAAGTAAGGTAGAAAAAAAGTTAGCGAAATAATTTAAGTATTTATCCAACCTATGAGCAGCTCCGCATAAATGCGGAGCTTTTTTTATGATGTTATTTGCTGTTTGTTTTATTGCGCCTTTTTAATAAAATCTTGATGTTGACAAGGCAATATTTTTATGTAAACAATATGTACTTTGATACGTGCAGTATAATCTGAACTAATTATTTGCACATTTCTATCAGTTGGTTTGCATTTACAATTGCATAACCAAATACATCATTATTAAAGAAAGCCCAAACGCTGTGTCCGTCTTTTTTCCATTGCTTAAATAAGCCAGCGAAGTTTCTAAGCTGTTCTTCAGAATAAGAAGACGCATACAATTGTTGCGGTCCATGAAAACGTACATAAATATGCTCTGCAGTTACATTTTCAGCATAGGGAAATCGTGTGCCTGATTGTGCAATTACAAAAGTAATATTGTAATGTTTCATCAAGTCTAAACTTTCTTTTTCCAGCCATGTTTGATGCCGTACTTCCATCGCAAATTTGTAATAAGCATATTTCTTTTTACAAAGCTTATATAAATGTTCAGCTTTATCTGCATGAAAATGTAATGATGGCGGCAATTGAATAAGCACTGGTCCGAGTTTTCTTTTCAGCGGTGTAAACACATCAAAGAACTGTTCAAAACTTTCTTCAGGATCGTTGAGTTTTTTCATGTGTGTTAAGTAGCGGCTCATCTTTGGACAAAACATAAAGCCATGAGGCACTTTCTTTGCCCAGCCTTTTGTTGTTTCAGGTTTGGGTAAATGATAAAAACTTGTATTCAATTCAGTTATATTAAAATGCTGCGCATAAAACTTTAACCAATCGGTTGTTTTCAAACCTTCTGGATAAAAAATATTTCTCCAATGTTTATAACTCCAGCCCGAAGTACCAATATGAATTTCAGCTTTCATTAAAATATATCTTCCAATTTTAAGCCATCATTAAAAAACCTGACAGCTTATTGAATTCCTTATATAACCTTAATAAAAAACTTTCCGGGAAAAGCTTAGATATTTAAGTTCATACAACGAAAGTCATTCCAAAGCAAAAATTCTTCAAAAAAAATTTGTGGCAGAAAACGCCTGATACTGATGAACAGGAATTGTATCAATAGACAATAATTCTTGTTAAGAAAAAACAGTTACTGTTTCATTTATCCGTCATCATCTATTTTTGTTGAAAGAAAAATATTTTGAATATAGTCATTACTACAAAAAATTTAATTAAAACCTACAGCAGCCGCACCGTTGTAAATGATGTTTCAATAAATGTGCAGCAAGGCGAAATTGTTGGATTGCTTGGGCCAAACGGTGCAGGCAAAACCACAACATTTTATATGGTTGTTGGTTTAATTAAAGCAGATTCAGGAGAAGTTTTTTTAAATGAAGAGAACATTACTAAAATGCCTATGTACAAGCGTGCCCAAATGGGCATTGGATATTTACCGCAGGAAGCATCTGTGTTCAGAAAATTAAGTGTGGAAGATAATATACTTGCAGTGCTTGAAATGACTAAAATGAAGAAGCAGGAACGCATGGATAAATTAGAAGATTTGTTGAAGGAATTTAATTTAGTTCATGTGCGAAAAAACAACGGCGATAGTTTAAGTGGCGGTGAAAGGCGCAGAACAGAAATTGCAAGAGCGCTGGCTGTTGATCCCAAATTTATTTTATTAGATGAACCTTTTGCCGGCGTTGACCCGATTGCTGTAGAAGACATCCAGGGTGTTGTTGCAAGATTAAAATATAAAAACATTGGCATTCTTATTACTGATCATAATGTGAATGAAACACTTTCAATTTGTGACCGTGCTTATCTTTTAATTGATGGAGTAATTTTTCAGCATGGCACCGCAGAAGAGCTTGCGGACAATGAACAGGTAAGGCGTTTATATCTTGGAACTAACTTTGAATTAAAACGTAAAGACTGGATTTTAGAAATGGGAAAAAGCCAGGGTTTGCAAGAGCAGGCTGAAGCAAATAAATAATTTTGTAATTTTAATTATGCCTTTTGATACATCTGAAATAAAAAACCTTTCAACTGAAGAAAAACTTCGCATAATTGATGAATTATGGGAAAGTATTGATGCAGATAATTCAAATGAAGAATTTGAAGAAGAATCACCTGAAGTAATTGCCATGCTTGAAGAAAGGGTAGCCAGGTATGAAAGAGGTGAAGGAAAATTTTATACCGGAGAAGAATTAAAATTGATGCTCGATAAAAAGCTGGAAGAAATAAAAAATGATAAATTACAGCAACCTGAAAATTGATTTGAGAGCTGCTAAAGAAATTGTTGAAATTTTTGAATGGTATGAAAGAGAGAAAGATAATTTAGGAAAAAAATTTCGCAACGATGTTGACAAAGCGTTTCAAAAAATATTGAAGAGTCCTTTAGCATTTTCAAAAATAAAAAAGCACAGCAAAATCAGAAGAATAATATTAACACACTTTCCTTATAAAATATTTTATAATCCTTCAACAGAACCAATAACAATTATTGCAGTTATTCATTTTTCCCGTTCACCAAAATATACAAATAAAAGAATCAAATAAATACTTTAATAAACTTCATCTATATTCGATATATGGATTCTGTTAACCTGATTTTATGGATTGCCTTTACACTTCTTTTCATAGCTTTCTTTTCAGGGCTTGAAATTGCTTTCATCAGCGTAAGTCGTCTCTCTGTTGAACTGAAAAAAAAGCAAGGCCTCAGCAGCGGCAGTATTCTTTCAAAATTCATGGAAAACCCTTCGCGATTTTTAGGTGTATGCTTAGTTGGCATAAATATTTTTTTGGTTATTTATGGCTTATTGTTCAGCGAACTGATGCGCACTTCTTTATGGAACCCGCTCAAACTGCAAAATGAATATGTAAAGCTGTTGTTTGATACCATACTTTCATCGCTGGTTGTTTTAATCATTGGCGAGTTTTTGCCAAAAGCAATTTTTCGTGCACGCAATAATAGCTTATTAAGTTTTTTTGCGCCGTTTGCAAAACTGTTTTATAATATATTCAATCCCATTTCTTCATTATTTGTAAACCTTGCAGAAAATATTTTAAAGTATCTTTTTAATGTAAGAATAAAAGATAAAGGCGAACCTTTTTCTAAAGTTGATCTTGAACATTTTTATCAGCAAACAAGAGAACAGGATCCTGATTCACAGGATTTAAATACCGAACTTTTTGAGAATGCATTATCGTTGCCTTCAATCAAGGTAAGGCAATGCCTTGTGCCGCGAACAGAAATAGAAGGAGTTGAAATACATAATTCTGTTGAGCAGGCATTGCAGCATTTAGTAGAAACCAAGTTAAGTAAGCTTGTTGTGTATGAAGGCAATATTGATAATATTCAGGGATATATTCACCAGCTTGATTTTTTTAAAAAACCTGAGGATCTGCGTTCTATTTTACTGCCCATTCCTGTTGTGCCCGAAACCATGAGTGCAACAGATTTAATGAATAAATTCAATAAAGAAAGAAAAAGCATTGCATGGGTTGTTGATGAGTTTGGCGGTACAGCTGGCATTATAACCATGGAAGATTTACTGGAAGAGATTTTTGGAGAGATACAGGATGAATACGATACTGAAGAGTTTGTTGGAAAGCAAATTGCAGAAAATGAATTTATATTTTCAGGCCGGCTTGAACTGGATTACCTGAATGAAAAATATGATCTTGATTTTCCAGATAGCGAATCTGAAACGCTGTCTGGTTATATTATTAATCAGCATGAAACCATTCCGCACGCTAAAGAGCGCATCATAATTGATAAATATGAATTTGATATTTTGAATGTAAGCGATACCAGGATTGAAATGGTAAAACTTAAACTGCTACGTTAACATCTTTACAATTTATTTTTTTTATAATTGCATGTTTACCCGCCACGTACATTTGTACCCTTTTTAAAAAAGACGAACATACATGGCAGAAGGTTTTTTCGGGCGCAGAAGCCAGGGCAAAGGTGAAATGGCTTTTATAGATCACCTTGAAGAATTAAGATGGCATATTATCCGCTCGTTGCTTGTTGTAATATTTTTTGCAATAATAATTTTCGTTAAAATACAATGGGTATTTGATAACGTTATTGCCGGCCCGATAAATCCAAATTTTATAAGCTATCGTGTTATTTGCAATCTTAGCCATGCACTTGGTTTAGGTAACGGGCTTTGCTTGCCGCCTGTAAACATAAGTATGCAAACCACTACTTTTGGCGGCCAGTTTTTCAGCAGTTTTTCGATAGCATTTGTAGGCGGTTTAATTGCTGCTTTCCCTTACGTTTTTTGGGAGTTCTGGCGTTTTGTAAAACCTGCACTTAAACCCAAAGAATTAAAAGGAACGCGCTTTGTTATATTTTGGGTTTCATTTTTTTTCTTTTTAGGTGGGGCATTTGGCTATTTTGTTTTAGGGCCATTTACTTTTAATTTTCTTGCCACCTTCCAGGTAAGTGCGCTTAATATGGTTACAACAAGGCCAACTATAAACGATTATATTGATAACCTTACAGATGTTATTATAGGCTGCGGTATTGCTTTTGAAATGCCGGTGCTTACTTATGCGCTTACAAAAATTGGTATTATCACTCCGCAGTTTTTACGGCGAACCCGCAAGTATGCAATTGTTATTTTGCTGGTTGTTGCTGCTGTAATTACACCTAGTCCTGACTGGTATAGCCAAACCATTGTATTTCTTCCATTATTTGGCTTATATGAATTAAGCTATTACCTGTCTAAAAAAGTATATAAGCGCCAGCAGGAAAAAGATATGGAAGAATGGAGTTGAAATAAATAAAATTCTGGTTTATTAAAACTTACAACTGCTATAAAATTTAATCTGTATTAAAACTCAGGTGCTTTATTAATTCATCAGGCAGCTTTGGTAAATTGCTTCTTTCAATTAAATAAGTTGAAAGCCCGGCAATATCACGGTACACATAATGCTTGTTTAAAGCGCCTTCCAAATATCCTGCTCCGGAAGTATTGCCTGTACCCACACGCATACCAATCATTCTTCTCACCATTATTAAATGTTTATGCCGCCAGTTGCTCATAAGATGATCAATTTCAACCAACGAATCTAATATTTGATAAGATGTTTGAAACACCGGAAAATCTCTGTACAGCATAATAAACAAAGCAGCCCGTAAAGCAGCCGCAGAAAAATTGCTTCTTAACTGACTTACATTTTCTGCAGTAATTTCTTCATGAATTTTGTTGAAAAAAACATAATCAAAATCAACAATTTTATTCGCTTCTCTTTCTGTTAAACCGGTTTTGTATATCTGCCTGTAATCATTCCAAAAAATATGTGCTTCAGTATTGTTTATAGATAAGGCTTTGTAATTTTTCCAAAACTGTTCTTCAAAAAAAGGCATTCTTTCAAGCCATTTATTTATAAGCTCTGAAAGATTTTCTATAGCTTCTCTTTCATTAATCCTGTTGTAATCACCTTGAGTAAATCCACCTTCGCCCGTTCTTTTATAATAAGTATGTTGGTGACGGCTATCCATTTGCAAACCAAGCGTAGCTTCAATTAAGCGAAACTGGGTACTTTGAAAACCTGAAGACGGAGTTAATAAATTACGAAACTCTAAAAAATCAAGCGGCGTCATTGTATCTAAAATACTTACCTGCTGATTTAACAATTCGAAAATTCTTATAACTCTTCTTAAGCGGTGCAACACAAGATTCAGGTCTTCAGAATTATCATTTATGGTTTCTTTATTAAAAACCTTTAATACGTAATCCAGTTCAAATAAAATTTGTTTAAACCAAAGCTCATACGATTGATGAATGATAATAAATAACATTTCATCATGTGCGGGCTGGTTATCATTTTTAAAACTTGCGGGTTCCTGGCTTCCAAGAATTTTATCAAGCTGAAGGTAATCGCTGTAATACATTGCAGAATTCATATGACAATAATTAAAAAATCAAAAGTAAAAAGTAAAAATGTATGCATCAGTTTTGAATTTTGATTTTTGACTTTTGACTTTTAACTTAATTTGCAGCCATCATTCAACAAAAAAAATAATAAACACAAGCATGCTACCAGGATACAAAAGAATAGTGCTGAAACTTTCCGGCGAATCTTTAATGGGCAACGGCGTTGATGGCTTTGAACCGTTTAACCCAATAATAATTGAGCAGTATGCAAACGACATAAAATCTATAACCGAACTTGGCGTGCAGGTAGCGGTGGTAATTGGTGGCGGCAATATTTACCGCGGTGCCAACGAAATTGAAACAGGTATTGAACGTGCGCATGGTGATTATATGGGCATGCTGGCTACAAGTATAAACGGCATGGCCATGCAGGCAATGCTTGAGCGCGTTGGTGTTGATACGCGTTTATTAAGTGCAATAAAAATGGAGCAGGTTGCAGAACCTTATATACGCCGCAGGGCAATACGCCATTTGGAAAAGGGCCGCGTGGTAATTTTTGCCGCAGGCACTGGTAATCCTTATTTTACTACAGATACTGCAGGCTCATTAAGAGCTTTGGAAATTAAAGCGGATGTAATTTTAAAAGGCACCCGTGTTGATGGTATTTACACTGCCGATCCTGAACGTGATATTACAGCTGTAAAATATGAAACCATTACTTACCAGGAATGTATTTTAAAAAATTTGAAAGTAATGGATATGACAGCATTTACGCTTTGTATGGAAAACAACTTGCCTATTATTGTTTTTGATATGAATAAACCAGGCAATCTTTTAAAAGTTATAGAAGGCATGAGTGTGGGCACGCTGGTGAATTAACTCCCAAACCCTAAGGGGAGTTTTAAAGTTGTTGATATAGCAAGTGCTTCAAAAGTTGAATAACAAAAAACTCAAAACACAAAACTCATTGAACAAATCCATCGCTGATATACGCAAAGATTACAGTTTGCATACATTAAATGAAGCCGATGTGGCATCAGATGCAATTGAGCAATTTGAGCGTTGGTGGAATGATGCCATGAACAGCGAAATACCTGAAGTAAATGCCATGACGCTGGCCACAGCAACTAAAAATGCCAGGCCGTCTGCAAGAATTGTTTTGCTGAAAGGTTTTAACGAAAATGGTTTTGTGTTTTATACAAATTATGAAAGCCATAAAGGCAAAGAGCTTGAAGAAAATCCCTGCGCTGCTTTAACTTTTTTCTGGAAAGAAATTGAAAGGCAAATTAGAATTGAAGGTGAAGTTGAAAAAATTTCCGCTGAAGAAAGCGAGGCTTATTTTTTATCAAGACCTGAAGGCAGCCGTATTAGTGCGTGGGCTTCACCACAAAGTAATGTTATTGAAAGCAGGGAATTGCTTGAAGCAAATACACAACATTATAAAGAAGAATTTAAAAACAGCATTCCCCGGCCGCCACATTGGGGTGGTTACCGGGTTATGCCTTTAAAAATTGAGTTCTGGCAAGGTCGTACCAATCGCTTGCACGATCGCATTCAATATACCAAAACTGCAGAAGGGAGTTGGAAGGTTGAGAGACTGGCTCCGTAGTTCTAATACGCAACTATTCAGGTTTTTCCTTTGCTTCTTTTGCTTTTTTTGCTCTTGCAGGTTTAGCTGGCCTGCTTTTTCCAAAAGAACCTTTTGCTATTTTTCCTTTTTTTGTTTTCTTATCGCCTCTACCCATAATTTTTATTTGATTGTATTAAATTTGATTATCCAAAAATAAAAGGCTGATTTATTCTATCAGCCTTTTATATATAACGGCATTATATTTTGGCTGCCAGTTCTTTACCTGCTTTAAAGCGGGCAACCTTTTTAGCTTTTATCTTAATAGTTTCCCCGGTTTGCGGGTTACGTCCCGTGCGGGCACTGCGTTTTGAAACAGAGAAAGTACCGAAGCCCACAAGTGTAACTTTATCGCCTGATTTAAGCGTTTTTGTAACAGCATCAATAAACGAATCGAGAGCACTGTTTGCCTGTGATTTACTCAGGCCTGCATCATCAGCAATTTTAGAAACTAATTCAGCTTTGTTCATAATAGTTATGTTTTAATTAATTGGTAACTGCGACAAATGTATTTTCTTTTTACACTTAAGAAAATAAATTTTCGATTTTATATTAATTATCATGCCATCTCTTAAGTTTTTATGCTCAGAAATTTTTTTTTAGTATTTATTTTGGTTACGATCAATAGTTTTTTATGGCATCTTCGTGCAGCCTGTCCTATACTTGATCGCATCACTTGTACTGTAATAAGTTTGGCAGCTGCAGTTTCAGAACTAAATTCATTTTAAAATTATCAATACAAAAAATTCTTGAGCACTTATATTCATATAGGGAAATTAGTAGCAACACATGGTTTAAAAGGCGAACTAATTTTAAAACATTCATTGGGCAAGAACACTGATTTTAAAACCGTAGAAGCAATCTTTATCGAAAAAATAAAAGATGAATATTTACCTTATTTCCACGAAAAAAGTACTGTAAAAAATAATACAGACACAATTATAAAGCTTGAAGGAATTGATTCAAAAGAAGCAGCTGCAAAATTGCTTCAAAAAAAAGTTTGGCTAACTAAAACCGATTTTGAAAACCTGGTAAGTAAAACTGCACCGGTAAATCTTTTAGGTTTTATTGTTTTTAATAAAAAAGAGAAACTTGGTATGGTTGAAGCAGTGATGGAGCAGCCGCAGCAAATATTATTACAGATTACACTAAACAATAAAGAAGTTTTAATTCCTTTAAATGAATCAACCCTGAAAAAAATTGACCGTAAGAAAAAAGAAGTGCATGTAAGTTTACCTGATGGTTTGCTTGAAATTTATCTTGATTAAATGATTTACGAATTACGATTTACAATTTGCTGTTTATAATTTATTGCTTCACCAAATCGCAGGCAAAATACTTAAACGTACTTCGTAAATCAAAATCGTAAACTATATCACCGCTGTTTTATTCTTTTTAAACTGCATACTATGCAGCTTAGCATAAAAACCATTTAGCACAAGCAGTTCTTCGTGCGTTCCAATTTCTTTTATTTCACCTTTATCCAATACAATTATTTTATCTGCCTTACGTATGGTTGATAAACGGTGTGCAATCACAATAGCTGTTCTTCCGGTTATTAAAGTATCAATTGCATTTTGAATAAGCAGCTCGCTTTCTGAATCAATTGAGGATGTTGCTTCATCTAAAATAAGTACTGCAGGATTAGAAAGTATGGCTCGTATAAAAGAAATCAATTGCCGCTGACCAAGGCTTAATGTATTGCCGCGTTCCATTACATTATAATCGTAATCGCCGGGCAATTGCATAATAAAGTCATGCACGCCGATAAGCTTTGCCGCTTCAATTACTTCCTCTCTTTTTATTTCACCATTATGCAGTGTGATATTATCCATTACTGAACCGGAAAAAAGAAATACATCCTGCAATACAACTGCAATATTTTTTCTTAAAGTATCAAGGTTATATTTTTCTATATTAATATCATCCAGCTTTATCTCCCCTTTATTTATGTGATACAACCGGTTTAATACACTTATTATTGAAGTTTTGCCACTGCCTGTGTGGCCAACAATGGCAACCGTTTCGCCGGCTTCAACCTTGAATGAAATATCTTTCAGCACATAATTTTCTTCGTTATAAGCAAACCAAACGTGATCAAATTCTACTTTGCCTTCAAGTCGTTGTTGAGGCGCATAAGCATCATCAGCAGAAGGCGCCAATGCATCCGGATTATCAATTACTTTAAACACACGCTCTGCTGCAATCACGCCCATTTGTATCACGTTGAATTTATCAGCAATTACACGTAACGGGCGAAATATTTGATTCAGATAAAGAATAAAAGCAACCAATTCGCCGGCAAGGTCTTTATTTTTTATTGGGTTAGAAGCTGCCTGACCGGCAAGCCACCAAACCAGCAAACCAGTGGAAACCGCCAGCACAATTTCCACTATAGGAAAAAAAACAGAATATGCAAATATTGACCTGATGTTTGCATTGCGGTGATGCCTGTTTATCTTATTAAATTTTTCAAGTTCTCTGTCTTCTGCAGCAAAAGCCTGCACTATCGCCATACCGGTTATACGCTCCTGCACAAACGCATTTAATGCAGCTACTGCATTACGCACCTGTATAAAACTTTTGTTTACACTTTCTTTAAAATAATAGGTGGCAAGAATTAAAAGCGGAAAAGGAATTAGTGCAATCAATGTAAGCCGCCAGTCAGTAACAAACATTGTAACCAATACAATAATTATTGAAAGCAGGTCAGCAAAAATGGGAATCAACCCATCAGAAAAAATATCGTTGATGCTTTCAATATCATTAATCGTTCTTGTAGTAAGCGTGCCTATCGGCGTTGTATCAAACTGCTTAAGATTAAGCCCGAGGATTTTTTTATAAATAGCAGTACGCATATCACGCACCACACTTTGGCCAAGCCATGAAGTAAGAAAACTAAAATAAAAACGCGCAACCGTTTCTATAAAAATAAATACAACCTGGAAAACAGTAACAGCAATAATAAACTGCCATGCATCATTTAACTGCGTATGCGGAAATAACAGTTGAATGACCCACGGCGTATGCACGTTTTTACCAGTTGCTTTATCAACTGTAAGCTGTATTAAAAAAGGGCGAACAGGCGTAAAAAAAGAAAGTATAATGGCAAGAATAATACTTACAACAAACCGCCAGCGATAAGGCTTTACAAATGTGAAAACACGTTTTAGAACTGAGAAATCGAAATACTTTTTTTCACTGCTGTCACTCATAATGCGCTGCAAAGTTAAACAGTAAAATCTTATTTTAATTCTGGCAGATGATTGAGGTTTAACAATAGCTTTTTAATTTGATCGTTGATTGTTAGGCATATTATTTATTTTGCATAAAACATATACATTGGATACAAGTTCTATCATTTTTATTGTTGTGGTTACGGCGCTGGTTACAGGCAGCATTATTTACATACTTACTACCCGTTTAAAAACTGTTAGTGATACAAATGGCGTTTCCAAAGAAAATGCTGCCACAAAATCAATACAGTTGCAGGCTTATGAACGCTTGCTTATTCTGGTTGACAGAATTGCGCTGCCGCATGTTATAACAAGGGTAAATCAGCCTAATGCTTCTGCAAGAGAAATGCAATTACTGCTTACGCAAAGCGTTCGTTCAGAATTTGATTATAATATTACGCAGCAGATTTATGTAACACCTGAAGCATGGAATGCTGTAAAAAATCTTAAAGAACAAAATCTTCTTATTATAAACCAGCTTGCCAATGTATTGCCGCCGCATGCTACAGGTTTAGATCTTAATAAATTATTGCTTGAATTTTTAATGAATGATAAGAAAGGTACATTGCATGAAGTTGTAAGCGAAGTTCTAAGCTATGAAGCAAAAAAGCTAATGGAATAAATTTGCTGCGGCTCTTCTAATTTTTTTTTATGCCTGATGAAACCAAACGTTTTACAGATAGCGGTATTGAAATAAAAAAGATTTATACTAAGGATGATGTTTCCAACTCCTCTCCTTTGGAGAAGCCGGGAGAGGCTCCGTTTACACGCGGTATTCAGGCTGATATGTATCGCGGCAAACTTTGGACGATGCGCCAGTACGCAGGTTTTTCTACTGCAGAAGAAAGCAATAAACGCTACCATTATTTATTATCACAAGGCGTGCACGGCTTAAGTGTTGCATTTGATCTTCCTACACAAATTGGTTACGATAGCGATCATGATCTTACTGATGGTGAAGTGGGAAAAGTTGGTGTAGCTATTAATAGTATTGAAGACATAAAAGAGCTGTTCAATGGTATTAAGCTTGAAGATATAACCACATCAATGACGATTAATGCAACCGGTTTTATTTTACTAAGTTTATATGTTGCACTGGCAAAACAACAAGGCGCTGATCTTAAAAAAATTTCGGGTACCATACAGAATGATATTTTAAAAGAATATGCAGCAAGAGGAACATACATTTATCCGCCCAAACCTTCCATGCGTATCATCACAGATATTTTTGAATGGTGCGGTAATGAATTACCAAAATGGAATACGATCTCCATTTCGGGTTATCATATCCGCGAAGCTGGAAGTACAGCCGTGCAGGAAATTGCTTTCACATTAAGCAATGGAAAAGCTTATGTAAAAGCTGCGCTTGAAAAAGGACTTGATATAAATGTTTTTGGCAAGCGCCTCTCCTTCTTTTTTAATGCACATAATAATTTGTTTGAAGAAGTTGCCAAGTTTCGCGCAGCAAGAAGAATGTGGGCGAAAATGATGAAAGAGCTTGGTGCAACAGATGCAAAAGCTATGATGCTTCGCTTTCATACACAAACCGGCGGCAGCACTTTAACGGCGCAGCAACCTTTAAATAATATTGCAAGAGTAACCGTTCAAACATTAGCCGCTGTGTTGGGCGGCACACAAAGTTTGCATACCAACGGCTACGATGAAGCTTTTAGTTTACCTACAGAAGAAGCGGCCGGCATTGCTTTACGCACACAACAAATTGCTGCTTATGAAAGCGGCATTGCTGATACAGTTGATCCTTTAGGCGGAAGTTATTTTATTGAATCGCTTACAGATGAAATTGAAAACGCAGCGTGGAAATTAATTGAACAGGTTGATGCAATTGGCGGAAGTATTGCAGCTATTGAACAAGGCTTTATGCAAAATGAAATTGCGCACAGTGCTTATGAATATCAAAAGAAAATTGAAACAAATGAGAAAATAATTGTTGGTGTAAATAAATTTCAAAATAAAAACGAAGAAAGAATTCCGTTATTAAAAATTGATGACAGTATAAGAAAACTACAGGTTGAAAAACTGAAGAGCTTAAAAGAAAACAGAGATCATACTCGTGTAAAGAATTGTTTAGAGTTGTTGCATACTAAGGCAACTTCCGGAGAAAACATTATGCCTTCGGTAATTGATGCAGTTGAAAACTATTGCACGCTTGGTGAAATTGCAGATGAATTAAGAAAAGTATTTGGAGAGTATAAATAAAGCTTGTTAAACAAATTGCCATATAGTACATCAATCCTTATCTTACGCGTTTAATTTCTTGCCATGAAAAAATTATTGCTTTTTACTTTTTCATTTTTACTTTTTACTTTTTTACATGCCCAACCTTCATTTATAAAAGATAGTTTGGATAGTTACATCAGCAAAGGCATGAAAGATTGGAATATCCCCGGCCTTGCCATTGTAATTGTAAAAGATGGAAAAGTGGTTGCAATGAAAGGGTATGGCGTCCGCAATCTTGAAACAAAAGAACCTGTTGATGAGAATACGCTTTTTATGATCGCCAGCAACAGTAAATTGTTTACAGCAACATCGCTTGCACAATTGGAATATGATAAAAAACTTTCGCTTAATGATAAGATCACAAAATATTTTCCCTGGTACCGGGCTTATGACAGCAACACCACCAATCTTGTTACAATAAGAGATATGTTGTCGCATCATCTTGGTACAAAAACATTCCAGGGCGATTTTACATTCTGGAATTCTTTGTATTCAAGAGATTCATTAATGTATAAGATGAGATTTCTTAAACCAACAGGAAATTTCAGGCAGCAATGGGGTTATTGCAATACTTGTTTTTTAACGGCTGGCCAGGTTATAGAAAAAGTTACAGGCAAGCCATGGGAAGTATATGTGTATGATAGCATTGTTGAACCGCTTGGCATGACAAACACACATACACTTGGTAATAACATGGGTCAAATGCCCGATGCCGCAAGTCCTTACACAAATGCTTTTTCAAAAGAGCTGCAACCGTTGCCTTATGATAATGTTGACAACCTTGCTCCTGCCGGTGCAATTGTTAGTAATGTAAAAGATATTTCGAAATGGTTGTTAATGCAGCTTGACAGCGGCTACGTAAATGGCAAACAAATTATTCCGTGGCAGGCAATACAACGCACAAGAGATATGAATACAATTTTAAGCAGCCGCAAAAATCCGGAACTGCCCATTCATTATTACGGTTATGGTTTGGGTATTTTTATGAGTGATTATGGCGGTATGCAAACTTTTGAACATACAGGCGGCGCAGATGGTTTTGTAACCAATACCTGTTTTGTTCAGGAAGAAAATTTGGGTATTGCCATTTTTACCAACAATGATAACCAGGATTTTTTTGAACTGTTGCGCTATCAAATTCTTGATGCATATCTTGGCCTTCCATACAGAAATTATAGCGAAATGGCTTTAGGTAATTTTATGAACGACAGAAATGAAGCACTTTCTAAAATTGATGCACTTGAAGCAAGAATTAAGAATAAAAAGCCGCCGCTTTCTTTAAGTGCTTACACGGGAAATTATTCAAACCCTGTATTTGGTAATATGTCAATAAGAGCCAGTGGTGGCGATTTGCATATCAATTTCAGCCAGCATAACGTAACAGGCACACTCGAATACATGGATAATAATGAATGGATGCTTACTTACAGTAATCCTGCTTATGGAATATTTCCTGCAAAGTTTATAAACGATGGCGATAAAGTTATTTCAATTGATATTAAAGTGAATGACTTTTTGGAATATGATCCTTATACATTCACTAAACAATAAATCCTGCCTTGCCTCATAAAATTATTATATAATTATACAACGGTTTGTTGCATTTCTTACATCTTACATCTTACTTCTTACATTTACCTGATGAAAAAGTATGCAGTAATAGTTGCAGGCGGCACAGGTAAAAGAATGGGCAATACTATTCCAAAACAATTTTTATTACTGAAAGGGAAAGCTGTTTTATGGTATACACTTGAAACTTTTATGCGTGCTTACAGCGATATAAAAATTATTTTGGTTTTGCCTGAACAGCATGTTAATAAAGGGAAAATAATTGCGGCATCTTTTAGCGAAAGTAACCAGATTGAAACAGTTTGCGGCGGAGATACAAGGTTTCATTCAGTTCAATCCGGTTTAAGAGCAGTAAAAGAAGATTCAGTTGTATTTGTGCATGATGCTGTGCGCTGTCTTGTATCTGTTCCGCTTATTTACCGCTGTTATAAAACTGCTGTTGAAAAAGGAAGCGCTATACCTGCGGTGCCGGCAACAGACAGCATACGCATTTTAAATCATACATATCATTCCGTTGCAAACAGAGCGCAGGTGCGCATTATTCAAACGCCGCAAACATTTTTAAGCAGCATTATTTTACCTGCATTTGAACAGAATTATACAGACGCATTTACAGATGAAGCAACAGTTGTGGAAGCTAATGGCACGCAGGTTTTTTTAGCCGAAGGTGAATATGATAATATAAAAATTACCAGGCCGGTTGATATGATGATAGCTGAAAGAATTCTGGAAGAGCGCTCAGCGCTTAAACAATCGTAAAAAATACGGCAGCCTGTTAAAATGTATTTTAATATATGGCTGATTAATGCCGCCAAAGCTTTTGTAAAAACGTTCAATGCCTGAAATATCTGAGCCTTCAAAATCAAGTATCAAACCTGTTTGCGAAAATTCTTTTATAATATTATCCAGTAAAAAATGACCTGCAGAAACAGCTTTTCCTTCCTGTGTTGTACAAGGCATTATATTATAAATCCTGTATTTATCTTTCAGCAATAAATTCATTGCTAAAATATTTTTGTTTGATGAGACCTTGCGAACAATGAGATTATTTTCTTCTTCTTTCAGTTTACATAATTCATAAAATTTCTTGTAATTGGTTGAAGTAACATGGCTAAACTTTTCTGCATACACGTTCATAAAAAGATCAATTGCATCTTCAGCTTTAGCTGAACTGTATTCAAAAGCCTGTTTGGCTGCTTTATTAAGATTTGCTTTTAAGTTATCAGAATAAAAAAAAGATGTTGACCTGTAATTGGAAGCAAGT
This sequence comes from Bacteroidota bacterium, assembly GCA_013285855.1. Lineage (GTDB taxonomy): Bacteria > Bacteroidota > Bacteroidia > Chitinophagales > Chitinophagaceae > Parafilimonas. The sequence goes on from JABDGW010000041.1 coordinate 16,171, forward strand.
GAAAGCATATAATTGTTGGTTACTTTTCCACTTTTAATATTATTCATAAAGTTTAAAGAATAATCGCCATACTTAAATGAGTGAAGCATCAATTTTATGCATTCATGAATATCATTTTGCTGTAAGGTTTTACCAAATACGCCCAACTGCTGAACAAAAGGCACATCATAACAATATTTATATCCGTATTTTTTTCTCCAGGGTATTGGCATAATGATGTTGTAATCATCATCAACAATCCCATCCCAGTTTTCAGTTAAATGATCAAGATAAACAGAAGAAGCATATATAAATGGATTGATGCTGTTACTTAAACAATCATCCCATTTTTGCTTATCAATTTCATATGAAGGCAGTAGTTGTAATTGCATGATTGATATGTCAGCTTAAAATTATTGCATTTGGATTATTTTCCCTTGCCCAAAAATATTGTGCGTAATGTATATAGCATAATTTTAAAATCAAGCAGTAAAGAAATGTTTTCAACATACACAAGGTCATATTTCATGCGTTCAATCATTTCGTCAACATTAGATGCGTAGCCAAACTGCACCATTCCCCAGGAAGTTAAACCGGGCTTTGCTTTCAACAAATACCGAAAATAAGGTGTGCGCTTATTTATTTCATCAATATAAAATTTACGTTCAGGCCTTGGGCCTACAAAACTCATTTCTCCTTTTAAAATATTCCATAACTGCGGCAATTCATCCAATCGCCATTTGCGCATGGTTTTTCCCCATTTGGTTATACGCACATCGTTTTCAGCAGAAAGCGCCGGGCCGCTTTTTTCTGCATCTGCATACATTGACCTGAACTTATAAATACAAAAACATTTTCCCTTATAACCTATTCTTTCCTGTCTGAAAATAATATTTCCTGATGATGAAGATTTTGTACGCATCGCTATATACAACATCAATGGAGATAAAATAATTAATACTGTTAAAGATGCGGCCACATCAATCAACCGCTTGATATTATTTTGCCAGGCAGGTATTAATGTTGTATCAATATCAATTAAAATAGTACCGGGCACATTGTTCACTTTTACAGAACCGGAAAGTATAGCAAGCATGTCAGGAACTATTTTAATTTCCACATTATGCACGCTCAGGCTGCTTATTAATGTTTCTGTAATTTTATGTTCTGATTCTTCAAGCGCAATTACAACCTGGTTTATATTTTTTTGCTGTATGATAGTTTCGGTTTGCTCTATTGTACCAAGACAAGGCAATTGCTTTGAAACCCCATTTTTTGAGAATTTGTAATCTGCTATAAATCCAAGCAAATTATATCCTGCAGTATCATAATTTCTTTTTATTTCATTAAACGCTGCTGTAGCCTTTACACCGTTGCCAATAATAATTGTATTAAAAAGTTGCGGGTTTTTTCTAATATTATTTTTTGCAATTGAAACCAGCAGCAACCTTCCAAAAGCAACACATAAAGTTTGCAACAATACCAGCATAAAAAAAACATCATACAAATAAGTATAATGCTGTTCATTATCATTTAAAAAAATAATAAACAGTAAAATTATTGAACCAATAAGGCATTGAATAAATGAATTAGTTAATTCCTTTAACCGTGATTTTTTATAAAGCGGAAGATTATAAGCACCTGCTACTGCAAAAAGAGTAACCCAAAAAATTATTATTAATAAAACGGATTGATAAAAATATTGATAGCTTGTAAATAAACCCCAATAAGTAAGCGGATCCTGGTTGAGTAAAATTTTTCTTTGGTGCGTTACAAAAATCCATGCAATAACAGAGGCGAGCACATCTGAAAAAATATACCAACGTGTACTAAGCAATTTAATTTGCTGCATGAAAATTGTCAGGTCAATTTAGTTGTATTACTTATTTTTTCCAAAATAAGATGAGCTACTTCCATTGCAAGGTATCCATCAATCTCATTTACGATAGTATTTTTGTTTTGGATGATGGAATGCACAAAAGATTGCAGCTCTTCTTTAATAGCATTTACCGGTTGGGTATCAGGATTAATAATAGCAAGTGTTTTATTCCCCGATGGCGTATCAATATCAAACGTAAATGCATTCTTATCTTCTGCAGATTTTAATTTAATGATCTCGGTTTTCTTTTCCAGGAAATCTATTCCGATGTATGCATCTTTTTGAAACAGGCGCATCTTCCGCATTTTTTTCATGCTGATGCGGCTGCTGGTAAGGTTGGCAACACAGCCGTTATTAAACTCAATCCGCACGTTTGCAATATCGGGTGTATCAGTCATTACGGCAACTCCGCTGGCGGAAATATTTTTTACATCACTGTTTACAAGTTTTAAAATAATATCTATATCATGAATCATTAAGTCTAAAATAACACTCACCTCTGTGCCACGCGGATTAAACTGTGCCAGCCGGTGCACTTCAATAAACATAGGATTTAAAGGAAAGTTTTTTAATGCAAGAAATGCCGGGTTAAATCTTTCTACATGTCCCACCTGGAATTTTATACCAGCTTCTTTTACCATTTCAACTATTTGCTTTCCCTGTTCCAATGTATCTGCCATAGGTTTTTCAACAAACACATGTTTTCCCTTTTTTATAGCTGCCATGCATACATCAAAATGAAAATTAGTTGGCGCAATTACATCAATGGCATCACATTTATCAATTAATTTGTCAGCACTGTTAAATCTTTTCAGTTCATACTTTTGTTCAACTTCTTTTGCTGTTGTATCATTCGGATCAAAAAAACCAACTATTTCTGTACCATCAATTTCCTGCCAGTTATTTAAATGAAATTTACCTAAATGGCCAACCCCAAAAATTCCAACCTTAAGCATAATAATTTTAGGGTAAAGATAAAGGTGTTTGCAGTTTATGGGGTTGCCAGTCAGCCACAGTTTATTGCAATCCTGTTATCTTGCCAACATATTATGGCTGCGTTACATAAACTTTTTTTTAAAAATATAACATGACCAGTCAATATTTTTAGGAATGTTTTGCAAATTTCTCCTGTTTTTTTATCAAATTCTATTACCTTTGCCGACTTATGTTTTTTGGAGCATTAAACAATCTTTCACTTTTCACTTTTTTACAACCACCGTCACGAATAAAAGATCATTGTAGATGCATTGCTATACAGTGTTAATCTTTTGCTTTCTCTGCTTTTAGCTGGAGCGGGAGTTTTAACGGCATGAAGAAGGGAAATTATGATTCAAAAAATTAAACCGAAAAATTGAAATTTCAATATGGCTATCAAAAAAGAAAATCGTCCCAAAGCCAATTTTTCAAAAATAACTATTGGTCTTGCCTCGCCTGATAGTATTCTTGAGCGGAGCTTTGGTGAAGTTTTAAAACCTGAAACAATTAATTACCGTACCTACAAGCCGGAACGTGATGGCTTGTTTTGCGAACGCATTTTCGGACCTGTAAAAGATTACGAATGCGCTTGTGGTAAATATAAGAGAATCAGGTACAAAGGTATTGTGTGCGACCGTTGCGGCGTAGAAGTTACTGAAAAGAAAGTACGCCGGGAAAGAATGGGGCATATTAAACTGGTTGTGCCTGTTGTGCACATCTGGTATTTTAAAAGTCTTCCTAACAAGATTGGTTACCTGCTTGGCGTAAGCTCTAAAAAACTGGAAAGCATTGTATATTATGAAAGATATGCAGTTATACAGCCGGGTATGCGTGAAGACAAAGGTTTGCAAACGGGTGACCTTTTAACTGAAGAAGAATATTTGGATATAATTGATAACCTTCCAAAAGATAATCAATACCTGCCGGATGATGACCCACAGAAATTTATTGCAAAAATGGGTGCTGAAGCCGTGCACGATTTATTAGCACGTATTGCTTTGGATGACTTAAGTTTTTCTTTAAGAACCACTGCGGCTAATGAAACTTCTCAGCAACGTAAAGCAGATGCTTTAAAACGTTTAAGCGTTGTTGAAGCATTTCGCGATGCCGGCACACGCATAAGCAACCGTCCTGAATGGATGGTAATGCAATACATTCCCGTTATTCCGCCTGAATTAAGACCATTGGTTCCCCTGGATGGCGGACGGTTTGCTTCTTCTGATCTGAATGATCTTTATCGCCGCGTTATTATTCGTAATAACCGTTTAAAAAGGTTATTGGAAATTAAAGCCCCTGAAGTAATTCTTCGCAACGAAAAACGCATGCTGCAGGAAGCTGTTGATAGCTTGTTTGATAACAGCCGTAAATCAAATGCGGTTAAAGCAGAAGGCGGACGCGCATTAAAATCTTTAAGTGATGTACTTAAAGGTAAACAAGGTCGCTTCCGTCAAAACCTGTTAGGTAAGCGTGTTGATTATTCAGGTCGTTCTGTAATTGTGGTTGGACCTGAATTGAAAATGCATGAATGCGGCCTGCCAAAAGATATGTCGGCTGAATTATTCAAGCCATTTATTATCCGTAAACTTATTGAAAGAGGTATCGTAAAAACAGTAAAATCTGCCAAGAAATTAGTTGACAGGAAAGATGCTGTTGTTTGGGATATTCTCGAAAATATATTAAAAGGGCACCCGGTTTTATTAAACCGTGCTCCTACCCTTCACCGTTTATCTATACAGGCTTTCCAGCCTAAGCTGGTTGAAGGTAAAGCAATACAATTGCATCCATTGGTAACTACAGCATTCAATGCTGACTTTGATGGTGACCAGATGGCCGTGCATGTTCCGTTAAGCAACGCTGCAATTCTTGAAGCACAGTTGTTGATGTTATCCTCGCATAATATTCTCAACCCGCAAAACGGTACACCGATCACGCTTCCTTCTCAGGATATGGTGCTTGGTCTTTACTACATTACAAAAGGTAAAAAAAGTACGCCTGAAGAACCTGTAAAAGGTGAGGGCAAAACATTTTATAACCTTGAAGAAGTAATGATTGCTTATAATGAAGGCAAAGTTGATCTTCATGCGCAGGTAAAAGTGCGTACAGAAGTTCGTGAAAAAAATGGTGACCTTATTAAGAAGGTTATTGAAACAACAGTTGGCCGTGTAATGTTTAACCAGTTTGTTCCAAAAGAAGTTGGTTACATTAATACATTGCTTACCAAGAAAAATCTTCGGGAGATAATTGGTGATATTATAAAAATTACAGACGTTCCAAAGTCTGCTAAATTTTTGGATGATATTAAAACGCTTGGTTTCAGAATGGCTTTCAGAGGCGGGCTTAGCTTCAGCGTGAACGATCTTATTGTTCCTGATGTAAGGAATGAAATGATTGAAAATGCAAAATTAGAAGTTGAAGACATTCGTGAAAGCTATAACATGGGTCTTATCACCAATAATGAAAGATATAACCAGGTTATTGATATCTGGGGCCGTGTTGATATGCGTATTACCGAATCATTGATCTTTGAAATGGCCAAGGACAGGCAGGGATTTAATTCAGTATATATGATGCTTGACTCCGGTGCCCGTGGTTCTAAAACGCAGGTAAAACAGTTGGTGGGCATTCGCGGCTTAATGGCTAAACCAAGAAAAAGCGGCTCATCCGGTTCTGAAGTAATTGAAAATCCTATTCTTTCAAACTTTAAAGCAGGCTTGAACGTGTTGGATTATTTTATCTCTACACACGGTGCAAGAAAAGGTTTGGCTGATACAGCGTTGAAAACAGCCGATGCCGGTTACTTAACCCGTCGTTTGGTTGACGTTGCACAGGATGTGGTAATTACGGAAGAAGATTGCGGAACACTGCGTGGTATTGCAACTTCAGCTTTAAAAGATAATGAAGATGTTATTGAATCGTTGGCAGACCGTATTATGGGCCGTACTTCTTTGCATGATGTGTATGATCCGCAAACGGAGGAACTGATCATTAAAGCTGGTGAAGAAATTTCTTCTGACGTTGCTAAACAAATAGATGATTCAGGAATTGAAAATGTTGAAATACGTTCAGTACTTACCTGCGAAAGCAAACGCGGTGTTTGTGTAAGATGTTATGGTAAAAATTTAGCCACCGGTTACCTCGCACAGAGAGGTGATGCAGTTGGAATTATTGCTGCACAATCTATTGGTGAGCCCGGTACACAGTTAACCCTTCGTACTTTCCACGTGGGTGGTGTTGCCGGTTCAGCTTCAGTTGAATCAGCATTACCGGCAAAATTTGATGGTACCATTCAGTTTGACGGCTTACGTTCAGTAACAGCACTAAATAATGAAGGCAATAAAATACAGGTTGTAATTGGGCGTACCGGTGAAGTAAGAATAATGGATTTGAAAAACGACCGCTTACTTATTACTAATAATGTTCCTTACGGTGCTGTTCTTGCCGTTAAAGACGGTCAGAACGTTAAGAAAGGCGATACCATTTGTACATGGGATCCGTTCAATAATGTGGTTGTTGCCGAAATTCCTGGTGCAATTAAATTTGAAAATGTTCAGGAAGGTTTCACTTTCCGTGAAGAAGCCGATGAGCAAACAGGACACCGTGATAAAGTTGTTATAGAATCAAAAGATAAAACTAAAATACCTTCTATTATGGTAGAAGGCGCTAAGGAAACTAAATCTTACAATCTCCCGGTAGGCAGCCGTCTTATTTTAGAAGAAGGTGATGCGGTAGCCGCAGGTGATGTAATTGTAAAAATTCCGAGAACGATGCGTAAATCGGGTGATATTACCGGTGGTTTGCCGCGTGTAACTGAATTGTTTGAAGCAAGAAACCCAAGCAATCCTGCTATCGTTTCTGAAATTGACGGCGTAGTTGCATTTGGTAATATAAAGCGCGGTAATCGCGAAATAATTGTTGAAGCAAGAGATGGTATCATTAAAAAATATCTTGTTCCGCTTACAAGGCAAATCCTTGTTCAGGATGGCGACTTTGTAAAAGCCGGAACACCTTTAAGTGATGGCCAGACAGCACCGGCTGATATTCTTTCTATCAAAGGCCCGTTTGCGGTACAGGAATATGTGGTGAATGAAATACAGGAAGTTTACCGTTTGCAGGGTGTGCGCATTAATGATAAACACATTGAAGTTATTGTGCGCCAGATGATGAAGAAAGTAGAAATTGTGCATGCGGGCGACAGCAAATTTTTGGAAGAAGACCTTGAAGACAGGTTTGATTTTATTGAAGAAAATGACAGGTTGTTTGAAAAGAAAGTGGTTGTTGATTCAGGTGAAAGCACAAAACTTCGTTCAGGCCAGATTATTTCATTGCGCGAATTAAGAGAAGAAAACTCTGTTTTGCGCCGTGCAGATAAAAAGCTTATTGAAGTGAAGGATGCAGAACCCGCTACAGCAAAACCAGTGCTTCTTGGTATTACAAAAGCTTCTCTTGGCGTGCAAAGCTGGATATCAGCCGCATCATTCCAGGAAACAACCAAAGTATTAAGTTCTGCAGCTATACAAGGCAAAACAGATGACATGCTTGGCTTGAAAGAAAATGTAATCACAGGTCATTTAATACCTGCGGGAAGTGGTTTGCGTGAATTTGAAAATATGATTGTTGGCAGCAAGGAAGAATATGAATTGCTGGCTACCACACGCGAAGCAATGAACTTTGACGAAGAAGAATAAATAATTGATAGAAGTATGAGAAAAAGCAGGAACGTAAAACTTCCTGCTTTTTTTATTTGTGATTAGTGCACAATATTTATTTTGAATGCGCAATACAGTTTGCGGCTTGTGGATTGGCGCAATAAAATTTTGTAAGTTGCGATAATATTGCGTTAGCTGTAATATAAAATGACAACTTTCGATTATTATGACAGATAGTAAGAATTTCGCAGAATCAGCTAAAGGGTTTACAAAAAGTCCTTTAGGAATTATTGCTTTGTTTATTGTTTTAGTTTATGGCTTTGCAACTATCGCTGTGACTTTTGGTTCAAATTTGAAAGATTATGTCGCGCCTCTGATATACTTTCTTATATTATTTCCAGTAGTTGTATTTGTTGGTTTCTTGTGGTTAGTGTCAAGACATTCGGACAAAATTTACGGTCCTTCTGACTTTAAAGACGAGGGAAATTTTATGACAATGAAAATGTCTGCTGTTGCTTCATTAGCTGCGGCTACGGCAAAACAGCCTGATGGAAATAGCAGTGAGACGGTACAACAGCAATTGAATTCTATTGTAGAACTTGTGTCAAAAACAGCACCTAAGCAAAATAGTGATAGAAGAGAAAAATGGAAGACTAGAATTCTATGGGTGGATGATAGACCAGAAAACAATGTTTATGAGAGAAAAGCTTTTGAATCGCAAGGTTTTACTTTTAGCCTTGCGCTTTCAACGGACCAAGCACTTGAATTACTTAATGACACTAAGTTCGCTGCTATTATATCCGACATGGGAAGAAAAGAAGGTCCGCAAGAAGGTTACGTATTATTAGAAAAAATACGTAATGCTGGCGACCAAACACCATTCTTTATTTATGCAAGCTCTAATAGCATCGAGCATAAAAAAATGGCACTTGAAAAAGGAGCTCAAGGATCTACTAATAATGCACAGGAACTTTATAAAATGGTTATGACTAAGATAGAATAAACTACATAAGCCACTAGCTACAGTGATTTTGGATTAGCTGCTTTTGACCTTATACCAAATTAGCGATTGCATGATAAACCCAACGCTGGTGCTGTTAGCACAGCCTGCCCACAAAGCCTTTAATACTACCGGGTTTGTTTCGCCAGTTTTACGGCTTTATCCTGTACATACAGAATCGCATTGCCATGTGTGCAAAAGGAATTTCGCCGGTATGCAAAATCATTTTCGTGGGAACAGAAATCATTTTCGTGGTATCAGAAATCGTTTCCGTGGCATCAGAAATCATTTCCGTGGCATCAGAAATCATTTTCGTGGTATCGGAAATCATTTTCGGTATATCGAAAATCAAAATCGGTACATCGAAAATCAAAATCGGTGTACCGAAAATCAAAATCGGTACATCGAAAATCCGAAATCGGTGTACCGAAAATCAAAATCGGTACATCGAAAATCATAATCGGTATACCGAAAATGCAAAATCGGTATATCGAAAATTCAAATCGGGGTATCGAAAATGGGTTTCGCTACACCGGAACATGGTTTTTTGCCCTTTTTCACCTGTTTTCACTCAGCCTCAGTTATCAGCTGGGCTCTATACATTCGGCAGCATCAATAACAATGAACTTTTAATTATAAATTTAACTACGGTTACCGCTGGACGAATTTCAAATACCAACGTAGTGCAAGCAATAACAGCCGCTAATAATTATTATAATTTATGAACGAAAAACTAATCTTATCCAAGCATAGTTTTAAAGAAATCAGCAATAAAGTTGACAAATTGTATGATAATTTTATTCTTGAAAGCGTAAACGACCATTGCTTAAGGATGTCTGTTTTTCAAGAAATATACCCATGGCATTACCATAAAAATACAGATGAACTATTTGTAGTTTTAGAAGGTAAACTCCAAATTGAAATCAAAGACAATGAAACTATTATTGTAGAACCAGGAGAATTTATTAAAATTCCAGCTAACACAATCCATAGAACAAGTGCGACTGTTAGAACTGTAAATTTATGTTTTGAAAAAAATTCTGATGATACAATTTTTGTGGACTAACGTTTTGAGATAATTTTTAAGCACACTTTTTTATTTACAAAAAACAGCTTTGTCCTTTGATTTGAATTGAAGGAATTTTTACGCAAATGAATGCCAAACAAAAAAGCCTTCTCAAAAAGAGAAGGCTTTTATAATGTATAACTATCTATTTAAAATCATCTTGCTTCAGCCATATGCACAACATCTTCCACATTATAAATGCCGGCATCTAATTTTTCTTTTGTTTCGCTGAAAGCATTTAATGTTGTTGTAATGTCTTCATCTGTATGCGCTGCTGTTGGTATCAGGCGATAAATGATATGCCCTTTAGGAATTACAGGATACACAACTATTGAACAAAATATGCTGTAATTTTCACGCAGGTCTGTAACCATTGCTGATGCTTCAGGCACGCCGCCTTTCATATACACTGGTGTTACAACAGAATCAGTTTGTCCAATATCAAATCCGCGTTCTTTTAAACCATTCTGCAAATGCGAAGCATTCTTCCAAAGCCTTTCTTTCAATTCAGGCATTGAGCGCAGCATTTCAAGTCTCTTTAAATTACCCACCACATAAGGCATTGGTAAACTCTTTGCAAAAATTTGTGAGCGAATGTTATAGCGGATGAATTCAATTATTGCTCTTGGCCCTGCTATAAACGCACCGATAGATGCCATTGATTTTGCAAACGTAGAAAAATACAGATCAATCTCATCCTGGCAACCCTGCTCCTCTCCTGCACCTGCACCCGTTTTACCTAAGGTTCCAAAACCATGCGCATCATCAACCAATAACCTGAATTCATATTTATCTTTTAATGCGCAAATTTCTTTTAGTTTTCCCTGGTCTCCGGCCATACCAAACACACCTTCTGTAATTACCAAAATGCCACCCCTGTTCTGCTTTTCAATTAAAGCTGTTGCACGTTGTAATTGCTTTTCAAAATCTTCAACATCATTATGGCGATAAACATACCTGTGGCCAGCATGTAAACGCAAACCATCAATAATGCAGGCGTGAGATTCTGCATCATACACCACTACATCATGCCTGCCGCATAATGCATCAATTGCGCTCATTATTCCCTGGTAGCCATAATTTAAAAGAATGGCATCTTCCTTCATTTCAAACTCCGCTAATTCTTTTTCAAGCTGTTCATGATGATTGCTGTTTCCGCTCATCATACGTGCACCCATTGGATAAGCTAAACCAAATTCTGCGCTTGCGTCAGCATCTGCTTTACGTATGTCAGGATGATTTGCCAAACCCAGGTAATTATTCAAACTCCAAACAATTACCTCTTTGCCGCGGAATAGCATACGATTACCAATTTCACCTTCCAGTTTGGGGAAAGTATAATAGCCATGAGCCTTAATGCGATGTTCCCCAAGCGGACCATAATTTTTAATGAGCCTTTCAAAAATATCTGCCATTGTTGTAAATTTTCAAGTTTGAAATTGTATAAAGCAATCGTTTAAAACAAACCGTGCAAAAATAATGGATTGGCATTTATATGCCAATTGAATAGCGTTTAGAAAGCGTTAAGACGCATATTTTATTAATATCATTGCACAATAAGTTTTAGCAAATTATAAATTTAAAAAAATTATGTTGATTAATCTCCTGTACACTACTCATAACGTAAGGCAGTTATTGGGTTTAGCTTTGAAGCTTTTATGGCAGGCCAAATGCCGGCAAGTAAACCAACACCAGAGCAAATTAAAATTCCTGCAATTACCCATGCCCATGGTATTGTAAAACCTGCATTAAGCAGTAAAGCGAATATATTACCGATAATTACACCAAGTATAATTCCAAACAAAGCGCCAAGCAAACTGATGATAATTGATTCAAATAAAAATTGCTGACGGATATTTTTTCGTTTTCCGCCTAATGCTTTTATTAACCCAACTTCTCTTGTACGTTCATTAACTGCAACCAGCATTATATTCATTAAACCAATTGCTGCACCAATTAAAGTAATTAAACCAATAGCGCCTGCAGCAGCCTGTATGCTGCTTAATAACATAATAAAAGTAGTGGCCAGCTTATCGCTTTTTTCAATTACAAAATTATCTTCATCAGTAGGTAATAGCTTACGCACATTTCTAAAAACAGCAGTGGCTTCATTAACAGCACCATCAATTTGTGAAATATCATTTGCCAGTACACCAATAAGAAAAGAGTTGCTGCCAAAACCTGTTCTTCTTACGTTATTGTATGATGTGATGACAACATTATCTGCACGCAGTAAAGCGCTTGATCCTTTTGATTTGAGTACAGCAATTACACGGTATGGCGTACCGCCAATATTGATAAATTTATCAACTGCGTTATCTTTATATTGTCCAAATAGTTTTACAGCCACATCGCTTCCAATCATACAAACATTACGGCCAGCCTGCACATCGGGCACTGTAAGATTTCTTCCTGCTTCAATACTGTATCCATTTACAGCAAGAAAGTTTTCATCGCCTCCATTCATGCGCACATTTGGATTTGTTTTTTTTTCTTTATAATGAATTTCATAATTACTAAACCCACTTAAAGAAAGGCTTACAATAGCGCCCGGATAATGAAATTTTTGCTTGAACATTTCTGCTTCATAGGGCTGAATGTATTTATCAAGGTTGGATTTTTTTACTTTTTTGGTCTTATCAATTTTTTGATTATCGTTATCATCATCAAAGCGAAAACGCTCTTTGTAAGAAACAGTGAAACCATTTGCACCCATAGTGGAGAAACTGTCGCGCAGGCCTTCATTCATTGCCTGTATTGCAGTAATAATTCCAATTAAGGCCATAATACCAAAAGCTATAATTGCAACAGTAATACCTGTGCGCAGTTTATTACTTTTTACGGTGCTGAAAGCAAGATTGAAAGAATCTTTAAGCGTCATTCATTTAAAAATTCAAAAGTAAAAAATTAAAAGTTGAAGATAAGTTACTCTTCATTTTGGTTAAACAGTTTTATGTGAAAGGTAAAGGATGTATTCCTCAAATGCAATAAACTCTTTTAATGACTCACTTTTGGAAAGGATTTAAAAATACAGCCAGTAAAAAAGTGTTTGCGGCAATACGCCAATAATAATTATTATAGCAGCCAATGCAATCAATCCAAACTTAAAACTGCCGGTAATGGTTTCAGTTTGTGGCTCGCCGGTTTTAAAATACATTGCTTGTATAACTCTGAAATAATAGTAAACACTTACTGCGGCAAACAACACAG
>JABDGW010000042.1 GCA_013285855.1 Bacteroidota bacterium
ACCGGGAAGATGACCGCTGCATCCTTTCTTTTTTGCTTAAGCGCCAAAAAGCAAATCCTGGCTACCTCCAGCATGCACAGCACCGGAAATACGACACCGTCAATAAAGGTACCTATGATATCGTCCAGGAAAATGCCCAGCACCACCGGTAATGATAAAATGACCAATACTTTAAAAACAATCCGCTGGCGATAGCCAAATAAAACATAAACTACCAGAACTAAAAACAAAAAAGCTATACAAAAACAGCAGATACCGGCATTAAATATCAACATATAGGTCGAAAGCGTTTCCGAATGGCCCTGATAGAAGATGTAAATAAAGGTGAGGTAGATATAAAACACAGAAAGGCAATAGATCAAATAATATAGACTGATCTTTTGAGAACGGTCAAAAATGAAATAGAGCAAATGGATAAGACAGAGGATCAGGAATATACCTGCTGCTATCGAATACATAACTAACTGTTCCTGGTTTAACGTTGATAAATCTTCGTAATTGGCAGTTGCCGCCTTATATCCATTAACGTACATGCTAAAGGCGGGGAGAGGGACATACAGCGGAGAAACATATAAAATTCGACTTTGGTATCCTACGCGCACTGCAATTACCTGATTAACGCCGCCCTTTAATTTCAATTCAAATAGCTCGCCAGCGGGCGTTACCGCAACTGTTTTAACCGGATTATGACTGATATAACCATATTGCTGAATTAATTTGCCATCCAGGTATATTTCCGAAGCCGAGTATTGTGACACCCATGCCATTATTCCCTGCCTGGTTAACGCGTTGTCGGCTTTAATATGAAGCCTCAGCCAACCCACCCCCGCATTTTTAAGCTGATCAAATTTTGTGATGTCCGTCCCGGGGTCAATAGATTGCCATTTGCTGTCATCAAAGCCCGGGGTGGCCCATAGCGGGTCGTCACCGGAATGAAATACCCAACCACTTAAAAGCGTATCCTGCACCGATAGCTTATCCAAAGTAAAATGCCCCTTAGTTTGGGCAAACGATCTGGACATTAATAGTATCACCAGGATTACAAAAAGATATAGTCTCTTCATTCGGTTTATGTTAGTGGTAATATGATGATAAACTCCGATCCTTCTCCTTCTTTGCCTTCTATTTTTATTTCACCGCCATGTGCTTTAATAATATCATAGCTCAAACTCAAACCCAATCCTGTTCCTTGTCCCGTTGGCTTGGTAGTAAAGAATGGCTGAAAGATTTTTTCTTTTATTGATGATGGAATGCCGTTACCGTTGTCGTTTACACTTATCTCAATGTTGTTATCCAGTTTTTTTGTTTGAACTGAAACGGTTGGTTTGTATTCAGTGTTTGGCCTTAAGCTTTCTGCTTTCTGCTTTTCGTTTGTTGCATAAAAAGCGTTGTTGTATAAATTCAATAACACTCTTGCAATGTCTTGTGGAATGATATTTATATTACCAATAGTTGTATCAAAATCAGTTTTAAAATCTGCATTAAAACTTTTGTCTTTTGCCCGAAGGCCATGATAACTCAATCGCAAATATTCGTCACACAAAGCATTAATATCTGTTGATTCTTTTTTGCCTTCACTTTTTCTTGAATGCTGCAACATTCCTTTTACAATGGCATCGGCACGTTTGCCATGATGATTTATTTTTTCTTCGTTAGCAATCACATCATTTATAATATCAACTTCCAAATTTTCATCTCTTTCTGCATTCGGCTTTAAGCGTTCACCTTTTAGCTCTTCCAGCATTTCTTTATTCACTTCACTAAAATTATTCACGAAGTTTAATGGGTTTTGGATTTCATGTGCAATGCCTGCGGTTAATTCACCAAGACTTGCCATCTTTTCTGATTGCACTAATTGCTGTTGTGCTTGCTTTAATTCTGATAATGTTACTTCTACCTGTTGCTTAGCGGCTTCCAGTTTATTAAAATCTTCATAGCGTGCATAAGCAGTAGAAAAAGCATCGGCTACTGATTGAATTAAATTTATTTCGTCTTCATTTAATTTACTTGTATTGCCCACATACAACATGCCTTGTAAAAAAGGAAGAAAGTGTAAATAAAATCCATCATGAGGAATTGTTTTTAAATATTCCTCTGCCGAAGACAATGCTTTTTGTTGCACTAACATTTCTGCGAACTGAGTAAAGTCTGATTCATTCCAATGATCGATATAGTTTTTATTATCGTGCCAATGGCTGATCACTTTTTGAATATTGCCGGGAGTTGAATAAGGCAGATGAAATGCAGCAATGGCTTTTCCATCAGGTGTTGAAAGAAAAGTATGAATAACCTTTTGTGAATCATCCATGATAAAAACACCACAGCGTATAAAATTAATTCCGAGTATGGTAAGTTCATTCCAGATCAAAGGAGTGATGCGATCAAGATCGCTGATCGTTCGCATGGAAGCAATGTCTGCACGAATACGATCCACTGCTGCCTGCTTCACCGCTTCTCTTGCATTTGTTTCTGATTTTTGTAATTCAAGATAACGTCGGAAAGTAAGATCAATGATGGTGGCAAAACGCCTCAATATCTTTATTTCAGATTCACTGTGTGGGTGATCAGACCATGTATTCAAACAACCAATAGAAAAAGGAAAAAAATGGCCAAATTGTTTTTTGCCGGTATCTATATTTGGCATGGCTACAGGCACGCCTCTTAGCAACTGTTGATAGTACGACCTCAATTGTTCACCCTGAAGTTCCGGATAATATTCTTCATTATTTAGCCATGATTCATATATCTTTTCTAAAACAGGATGTTCTGTCATGATCACCCATCCAACTAATGAAAGGCTATCGCCATCGGGAGATGGTGTAGCGGAATAGAGTTGCGTTTTTTTTGATTCTTTATTAAACAAACCAACACCACAACGAATTGGACTGATACCAAGCTTTCTCAATTCAGTAAACACTAAGCTGGCAGTAACTGAAAGATCATTACTGTTATGCATGGCCATAGCTTTACCACGAACTTTTTCCAATGCAGCTTCAATGGTTGCTTCTCTTGCCTGCGCTTCTGCTAATTGCAAATCATTAAAACGGGTATAGGTAAGATTAAATACTGCAGCAAACCGATTCAATAATGAAACTGTTTCTTTTGACGCATTTTCGAAGGTTGTTGTGGCAATAAAACCTTTGGAAAAATAGGCGAGGTTTTGTACTCTTCTTTGATGTCCGGATCCCTGCTTAAAGGGTACATCGAATTCTTTGTTCCAGTATGTGATCCATTCATGCAATTCGTTTCCTGACATATCAACACTTAGCGCCTGCTGCTGCTCTTTCCATCCTTCATACATTTTTTTGATGGAAATATTTTGATGGATATTTACTACATAGCGTTTGCTTACTTGTTTCCCTTCTTCATCCGTCATCCAGAATTCCAGGTCTCCGCTTTCATCATTGATAATGCCGATATACAAACGATTCGGCTCAATACCAAGACTGATGAGTTGCTGAAAAACAACTACTGCGGTTTCTGCAAGTTCATCGCTTTTAAACATTGCCATAGTTCTCGCACGAACTCTTTCCAATGCAGCTTCTATTTGTGCTTCCCTTGCCTGCGCTTCTGCCTGTTTCAAATCCTGGTAGCGGCGGAACGTAAGTGCAAATCCGGAAGCAAAACGTTTCATGATTTCTCTGTCTGATTCGCTGTGGGGTTGCAATGAGTAAGTCCAGATATTACCCTGGTCAAAGCGGTAAGACTGAAAATGAGTATCAGGAAATTCAACAATGGATTTCGGTAAATAATTTTGATGGCTATTAATAACGTTGATGTAATCTTCTTTTTCCTGGCCTGCGAGATAATCAATGAAAACTTCGTCTTTATTATTCCAGCTTTCGAATAAACGTTGCCAAATGGGGTGTTCATTAGTGTCAAACAAAGTAAATCCCTTCATTGTCTTGCCATCAATCATATTTGTTATTCCAAATACATCCATCGTTTTTTCAGGGTGAATATTGGCTATACCACCACGAATATTATTGATGCCAAGTTTTTTTAGTTCATCAAACATGGTTTCTGTTGCCGAGGTTACATCTTCACTGCTGTGCATTGCCATAGTTTTTGCACGAACTCTTTCCAATGCTAATTGTATTTGCGCTTCTCTTGTTTGCGCTTCTGCTTTTTGCAAATCATTAAAACGGGTATAGGTTAAATCAAAAACTTTTGCAAAGCGAAGCAATATATCAAAATGCTTTTCCGATAAAGGTTCAAGTGTTGCCAGGGTAAGATTCCCGAAATTGTTGAATGATGCATTCAGATAAACTTTATGCGGCGCTTTCATTCCTTCAATTACAAAATCAGGCAATGTTTTTAATTCTGTTTCATTAAATAAAAAATTATCGGTAACAATTTTGTTTTCACCTTCGAGTATGTATTGCCATTTCAAATCACGTTCTTCCCATCCTTTCAGGTAAACATTAAAAAAAGAAAGATCAGCATACTTTACAAAAAAATTCATTGGTGCAGATGGGGCCTCTGAATTTGCCATCCACCATTGTGCTCCTTTTGTTTCGGCATCATAAATTATAATTACACATCTTGTTAAAACTAAATCCAGTTTTGTAAGTTCAGTAAATACAATTCCAATAAGTGCATTAAGTTCTTCTGAGGTTTGCATAGCCATAGCCCTTGCACGCACTCTTTCTAATCCTAATTCAATCTGTGCTTCTCTTGCCTGTGCTTCTGCTTTTTGCAGATCAAGAAACCGGGTATAAGCCTGTCCAAATGCATTGGCAAATCTTCTTAATAAGGCATCCTCCTCATCACTAAAAGGTGTCTGGTTGAACCTGCAAATTGAAACCCACGTATCTTTCAAAATCACCATTGACCAGGTATAACCGGGCTTATCATAAATTGACTGTTTGATCTCTTCAGATGTTAAATCCTTATATATTGTTTGTGTATAAATGTAATCCTGCCAGGAGTTTTTTTCCTCTTTTGAGAACACGTCTTTAAAAAAATCTGTGCCATCATTCCTGAAGGTTTCAATGTTTTTTTCGACATGGTGGAAATAAGGATGATCTATCCGGGGAAAATGAACATAATTATTAAAAATCGTACCGACGTCTGTTACCACCTCAATCCACAAATCCCAATCTCCGCCGGGTAGTCCTTTGCTGAAATTGGCAACTTGCAGATCCACGCCCAGTTTTACAAGTTGTTCAACTAATAAATCCAGTACCCCAAGTAAATCATTTTGTTTCTGCATCGCCATAGTTCTTGCACGAACTCTTTCTAATGCTAATTGAATTTGCGATTCTCTTGCCTGTTCTTCGGCTTTTTGCAGATCAAGAAAACGCGTATAGGTTTGTTCGAATACTGAAGCAAATCTTTCTAATATTTTAATTGTTTCTTCTCGTATTCTGTCAGGTTTAGAAAAAGAGATCATTCCTTTTGAAAAAAAGCCAACACTTACAAACCTTCTATCATCTGCGCTGAAGGTAACAGACTCAGTAAGTTTAGCTATCTTACTTCTGTAAGCAGACCAATCGTTCAGGTCTTTTCCGGCAAGTTCTATAACCACAGATTTTTTTTGCTCTTTCCACGCAGTATATATTTTATGCAATAAAATGGGTTCATCAATATCCATGTTGTAAGCCTGATCTATTTGTGAACCGCTTCCATCAAATCCTGTTATACTGAACTGTACCACTTTTTCATCTTCATTAAAAATGCCGATGGTAATTTGAATGGGATCTTCACCTAAATCTTTAAATTGCTGAAAAAGGATATAAGCTGTTTCTGAAAGCTCATTACTTTTTTGCATCGCCATTGTTCTTGCACGAACTCTTTCTAATGCTAATTGTATTTGACTTTCTCTTGATTGAGCTTCTGCTTTTTGCAGATCAAGAAAACGGGTATAGGTCTGTTCAAATACTTTACCGAATCGTTTGAAAATATCATGCATTTCAGGATGCGGCTCTACTGTGATAAACATCAAATTGCCATGCGCAAAATTTACGAGGTGAACTATTTGGGAAGAAGGCAGCGTTACTTCGCTAAGAAAAGTAACATTACCTGTTTGAAGCTGGCGTTGTTTGGCTACATAACCAAAGACTGATTTACTATCTTCTCCGGATAGTTCCATAGACCACAGCTCTTCTCCGTTTTGCTTGGATTCATGAAAGAGCTGCATAAACATATTTTCATTAAGGGATAATTTAACCGGCTCAAGCATCTTGCCCCCACGTGCTATGAACGATGTGCATTCTGTGTCATCTTTCTCGAAAATATTAAAACCACAACTCCATAATACTGCACCAAGTGATTGCAACTGCTCAAATAAAAGCAACGCCGCTTCAGCAAGCTCATCGCTTTTTTGCATCGCCATAGTTCTTGCACGAATTCTTTCCAACGCTAATTGAATTTGCGCTTCTCTTGCTTGTGCAATCGCCTGCTCAATATCTAAATATCTTGTGTAGGAAAGTTCAAACACTTTTAAAAAGCGCTTGAATAAATCTGTTTCTTCTTCCTTTAATGGTTCATAAGTTGAAATGCCTAATGCAACAGGACCTAACGAATACCAATAATAGTTTAGTGATGTTGCTGTGTTTAAATAATCATCAATAAAAACATTGGTTGTTTTTTGATAAGCAATCCAGTCTTTAACTGCATCATCTTTTATATGTGTTACATAAAATTCTCCGCTGCCTTTCAGCATTTGATTAGCAAATGCATTGTGAATTTCATGGTTTGTATAAGATGTTTCGGTGATGAATGTTTTATCATGCTTAGCATAGTATTCATAATTCATGTAAGTGCCCTTGTCTTCATAAAAAATAGCAGTTTGCACATTACGGATCTCTTTTACATCAAGCAATTGAAGCTGGTGTGTTATAGTACTGCATATATCCAGCATGTCATCAGGCTTGTTCATGCTCAAGGCAACGGTTCTTACTCTTTCGAGTGAAGATTCAATTTCAAGTTCTTTGTTTTGAGCTTCTACTGCTTTTCTTTTATTTTCTAATTCTTCAATAGTTTCTTCTAATAAAATAGCTGTTGTGCGTTTTACTTTTTCTGTACGATCAAGTTTGAATGTGGTAATCTCTAATTCTTTGTTGGCATCTTTCGCAGCTTTTAATAAAGCAGTTTTTTCTTCATCACTTAAATGTTCTGACTGCTGAATGAAATTTAATATGGTTTGAAAATGCTGGTTCATTTATTTTTCTTTTATTGCAACACAACAGGTAGTGCAATTATGCATTTCGAGATTACCGCCAGTAGCTCTTGCCAGTTCCGCATTTGAAAACATACCAGCCATTGGGACATTCCACACATTTCTTATTCCTTCAATTTCCATATTCATCAGCGGGCCTAATGCCAGTATTCGTCCTGCGCAACTAAAAACAACCACTGCATCTGCTTCTGGCATTTCATTGTCTTTCATTGCTTGTGCATCTTTGATTACTTTTTCCATTACATCAAAATCCGGTGGAATGGAGAAGCGAACCTTAGAACCCTGCGGTACAGAACCGCTGCAATAAAAAGAATGATCATCCCAATCAACCAACAAACCAGGCCTCATTACAGGGTCACCAAATTCACGTTGTAATTGCAAAGGAAAATTCACAGCTATCTCCATCGCTACTGCCGCATCATTCACTTTTACATTTTCAATACCGCCATATTTTATTGTTAAGTCCAATACAGGTATGTTGTCAACTGTATATACATGGTTGCCTTCACTTTTAGTTACTGTTCTTTCAGTGCCAACTGCCTTCCATCCGCAGGTAGCTTTTCCCCTGATCATAATTTTATCTTCATCCACCGCAAGCACCACCATACCGCGGCTGCTTTCTTTATCATTTGTAAAAACAAATTGTTCTTTGAAGGAATAGTCATCACCCGCCATGCCGCCAAATACATTCACCTGTTTACCTACTATATCTTCAAAACCAAAGAGCAGTTGTTCACCATCCGTTTCCGTATTACTTCCTGAAATCAGGAATGCAGGGTTTGCAAATAATTTCTTTGCATTGGCAGCCAGTTGTGCTGCAACTTCCCGGTAGTTTTTTTCCGGGTATTCGGCAAAAAACACACGAAAATGATCAGGACTCATATCCATTAAAAGAATTGCTGCTGATTCTTTGGAATGATCCTCATCAATGAATTCTCCATTGGTAGTAGCTCCAAAGATGGAAATGTTTTTTTCAGTTAACAAATTACAGATGGCTTCCCTGTCTTGCTTTATAGAAATGAAAGCAATAGCAAGAGTAGGTTGAAAACCATCTGCCATGCTTTGCTCTAAAGCGGATTTAATTTCTTCTGTTGAATTTCCTTTGATTGATTTTGCTTTCATGTTTATTTTTATCAAATAATTAAATTTCAAATGCGGCTGATTTTTGTTCACCAACTTTCATCAGGTTTTTAAATCGTTCTTCGTTCTTAATATTTTTAAACAAAATATTCTTTGAAAGAAAAAGATAAGGAAAGAAGATTTCCATAGAATACTCTAACAAATCAAGGGCTTTATCTTTCTCATCAATCACTGCAAAACATTCCGCCAGGTGAAAGGCAAAGTGATGGTCGTTCTTTGCTTCAACTTCCAATTCAGCCGTAGCATACTGCAAAGCCTGTTCTTTATTTCCCTGCAAACCATATTTAAGAAATGACAATTGTTTTGTAAATGCCCAGTCGGGTAAAATAGTTGCCACGCTCTCAGCTAAAGGAAACCCCTCTTCATTTTTTCCGCACCAGAAATAAGCGGATGCCAGCATCCATTGTGTAATGGGACTTTGCGGATCCATGTTATAAGCTTTTTTAAAATAAGGCAATCCCTCAGCAATGCCTGTGTCAAAAAACATTGACCCTTTCATAATGTAAGCCATAGGTGTAAGCGGATCTATTTCTATCAGTTTGTTTCCAAGCGATTGCGTTAACTGCGACTTTCCTGCATACATATAGGTTTCCAGCAAACCAAATAAAGCATCAGAATTATTAGGATCAATACGCAATGCATTTTTCATGGCATTACAGGATGCCTGTAAATTTCCTTCCGACCATTGAGCCCATCCTTCCACCACGTATGCTAACGGCGAATCAGGATTTAATGCAAATGCCTTGCTTGCATACTCTTTCGCTTTAAGAAAATAAGAGCGGTCTGCTTTGTCGATAAAACGGAAATAAAAAAAGTTAATATAGCCAAGCATCGCATACAACAGGTCATTCGGTCCCATTAAGTCGAGAGCATTTTGTAAAAGTTTGAATGCATTCTCCATAGATGCTGCACTGCCACGAAAAATTTCCTGCCTCGCTTTGAGGTAAGATTCATAAGCATGAATATTCGTAATGGGTCGTTCTGCAATCTGCTGGTCTTCCTGCGGAGTTAGTTTTAGCTTGAGTGCATCTACGATAGAACGGGAAACTTTTTCCTGTATGTCAAAAACATCTTCCAGGGTTCCATTATATTTTTCCGACCAAAGATGTGAGTCGCTGTCAGCATCAATTAACTGCGCTGTTATACGAAGATTATTACCAGCCTTACGCACACTGCCTTCCAGCACATACTTCACATTCACTTCACCGGCAATCTCTTTTATTTTTTTCTGCGTTCCTTTAAATGTCATGATGGAACTTCTTGAAATCACCAGCAGTTTATTTACGCGTGATAAATCGGAAATAATTTCTTCTGTTAACCCGTCGCTGAAATATTCCTGTTCAGGGTCGCTGCTCATATTGGCAAATGGCAAAACGGCTATGCTATTGCGTGAGACGGGTTTCAAATTGATTTCAACAGCTGTAAAAAATTCATTCATCATTACAACTTCATATATGCGAACCGGCGCTTTTACATTCTTCAGTGTTTCTTCTTTTACAAATTTTGTTTGAATATGGTTCTTGTTAGATACGTTATGCTGTACAGATTCAGAAATATAAATAGTGCCGGGTTTTGCAGCCGATTGAATTCTTGCAGCAATGTTTACTGCATCGCCAAAAATATCACCTGATTCAACAACAACTTCTCCCTGGTGTATGCCAATACGCAATTGAAATTTATCTGCTGCGTTGCAATCTTCCTGGATTTTTATGGCTGCATTCACCGCATCAGAAACAGTATTAAAACTTGCCATCACACCATCACCGAGTTCTTTTATCCATCGTCCATTGAACTGTTCGATTATTGGCTGTTGTATTGTCCTGTTTATGTTGAGCAATTCAAAAGCCTTTTGTTCATCATTGCCCATTAATGCCGTATATCCGACAATATCAGTAAACATGATGGCAGCGAGCTGGCGGGTTTGAAACATTTCTTTGTTTTTATTTTTCCTTTAATACCACCAGGCAGCATGTATTATTATGGTAATCATATTTACCGGTTTTGGATTTTCCATATTCACCATAGGAAAAAAAGCCTGCCATGGGTGCATCCCAGATTTTTTGCACCTGCTCCAGCTCCTCTTTCATTACAACCCCAAAAGATAAATACCTACTTACGCATGAAAACATGATCAGGGCATCGGCTTCTTGTGCATTTTCTTTAATGCTTTTGCAATCTGCAACGACGGTATCAATGGAATCAAAATCCGGTGGCAGCGAAAACTTGATCTTTGCCCCTTGCGGCACTTTTCCGGAACAAATAAGTGAACGGTCTTCACGATTGGCAAACATGGCTGTACGTATCACAGGATCTACATTTTCACGTTCCACCTGCAATGGATAATACCAGGAGCTTAGAAATGTTACGATATCCTTGTTGCCTTCCTGCTTTATCTCAACACCAAGGTAATTCATCAACATATCCAATGCTGGTTTATCGTCTATGGTATACACAATATTACCTTCGCTTTTAGTAACAGTTTTTGTGGTGCCGATTGCTTGCCAACCACAAGTAGCTATTCCTTTAACGTCTATTTTATCTTCATCAATAATGAGTGCAACAATTGCGCTGTTACTACTCTTTCCGTTGGTAAAAATAAATGTTGATTCAAGTGCCAGGTCATCTGCTGCCTTACCTCCAAATATGGTTACTTTCTTGTCTGCCGAGGAGAGTGATTTTCCGAAACTTTGTATAATGCCTTCAACAAATGGTTCACCATCTAAGGACACACCACTGTTTGCTATAATAAACGCAGGGTTGGTAAAGGTTTCTTTTCCGGTAATGCCCAGTTTGGTTGCGTCTTCAAAGGCGGTCTCCTGGCTTGTTTCAAGGAATTCTATTTTAAAATAAGCCGGATCCATGTCGAGCAACATCATGACAACACTGCCTCCTTCAATTTCGCCATCAATAAATTCGCCTGCCGTGGTAGCGCCAAATATCTGGAAGTCTTTTTCGTCAAGTAATCTGGAAATAGCTTCTCTGTCTTGCTTAACAGATATGAATACAATGGCTACAGTTGGCTTGTATCCATCGGCCATGCTTTGTAGTAATGCTGATTTAATTTCTTCTGTTGAATTTCCTTTGATTGATTTTGCTTTCATGATGTTTATTTTATCAAGCCAAGCTGTTTCATGAAATCGTAGTTGTCAAAAAAATCTTGCTCTTCAGCAATCTTGCCACCACGCATTTTTACGAGTGTTGCACCTTCAACATCTACATCTTTGCCTGTTGCCGGTATGCCAAAAAATGTTCCTGTGTGTTTGCCTTTAAACTCCCAATGTTTTACTAGTTTATCGCCTTGCCCAAATACATCTTTTATATAAAATTGAATGTTAGAAAAACCGGTGAGATAGTTTGCGTAATAAGCTCTTGCACTATCAATACCAACAATGTCAGGATGAGCATGCATTACAACATCTGTTGTGAAATTTGAATCGTTGAACATATCAAGCTTGCCATGATTTATAATTTCATCCCATATGTGCGTGTACATTTTTATGTTGGCTTCAACAGAATCTGTTTTTGGTGTTTCGGATTTTTGATTTGATGTGCAGGAATAGAAAAATAATAAAAGTGCAATACATGTCACAATTAGTTTTAGTTGTCTCATTGTTTGTTTTTATGGTGAAGGAAGTTTTGATTTTGTTTGTCGATACTACAGATATCAGTTAGTTTTCATTATTCAATGATTAAAACGTATAGTTACAAAATTTACCGCGGCTATGCTTCTTTATTCTCAGGTAATTGGTAATTGAATAATAAATATACTTCTTTCACCCTCTGTGCTTTCTGCCTTAATAGTTCCACTATGTTCCTTGGTAATAATATCATAAGCTAATGATAAACCCAATCCTGTTCCTTGTCCTGTTGGTTTTGTTGTAAAGAATGGCTGAAAGATTTTATCAACGATGTTTGGAGGAATGCCGTTGCCATTATCAGTAACTTTTATTTCAATCTTATCATCTATTTTTTTTATGTGTACCGAAACAAGTGGTTGATAATTTTCGTCAGCAATTTTCTTTTTCTCGTTCACTGCATAAAAAGCATTGTTGTATAAGTTCAACAGAACTCTTCCAATATCTTGTGGTATGATATTTATTTTATCAATTTTATCATCAAACTCTGTTTTAAAATCTGCGTTGAAACTTTTGTCTTTTGCACGAAGCCCATGAAAGCTTAATCGTAAATATTCATCTGCTAAAGCATTAATATCTGTAGCTTCTTTTTCGCCGGTATTTTTTCTTGAATGTTGCAACATGCCTTTTACAATTGCATCAGCACGTTTGCCATGATGATTTGTTTTTTCAAGGTTTTGTTTAATGTCATTTAATAACGTGTTCTCTAACTGTTCATCGCGTTCTGCGGTTGGTTTTAAATGTTCAGCATTTATTTCATCAATCAGTTCAATATTTACTTCAGAAAAATTATTAATAAAGTTGAGCGGGTTTTGAATTTCATGCGCAATGCCTGCAGTTAATTCTCCAAGGCTAGCCATTTTTTCTGCCTGTATTAATTGAGCCTGCGCAGATTTTAAATTGTTTAATGCATCATTCAATGTTTGGTTTGTTTCAGATAAAGTTTTATTTGAACTGTTTAATTGCTGGTGCGCTTTCGCAAGGTCTGTTACCATTGTATTGAACACTTGTGTAAGCATCCCTACTTCATCATTTGAATGGCTTTGTACAACAGGCGTAAGATCACCTTTTCCAACTTTTTGCGCTGCGGTGCTTAAGGCCGCCACAGGTTTAGAAATACTCTGCGATAGCCAGAAACTAATAAGCATACCTACCAATAAAATACATGCGCTCACAACTAATGAAGTATTCCTGATGCTCTTTTTACTTTCATTTATTTCATTTGTAGAAAAAGCCAAAGCAACTGCGCCAGACATTAATTGCGTATTAAACCGGGCATATTTTACTATAGAAGAATCGCCGGAAGTTAGTTGTGAAGAAACATGTGCATTATCCGGAAATGTTTTAAAAACTGTTTGCTTAACCGTATATTTTGTATGAAGGTTATTCCATAATGTATCTGTTTGCAGAAGGCTTACAAAAAGCAGGTCGGGCTTATCTTTTACATATTCCATAGCGGTTACCACGCCTTCGTAATTATCTTCATTCAATGCTATTTTTACTCCTAAGGCAACGGAATTAGCAAGGTTTTGCACCTGGCTGTTATACGCTTTTAATAAATAACTGCCTTCTTGCCTGGGAAAATAAAAGAGTGTAAAAAAAGTAAACAATAAAACTATAATAAGCACGGCTGCCCGTGTTTTAAATTTAATGGGAATAAACATATTGTAAGTTATCTTAAAAAAGAAATTATGTGCTTAATAATTTTGGAAAGTGCTTACAGCGATTTCTTTCCATCTATTAAAACAATATGTGCATCTGCATTTGCAAGCGGTTGGTTAATTATGCCAATTGCACCAGGATTTTCAGCTACAAAACTCTCAATTTCTGAAGCAGAATTTAAAAACACCGGTGCATCTGCCTTACCCTCAAAAACCAGTGCCAGCCAGAATTTTTTTAATTCATCGCTGCTCATGTCATAAATTTTTTTGCAGGTAGAAGCGCCTGCAGGCGTATTTGTTTTCATTAAGGCTATCGTTATTTTATTCCCATTACGCCAGCGTTGTTTTTCGCCTTTTAAAATAGATTTTAATTCTGTCATCTTTAATTCTGCAGGTGCTCCTTTTTCATTGCTGATGACCGTGAGTGTTTCAGTTTGCGCAGTTGCAGAAAAACTTAATAAAAGCAAAACAATAAACACAATGCCTTTTGTAAAAAGCATATTTCCGCTGTGTATGTAATGCCTGTTTTTCATATTAAAAACCTATTGCAAGCTGCATGGTTATTTTATCGTTTTTGCCTTCTGTTTCAAATTGTGTATGTTGATATTCCAGCTTTGCCACAATCAGGTAATTTACCTGGTATCGTAAGCCAAGAACAAAATCCTGTGTGTTATCTTTTGTAAATAATATTTCACCATCCTGGTAATGCAAATCATCAACACGTATATAAGGAATTATTTTCTGCGTTATTTTATATCCTGCATATAAATAAGAAGCAAGGGTTTGCTTAGTACCTGTAGTATCAGTATGATTTAAAGCAAGGGTGCTTTCTGTAAGCAGTTCAAACTTTTTACCAAAATATGCAAATGAACCTGTAAGCAATTGCTGGTTCACCTTCCAGTTTATAATTTTTCCTTCTACTTCTGCACCCTGAGATATTACATCGTTATAATAAGATGCTCCAATGCGCATGCCATCAACCGGTTTAATATGCACTGCTGCAGTAACAGATTTGTAAGGATCATTATCTTTTACAGGCGCTGAGCCCAAACCATTACCAATCATAAAATCATAACCAAATTTCACGTTGCCAAAATCGTGGCCCTGAAAATTTATTCCTGTTGTATGCAATGGAATTATTTGCGCATCAAACAATAAAGGCCTTCCGATGGTTGGATAAAAAACGCGGCCATGATGGTAAGTATCATTCCAGTAATTAATTGGCGTATGCACTTTGCCAACTATAATATTATTGTTGCCATAATAATTATACTTTATAATAAGCCTTTCGATGCTTACACTAAAATCAGTTTCTGATGATGGATCGTACTTGAAAACGCTTTCACCCAAAAATGAAAAATGATCGTTTAGCTGTGAAGTGATAAATAAATCCTGTTCATCAAAACCAAAAGAAGCTTTTTTATCATAAGAAGCAAGCACATCTGCAAAACCTTTTATTGTAGTATTCTGGCTGAATAAATTACCTGATAAAGCAAGACCGAGCAGTATACAAAAAAAGGATTTGATTTTTTTAAGGAGCGGCCTGATCATAAAATTTCGACAATAAATTTATTCAAATATAATTTACAGCTCAATAACCAATAATTTATATTACTGCAATATAATAAGAATATTATTTCACCTTCTTTACCTGCAACTTTTATAATGCAGTTATCCTGTTTGGCTATAATGCTGCAGGTAAATTTAAGCGTGAAAGTCTTCATTGCCCTGAAAGAATTACGTATGTAATGTTTGCAATTAATCTTAAGTTGCTGGTAAAATTATTATGAACGACGAACCTTCACCTTCCTTGCTTTCTGCTTTTATTTTCCCATTATGTTCTTTGGTAATTATATCATAAGCAAGCGATAAACCCAGGCCGGTTCCCTGCCCGCTTGGTTTTGTTGTAAAAAATGGATTGAAAATTTTGTCAATAATATTTTGGGAAATACCATTGCCGTTATCTTTTACAATAATTTCAACCTGGTTATTTATTTTTTTTGTTTGAACGGATACAAAAGGCTTATAATTTTTATCGGCATTTTTCTTCTTTTCATCCACTGCATAAAATGCATTGTTAAAGAGGTTGAGCAGAACTCTTACAATATCCTGCGAAACAACAGTTATTGTTTCGATCCTGTTGTCAAAATCAGTTTTAAAATCTGCATTAAAGCTTTTGTCTTTTGCACAAAAGCCATGATAACTTAAGCGCAGGCATTCCTCACACAAGCCATTAATATTTGTTTGCTCTTTTTGCCCCTTGCTTTTTCTTGAATGCTGCAGCATGCCTTTTACAATTGCATCAGCACGTTTGCCATGATTGATAATTTTCATCTGGTTATTAATGGCATCATTTGCAATTGAGCTTACTCCTTCAATATTACCTCTTTCAAGTTCATCCTTTAATTCTTCAAGCATTTCCTTATTAACTTCAGAAAAATTGTTTATAAAGTTTAAAGGATTTTGTATTTCATGTGCAATGCCCGCAGTAAGCTCGCCTAGCGAAGCCATTTTTTCTGACTGTATAAGTTGTGCCTGGGTTGTTTTAAGCTCACTTAGTGTTTGCTCCAGTTCTTTTTTCTGCGTATCGAGTAAAGTATTTGTTCTGTCTTTAATGCGGTAATTTCTGAACAATATAAATACAAGCAGCATTACCAATGAGAGTACAGCAATCAAAGAATTTTTTGCAGTTGTTTGTGTTCTTAATGCAAGATCTTTAAGTGTTTTATCTTTAGTAAGCAGATCTATTTCGCCCTGCTTTTTTTGCATTTCAAAATTGAACTGCAGAAATGCAAGCTTCTTATCTTTTTCGGCATTATACAAAGTATCTTTTACTGAAGTAAGTAATGCCTGGTATTTATACGCATCAGGATAATCATGCAACGCAGCATAAGTATCTGCCAGGCCTTTGTAAATTTTTTCCAACTCATAATTCGCTGCTATTTCTTTTGCTATAAGCTCTGCATTTTTATAAGCTTCCAGTGCTTTTGATGTATTTCTTAAATAAGAATAAACTGTTGCTATGCCCTGGTAAGACTGCGACATTTCAAGTTTAGCGGATAAAGTTTTTGATATATCAAGTGCCTGCTGATGGTATTTAAGTGCTGTTGTATAATCTTTATTCTTTTCATAAATCTTTGCAATATCATTTAATGAATAAGGAAGATTTTTGGAGTTCGCATACGCCTTAACTGATCTTTGAAAATACTCCAGGGCAAGCGAGTCTTCATTCTTATCAAGATAAATTTCCCCGATATTCACCGTAATGGTTCCGATAGCATCATCATCTTCAAGCGCTTCGCTGTAAGGCAAAGCTTTTAAATAATAGCTCAGCGCGTTATCACGGGTTGAGGTTTTATTAAAATAAACAGAACCAATATTATTTAATACTGTTGCAAGCCTTAATGTATCATTGATTTCTTCTGCATATTTCAGCGACTTTAAATAATAGTCCAAAGCTTTTTCATCATCGCCCTGGTTTGAATAAACCGCTCCAAGATTACTCAACATATTAGCGGTGCCTGTTTTATCCTTTGCTTCCTGAAAACCATTTAATGATGCGTTCCAGTAAGTTAGCGTTTGTATATAATCACCCTGCATATAATAAGCCAGTCCAATATTTTTTAAAGCATAGGCCAATCCATGCTTGTAAGAAATATCTTCTGCCAGTTTTTTGGCTTGCTGACCATACATAATTGCTTTTTCAGGAGAAGAATTGAAATAGCTTGCAGCAATTTGGTTGAGTATATTTATCCTTGTGCTGTCTTTATTTGTTTTATTAAGCTCTGCAAGCAAACTATCTGTTTTTTCATCCTGCGAGTAACAAGCACCAACAAACAAAACACAACAAATAAAAAAAATAACCTTTCTCATATTTTAAAAAGAAGTAGTTAAATGCTCCGGCATTGTAAAATTGTTCTTATAAGAAAACACTTAAAAATAATCACATTAATTGATACTGCTTCCAAATGTGAACAGCTTAAATAAATAAGCGCAGTGTTAATGCGCTTATTCAAAATTAAATTCAATATTTAAATGAACCTATTCTTTAACTATCCGGAACACATGCAATTCATTACCGGTGTTTAGCTTAATCATATATGCACCCGGTGTGAGGTGTTTAAGATCCAGAACAAGTTCATGGTTTGAACTACTGATTATTTTTACATGATATTCTTTGCCTGTTACATCAAACAGGCTGATGTTCTTTTCATCAATTTTGCCGTTAACAACAGTTATCGCAACATTATTAATTGCAGGGTTTGGATATATATTAAATAAAGGCTGCTGAATTTTATTAAGAGTTTTACCTGTTGATTGGTCACTTCGTGATGCAAATGTGTTATTGCATTGCTGCGAAGAAGAGGTTGCCGTAGCTTTTGAACTTACTTTAAATCCGCATTGATAAGAATTAACTGTCCATGTTACCGGCAATATATTTGAATAAATATCGAAATATCCTTTTCCGGGCATAAATAACTGTGGCTGCTGGCCGCTGTATGCACCGCTTACTTTTATACTATTGTCTGATCCGACAGGAATATACACAGGCGTGCTGTTACTGTTAGTATAAGAAAAATGAGCAACATATTTGAATCCTGAATTACTTTGATCCGGCCCTGCACATTCAACTTTTACCTGTATATTCTTTGCGGAAAGTATATACGGATTAATGCACAAAGTGCCGGCTACATACGTAATTGTATAATTGCCCGGAATCTTTAATACAAGTTTAGATGGAATGATTGAATAAAGGCCTGGTCCACCCAAACACTGTGGACTCAAAGTATATACCGGTCCAGAAATAATTGTGCTCTTATCCTTTCCAACAAAACCTGTAATGGTTGAAGTAAAAGTTGGCAGTGAGTAAAAAGGATAAGAATATTTATCATCAGCTTTTACAATTAATGATGCAGGTTTTACAATAAGTGTTCCTGCTTTATAATCCGGTGTATAATTTACTGTGTCTCCAACAAACGATAATTTACCCGGAACAATTTTGTATGTTCCTGCAGGAATAATGCTGTCTTTAACAACAACGTTGTAAGAATTCAATATGGTGTAGGTCGGTTTATTAGCAAGAATGCTGCTGTCATCACTATATTGATAACCCGTAATTGCAGAAGCAAATACTGGTTTGTTGCCATATACAATAGTTACATCATTGGCTTTTACCTCAAGCGCATGTGGCTTAATGTTTAATGAACCCAGGCCATACGAAACATCAAAGTTTTCAGTAAGATCTGCGCCGGGCACAATGGCAAACATGCCTGTTGTTGTACCTGTAATTAGTGTAATTGACTTGTATGATGTTATGGTATTATCGCCTGATGAATTTACATCTTCTGAATCAATGATAACTGCTACATCGGAATGCGCACTGTCACCAACAGAACTTGAATTGACAAGCGACGAGCCATTCACCAACGGTCTGCCGTTCACCATTGCCGTTCCATTCACCAATGGCCTTCCGTTTACAAGCGCACGGGAATTAACAAGTGGTCGTGTGTTTACAAGTACAGTTGAAGCAGAATCCTGTTCATAATTAAAAATAGATCCAACAGCAAGATCAACAATAAATGTTGTATCCTGTTGCGGAGCAGCGTTAACAATTGGCCTTGAATTTACCAGCGGACGTGAGTTTACCAACGAACGTGAACTTGCTATAAAGCTAAGATTTGCGAGGTCAGCATTCACCAGCGGCCTTCCGTTTACAAGAACTCTTGCATCGGCCAGTGCTATCTGGTTAGCCAGTTGATTGTAATAATCGGTTTTAACATCGTTGAAAAAAACAACTTTATCTGTATCTGCAATTAATGAATCGGGGTAATTAAATGCGTAATTAAACCCACCTAATTTATCACCATAATTTAATGCTGTATCCTTTGGTGTTATATTTAATGGCAATTTGTTTACAGAAAGCAATCCATCATTAAATGTATAATTATATTCTTCCAGTAACCCGGCATCAGCAGAATCATTAGGATCAAGCAGCGCAATAGCTGGCTTTATAAAATAAATACCTGTATTGCTGAAAGCAGTGGCCGGAGTTGAATAGTAAATGCTGTCCAACCCTAATTGCTGCAATGTATAAGTTGTACTGTCGAATGGAATGCTATCAATCAAAATATCAACAGAAAAAACAGGAAGTTTTTCACCATATTTTTTTACTTTATTATCTGCAGTTACAATAATATTTTTCTTAACAGCTGAGAAGAAGAATAAAGAATCTGAATAGCCACCATCATTTTTGTTTGCAGCAATTGGTGGTGTGTACACCTGTATCGCAGGATTGCCTGTAAATGTTGGTATGGTAGCAGTGGCTTCAGTTGAACTGATAACTGTTGTTTGCAAAGGTTTACCTCTGAATAAAACCTGTGAAGTCTTGCTTAAATAGTTTCCTTCTACAGTTACAACAAATGGCTGCTTGCCCGGAATTATTGTTTGATCAGGTAATACAAGATCTGTAATGTATGGAGTTGGTGCAGCAAAAGATCTGATTGCAGAATCTGCCTGCACAAAACCATAACCTGAAGTATAATCAAAACCAGGATTGCTCATGTTTGTTGCTGTAGTTTGAAGTATGGAACGCATTTGTTGCGGATCAACATTCTGGCTATAAAACTTTTGCTTAGCTTCCATTATCAGTGCAGCAACAGCTGCAATATGTGGCGCAGCTGCAGATGTTCCAAAGAAATTAGGAAAGAGGTCACCATCAATATTTACTCCACCCAAATTAACAGTTGTGTTAATGCCATTCGGGCCAACAAAATCAGGTTTGTTTCTAATTATTCCATTTACCGGCGTGCCGCCTGTAGAAGAAAAAGAAGCAATAGTTGGAGGATTAACTCCATAAGCTGTTGTGTTGGAATATAGCGCCGCGCCAACCGTCATCGCGCCGGCAGAATTTGCCTGGCCAACAATTGTAGAAGTGCCGGAATTATATTCATTAATAACTGCCTCACCTCTGAATATTACATATTTGAAACGGATATTTTGGTTTGGCCCTGCACTTTTAACGATCATTATATTTCCCTGCGAATTGGATGTTACATTAAATGGCATTATTTCAACCGGGTCGCCACCAAGATTGTTGCGGTTAAATCCAAACAATATATTACCGCTGTTATCAGTAAGATAAATATCCAGGTCATTTTTAGCGCCACCACTTGAAGGATTGAGTGAATAAACAGAATCATCCCATTGCAACACGATTGTATAAGTGCCGGCAGGCAGTGAAATGCTCTGATAAATATCTCCATTTGAAAAATTATGTGCAAAACCAGTCATGCCATTTGGTGCAGCCACAGGATTAAAGCTGTTCATGTAGGATTGATTTCCGTAGTTGCCTGCTGCAGTAAAATAAGAAACACCGGTAGCAGTTACTTCATTCACTGCCTGGGATATTATGCCATCTTTAAAAAATGGCTCTGTGATATAAGTAACGTCATCAACAATTACGTTACAGCCATCATCTTTTAAAGCTCTTATGCCTTGCGCAAAATCTCCTGCGCTTATAAATCCCGTTCTGAAATCGAGTTGCGCTTTTGGCGCCACATCATGAACAATCTGCAGCATAGCACGTCCTTCATCTGTTGCGCGGCCATACGGGTATTCTCTTAAAACGGCAACTCCTGTTACCGGCAAATCTCCGTTTAAAACATCTGTTTGTGCAGGATTGCCAGGAATAGTATTATAACTGTTTGAAATAACGCCGACTTTTATTCCTTGCCCGCTTACATTAAATCCATTGCGTGCTAATTCAGAATAGAGTGCTGTATCACCTGCTGAATTAACTACACCTACGGCAGGAACAGGTGGAAATGCAGGTCTGCAATAATTAATCAGGTCAGGAAGGCTGTCTAATTTCTTTAAATTTACTACAGGATATTTTCCTGTTATGGTTAAAGAATTCGGACCGTTATCTATAAGATCAGTTAAGCCATATTGCGGTGTTTGCAGCAGTGACAATAACTGATCGTGCTTACCTTGTATTGCAATAATGTCTATTATTACACTATCACCTAACAATGTAAAAATATTTTGAGCTGTATCCTGTACTGTATTGCCATTATCATATAAAGCATTCAGTTCAGACCCTATCAAATCATGCGTTTTGCCGCTATCAGGCGGCGGATAATAAGGAACAATACATGATGACATTACGATTGTGGTGTCTTTTGATGAACACCCGCCAGCCGAGGTTACAGTTAATACATAAGCACCGGCCTTTGAAACAATTGGCGTTGGTGTATTTGCGCCGGAAACAATAAACCCGGTGTCAATAGCCTGCCAGCTATATTGAACATTAGGCGTTGTTGAAGAACCATTTAAGGTTACGGTAGAAGAAACAGTGCAGGCAATTATTTTGTTATCGCCGGCATTTACATTTGGCAGCGTGCATGTTTTAAAAGCAACAAGCGTGAGCTGTACTCCATTATTGATCGTGATTTTTGTAGTGCTCCATAATGCGCCTTCTACAGTTGACGAACCGGATGATGATCCAATATTTATTCCTCCGTAAGGAGCGTAGATAGTTCCTTTCCAATCTGAAGTTGTATTTGAGCAGTTATCCATTGTGAATGCATAAGCACCAAAATGGCAGGAACTGCCATTGCCATGTGTTTCTGCATAAATACGGGATTCGCTGCCACCATTTTTTAATGATGCCTGGAATTGCCCGAGATTAACATCGCCAACAACTTCTATTTTAATAACTCCATCCGTGCTGTTTTTAAAATCATAAACAAACTTGTTCAAACTGCCGGAATTTGAAACAGAACTGAAAATATAAACACCTGGACCTGAAAAAGTAATAATGCTATTACCGGTAAGTTTGATAGAACCATAAGCCCCGGGCGTTATCGTTTGGCTTTTGATGATATTCGTTTTGCCACAGGCTGCAAAATTTGTTATGACTCCATTTGGCGGAAGCACAGGCAAAGATGGCGTTCCTTTTATTTCTTTTGTTGGAACAGGGCCGGAATAACTTGTATTGGAAGGATGCGTAACAATGCCATTTACCGTACTGTTACTTTTATTAACAGATATATTTCCTTTTACGTCAAGATTGCCTTGTAATGAAAACCCATAATCAGCCTGAAAAACATTTTTGTTGTAATTATAATTATTAGCGGCAGTTATATTGCCTTTTACAATATTGTTCCATTCAAGATCAATTGTGCTGCCGCCATTTATATTGCCGTAAATATTCACCGGGCCTGTTGTGTTTATGGAATAATAGCTTCCAATATTTCCTGAAAGTATTTTTGAATTGCTGTGAATCTCCACGCCATAACCTGAGCCCTGATGATAAGGCTGCGAAACAGGATTTACATACAGCACATAATCAGTTAATGCATTTTGGGCAGAACTGTTTACAGTGCTGAACAAAATAAAGAACATAGAAAGAATAGCGTAATAAGATACTTTGGGTAAAGACTTCTTCATAAAATAATTTTCTTGTTGCAGTAAGCAAAATGATTGTAAATAAAGCCTGTTAATTGTTGCCCGCAAAGAAATTATTGACAGCGTCAAAATTTCTTTAGTGATTTCTTAGTTATAAATAATGATCAAAAGAATTCAATAATTATTTATAAAGCATCGGTTTGTAATAAGGAAAATGGATGGTTTGATATTATTTGGTAAATGTACAATTTAAGAATATTCCAGTAGAACAAAATCTTCGTGCTATACCAACGAACAAGAAATAATTTACGCAAAAATAACATTGAATAAACTGTGATTTGAAAATTAAGTTTATTACGCATAAAGCTTAATCATAAAATTTTTAGCAGTAATTATTTGTATGCTATTATTTTTGTAAAAATTCTTCCTGATGGATCAGCGCAAATCATCTTCAAAATACTGGTTATATTTTTTAATGTGGGTTGGTATCTTCATTTTATTTATACTCTTCTATCCGCAATTTTTATGGATGGCTTTGCCCGGTATCGTTACCAATTTTTCGTTGGCGCTTGGTATAATGTAATTGTCAATTTATTTTCAGGCCGTTAATTAATAACCCTGTAGCCACGCAAAAAATCTTCAACCATCATTCTTTTTTTACCCTGCAACTGTATATCTGTGCAATGAATAAATCCATCAGCACATGCAAATTTTAAAAAAGTTTTTCCATCCGTTTTAATATCGCCGCTGGTAAATTGATGGTGCTCTATTTCTTTTTTACCAAAATATATCTTCAGCATTTTATCATGCAAATAAGTAAATGCAGCAGGATAAGGCGATAATCCACGGATCAAATTAAAAATATTATCGGCATTTTCATTCCAATCAATCTTACAAGTTTCAGCATTAATTTTTGGTGCATGTTTTATCGCGGATTGTGAATCGTGAATCATGATTTGAGGCTGTTCTTTTATGCTTTTATCTGCAATTGCTTTAATTGTTTTAACTAACACATCCGCACCAAGAATTTTTAAACGATCATGCAATTCACCGGCAGTTTCATTTTCACCAACCGGAATTTTTTCCTGCATTAAAATATTACCTGTATCAATTTCCTGTTGCAATTTAAAAGTTGTTATGCCTGTTTCTTTTTCGCCATTTATAATTGTCCAATTTATTGGTGCAGCCCCGCGATACTGCGGCAATAATGATGCATGTACATTTATGGTTCCCATTGGCGGCATGTTCCAAACTATTGTGGGCAACATGCGGAATGCAACCACAATTTGTATATCTGCGTTCAATAACTTCAATTCATCAATAAATAATTGGTTCTTTAGTTTTTCCGGCTGAAGAATAAATAAATTTTTTTGAAGTGCATATCTTTTTACAGCACTTTGCTGTAGTTGCATCCCTCTGCCTGCCGGTTTATCCGGCGCTGTTATTACGCCGATAATATTACAACCCTCATTTACCAAAGCATCTAAAGATGCAACAGCAAATTCAGGCGTGCCCATAAAAACTATTCTTAAATCTTTTATATTTTTTTCTGAAGCCATGCTGCAAAACTGTGAAATAAAAATTTCTTCTTTATACAAACTTTGAAATTAATACTCAGTTTAACCGGTAAGATCATCCTCTCATCAATATAATTTTTTTGCTTACACTAAATGCTTTATTTTGATGGCTTATCATGCTTGTTTTAATAAAACTTATTGTACAAAAGTGAAGTTTCATAAAAGTCTGCCTGGATATATTTTTACTGTTTTGTTTATTATATGCTTGTTTAAAGCTAATGCCCAACTGTCTTTGCAGGATTCCCTTACTGATGCGCAAACAAAAAATAATGTTGCTGTTTTATTTAATGGTAGTGTTAAAGGCAATGCAGGTTTATACAACGGCAGCGAATATTTATATGGCGGCCATAATGTAACAGGATCTCCTTATTTTAAATCTTCTGATATCTTAAGCGGTTCCGTTTATTATGATGGCAATTTATACAATGGCGTTTCCATGCGTTTTGATCTTGTAACAAACGAGCTTGTGATTCTTGATTACACAAAAAATTTTCCCATAAAACTGGTTACATCAAAACTCGATTATTTTATTATTGATAGCAGCCGGTTTATCAATGCCGGTAATAATTATGGTTTTTCTCTGCCAGAAACCGCGGGTTTTTACCAGGTGCTTTATCATTATAAAACAGCGGTGTTTGCAAAAAAAGAAAAGCAATTGGTGCTGTCTTCCAAATTAGATGAGAACGATAGCTACTATAAAGAATTCGACTGGTACTATATTTATGCTGATAATAAATTATATAAAGTTGATAATGAAAAATCAGTATTAAATGTTTTTAAAGAAAGAAGAAGTGAGCTGAAAAAATTTATAGCTGCAAATAAGATTAAGTTTAAAAAAAACTTTGAAGATGCACTTATAAAAACATCAGCTTACTATGACCAAATTCAGAAATAATGCTTCGATATAGTATAACAACATTTTTATTTTTAATTCTTTTATCAAACGCATTTGCACAAAACCCTCAATTGATAAACGGAGAATATAAAGGGTTGAATTTTTCGCAGTTTGCTGATAAGATTGAAGCCGGTTATCCATATCATTTTTATTTTGATAAGTCAGAAACTGATTCTATCCAGGTTAATATTATTGCAAACAATTTTACTATTCAGCAATTATTAGATTCTGTTTTAAAAGGTTCAACATTGCATTTTGCAGTTGATTCGCTTAGCCGTGTTTTTATAACAAATAAATTGATCGTACAAACCAGTTTTCCTGCTGATTATTTTTCACCAGTACAGAAAATTGATTCAACACACGCAGAAAACGCTGAAGAAATTACAGAAGAACCAAAAGAAGAACTGCGGGTATCCATCGAAAATAAATTATTGTATATCGGTAAAGGTTCGGGCACAGGCAATGCAACTATTGCAGGGTATGTGCGTGATCTTAAATCAGGCGAACCAATTATTGGTGCATCAGTTTATATTGATACACCCCGCATCGGCGTAAACACAGATCAGTATGGTTATTTTTCTATCAATATGCCTAAAGGTTACCACACAATAAATATATTATCTACAGGCATGAAGCAAACAAAAAGACAGGTAATATTAAACGGAGACGGGAAACTGAATATAGAGCTGGAAGAATATGTTGCCAATCTTAAAGCGGTTACTGTAAGAACAGAAAAAAATTCAAACACAAGAGGTTTGCAAATGGGCGCAAACATTGTAAGCATTAAAACAATTAAACAATTTCCTGTTGTTTTTGGCGAAGCAGATATTTCAAAAGTTATACTCACATTGCCAGGCGTTACTTCTGTTGGCGAAGCAAGTAATGGCTTTAATGTTCGCGGTGGTTCGGTTGATCAGAACTTAATATTATTCAGCGATGCGACTGTTTATAATTCATCTCACCTGTTTGGATTTTTTTCTTCATTTAATCCTGATGTTATTAAAAGTATTGAATTATATAAAAGTTCTATTCCTGAAAAATATGGTGGACGATTATCTTCTGTACTTGATGTGGATGTTAAAGATGGTAATACAAAAAAATGGACAGGCGCTGCAGGCATCGGCCCGCTTACAAGCAAGTTTTATATTGAAGGCCCGTTGCAAAAAGATAAAACATCCGTTATTGCAAGTGTAAGAAGTACTTATTCTGACTGGATATTGAATGAAATTCCAAACAGCGCTTATAACAACAGTACAGCAAACTTTAACGATGTTACCTTGCGCATCACGCATACTATCAACGCAAAAAATTCTTTGTATTTAACCGGCTATTTTAGTAACGACAGGTTTAGATTAGACAAGGACACATTATATACCTACAGCAATAAAAATGCAAATCTTAAGTGGAAACATATTTTCAACAATAAGCTTTTTATGGTAATTACCGGCGGTGCAGATCATTATGATTATGCAGTAAGCTCTGAAAAAAATGAAGTAAATGCATTTAAGCTTGGGTTCAATATTAATCAATATAATTTCCGAACCGATTTTACTTATTCGCTTAGCAGTAAACATAAATTAGATTTTGGAATAAGCAGTATTTATTACAAACTGCACCCGGGATCTCTAGCACCTGAAGGAGAAAAATCTCTTGTTATTCCAACCCTTTTACAAACTGAACAGGCTTTGGAAAGTGCCGTTTATCTGGGTGATGAATATACAGTTACTTCAAAATTTTCAATAAATGCGGGTTTGCGTTATTCAGTGTATAATTATCTCGGTCCGCATACAGTTAATAGTTATGTTGATGGCATTCCGAAAGATTCAACTACTATAGCCAGTGTTACAAATTATGAGAAAGGTAAGAACATAAAAACTTACACTGCACCCGAATTCAGAATCAGCACACGTTACAGTTTATCAGACAATGCATCTTTTAAAATAAGCTATAATACAACGCAGCAGTTTATACATTTATTAAGCAATACAACAACCATTTCTCCAACCGATATCTGGAAATTAAGCGATCCTAATATCAAACCTCAAAGCGGCTACCAGGTTTCTTTAGGTTATTATCAAAACTTTAAATCAAATACAATTGAAGTTTCTATTGAAACGTATTATAAGCAAACAAAAAATTATCTTGATTACAGAAGCGGCGCTAATCTTATTTTGAATCCGCATATAGAAACAGATGTTATTGCAACAAAAGGCCAGGCGTATGGAATAGAATTTCTGATAAAGAAAAATGCAGGGAAATTAAACGGCTGGCTCAGCTATACTTATTCAAGAACTTTATTAAAATCTGATGATCTTTCACAAGGCGAAATAGTAAACAATGGTGCTTATTATCCCGCAGCTTTTGATAAACCCAACAACGTAAATTTTATTTCCAATTACCAGTTCTCGCATCGTTATAATCTTTCTGTAAATATTGTTTACAGCACGGGCAGGCCAATTACTTTGCCGCTTGCCGTTTTTAATTCAGGCGGAACAACAGGCTTATATTATTCAGACAGGAATGCATACAGAATTCCTGATTATTTCAGAACTGATATTTCTATGAACATAGATGGCAATCATAAAATACATCAAAAATTTCATAATTCATGGTCGTTTGGTGTTTATAATTTAACGGGGAGGCAGAATGTTTATTCGGTTTATTTCATACAACAAAATGGCAATGCAAAAGGATACCAGCTAAGCATATTCGGATCGGCAATTCCTTTTGTAACCTACAACATAAGATTTTAAGTTAAAATGAATCAATACAGCTTAAAATATTTTTCAGCAATAATTATTGTAATTGTTTTTGCGCATTGCGTAAAGCCATATAATCCGCCGGCATTGCAGGCAAAAAATAATTATCTGGTTGTTGATGGATTTATTAATACCGGCACAAACCAGGTTACAACAATTATA
>JABDGW010000043.1 GCA_013285855.1 Bacteroidota bacterium
AATTGCCCATTTATATATACTTCTTTTGCTTGTCTCCATATTTTCTGTCAAAGGCCAAATGCGGGTACACTTCATTAACGTTGGCCAAGGCTGTGCAACATTAGTTGAATTCCCATGTGCTGCTATTTTGATTGATGCCGGTGGAGAAACAAATCCACTCTTCCATTCATCAGATAGCTTAAAATCTTTTCTCAATGATTTTTTTGATAAGCGTTCTGATCTTAATCATACTTTTCAATGTGTGTATCTCACGCATCCACATATCGATCACACGCGTGGTGTTTCAGTTATTCTGGATTCTGTATACACCATTAAGAATGCGGTAACGGACGGATTAGAGCATGGCTCAGGAAAATCAGGACAAATAAAACTACATCGTGATGCACAGAATTCAGAAGCTGATACTGATCCATCTAATGATATCGGGTTAGAAGCCATAACTACTAGTGAGATAAGCAGCGCTGGTTTAACAGATGCGATGATTGATCCGGTTACATGTTCAGGCACTGATCCTGTGATAAGAATTCTGTGGGGTACTTCTACAATTAACCCAGGGTGGGCTGACAGTGATTTTATTGATGAGAATAATCATTCATTAGTGATCCGGATTGACTATGGAGCTTCATCACTACTTATCACAGGTGATCTTGAGACGGTAGCTATTCATGACCTGGTATCAAAGTATAGTGGCACTTCTTTACTTGATGCAGATGTGTACGTTGTCGGGCATCATGGTTCGAAAAATGGAACGACACAGGAACTGTTGGATAAGGTGACACCTGAAATTGCATTAATTGGCTCCGGCGATTCGACAAGAAAATTGGCATTTACCGCTTGGGATTATGGACATCCAAATAAAGGAATTTTAGACATGCTGCAACAGTCAGTATCAGAAACACGGCCTGCAATTAAAGTAAAAGCCGGGTTATCTAAAAAAAAGTTTGTTGACTATACCATTACAAAAGCAATTTATGCGACAGGATGGGATGGAACGGTAGATTTTGAAGCGGATTCATTGGGGCATTGGCATAAAATTGAAAGTACCGTTATACCGGCTACAGTTAATGTCAATACAGCTACATTATCTGATTTGGAAACATTGCCGGGCATTGGAACTGTAAAAGCGCAGGCCATTATTGATTTTAGAACAAGTCATGGCAATTTTACAACTGCTAACGATCTTGATAATGTGCCGGGCATTGGTCCTGCAACGATTAGTTTAATCAAACCATATATAACATTTTAGAGAACATCTCAATTCAAACCCCTGAAATAAATTCTGTAAAAATATTTGTTCTTTTCATTTAAAAACTTATGAATTATGCCACTACAATCTTATGGAGTATTAAAGGGAAAAGCAGTTAATAAAATAATGGCTTCTTCCAGTAACGAGCACTTCCAAATCTTAATTAATGCTGATGGTACCTCATACCGTATTGCAATAAATGTAAAATCACAAGTGAGTCCACCTGAAGTGCTTTTTTACATGGATCATGATTATCATCATGAAATTACTGATGCAATAAAATCTGCAAATCTTAATGCAGGCTACACTCATTTACAAAGTGCTCCCGGAGGTCTTGCAGTTGATTTTATTCGTCGCAATATGTTTGATGTTCAGGAACTGAAGCCAATTCCATATAACAGTCCTGGTGCTGACAATGACATCAATGAAAAACTCGACTTCTATGTCACACAGGCAATGGATGAAGACGGTGCTGTTGTATATGCATGGGGAGATAAGTGGGGACCTGAAAATGCAGCAGATCAATATTTTCATTTTACTCCAGGGAACGGTATTCATGATATTCACATGAATCAAGGCAACGATGGATCATACAAAAAAGATAATGGCGTATGGCAGGATGGTGCATTGATGATCTACTTTCCGTCGCGCGAACAATGGGTTGCTATTTTCATTGCATTCCAGGTACAAAGTTTTCATACAGATGATCAAACAGGTGATCCAATTACAGCGCCACCTGTTGAACAGGAAACTCCAATACGAATTATAGCTGCAATGGTAAATCCGGAAGATGATGACGTTGGAAAAGAAAGTGTCATCTTACTCAATAAAAGTAATCAGGATATTGATCTTACCGGTTGGAGCATTGTAGATAAAAATGTAAACCGCGATACAATAACCGCTAAAACTATACCCGGGGCAGATACATTAAAAATCACACTCACTGGTCGGGGGGCACAACTTAGTAACAAAGGTGGAACTATCACGCTGCTTAATGCTGAAGGGTTAAAAATAGATGGTGTAAGTTATACAGCCGGTGATGCAAATTTGCAAGATGAGTTAGTTGAATTTTAATTGAGCTGCACGGAACAATCTTTGGAAAGCGTAATTAAATAAACTTGAATAGCGATGAATAAGTTTTTTTCACTTAATCGCAAACAAGCGGCTATTCTCTTAACAGAATTAGCATTAGTATTATTGATTGTATTCTACTTGTTCGTTTTCGTTCCCAACAATGAAAAGCAAATACAGGAAACAAGATTTAGAGTCCTTCAGCACATTGACAGACATTCATTCGAAAGTAGAAAACAGTGTTTCATTACTCGGAGGTTATTTAACTGATTTCTAATGTCAATTTGATATCAACAGGAAGGCTTTAAATATGCTTATTAATTTTCTTTAAGATCAATGTAAAAAAGGATAATTTTTAAACCATGTTAAAGATTCATAATCGAAATAAAAGCGCTAGCGTACACAGAAATTTATTCACTTTTGTTTTTCTTTTATTCTTGTTGAGCAGTTGCAAGCCCGATTTAATTATTACACAAGGATCTTTTAGTCCTTCCACACCTCAGGAAGGTGATGTAATGAATATTAATCTAGTTGTAAAAAATAATGGCAAAGTCACAGCAAGTGATGCGAAAATTTCAATCTTCTTTGAGATTGCTGGAATTGCGTATGCTCCTCCAAGTAACTCTCTTCCTGCCGTTACCCTATCTCCCGGTGACCAAACCACTGTATCATTTCAATGGAAGTTTGCATCAGGATGGGGTAATAAACGTGTTCATTTGTTTGCAGAGGCTGATGTTGGACATAGTATAGATGAATTAGATGAACAAAATAATAGATACGATTTTGGCGACTTA
This sequence comes from Bacteroidota bacterium, assembly GCA_013285855.1. Taxonomy (GTDB): domain Bacteria; phylum Bacteroidota; class Bacteroidia; order Chitinophagales; family Chitinophagaceae; genus Parafilimonas. The sequence goes on from JABDGW010000043.1 coordinate 3,112, forward strand.
TTTATTCTTCCAACCACACCATTTACCTGTGGGAATAATCAACTAATTATACCAAAGTATAAAAATAAAGCGTATCAGTGTTTTGATATTCGCACAAACACGCTGGATAATATTTTATCCAGTTTGAATCAAGCTACAGAGCGCGTGTTTCTGTATGGAGATTTTGCCGCAATTAATACTCCCGTCACGTTGCTTCATTATTCATACGATCGGATTATCTTTTTGAACAATATACAGTTTCAAATTCAAACAAATAATGTTAGTGCATTGCCGATTTTTGATTTTAAAGATCCATCTGATCCATTGAATTTACTCTGTGTTACGGTTTATGACAACATAACTGATTTGCAAGCCGACTGCGGTGCAGGTGTTGATGCTTGTGCATGGGGGCATAACATCAGTGTAACAGAAAATGCTGTAAATCCTTTACCGAGTATTACTGGTATTTCAAAAGGGAATATTAATTATTATTACAATACTGTTATGCCTTCTGATTGTCTTCCTATAGAGTTTCATGAATTTCAGCATATTATTGACCGGCTATATTTAAAACCACATGATAGCTGGTTCGAAGAAATGGTGGCACGTTTGTTTGCAAACCCCTCGAATATATTACCTCTGCTTTGTCCTAGTGTTCAATTTACAGACATTCAAAAAGTTGAAAATGGACAAACTCAAATATTGACTACGTTACCTAGTCTTTGGGAAATGAATAGTACTCTGCCATTAGAAAATTTCGGAACACAATATGCTAATGGAGATGTGTGTAAGCAGGCAATTATTCTTCAAATAAATCGCGATGCACTGGCAGGGGGACAAACTTATTTAAGAAAATTATTTTCTATTCTGTCAATAAATGATATTGATACAGATCAAAAAATCGCACAAGCAGTTTTATTGGCAAATGGTAATGACCCCGCTGTAAAGGCATTTTTGCAACAGAATGGTTGTATTCCCTAAATGAAAATTTAGAGATGCTAATAAGGGAGAGAAATTTAACTTAGCCTATGCTGCTCGTGCATTATACTGAACACTAGTAATTGGTATAACCGAAGCTTTAGTTCTGACTTCGTCTATCAGTGCGATACAATCTTATGAAATAGTAAAAATAGTCAGCCAGCAGAAGCTATTTTAGGCGTCAAGAAGTGATGTTGATTGTCTAGAAAGTATAAAAGATGAAGTAAACGATTCCGCATTAACATAGGCTACATTATTGATTTGCACTATGTTTCAATATTTTAGTTTCAATTGAAAGCAGGATTACTTAAATATTTTTTCAACTATTCCAGAAATGTCTTGCCACAAGGAAGTTTGACCAACACTAGTTCTACCTACTATATCTATCACTAAAGGCATCAGCAATGTAAAGTTATTGCGTTTAAAAAGTTTTTTAGTTCTTTTTGATATAGGCCAGGTAGGTAATTTTTCTATGTCCCAATATTCTTTTGTCATAGAAGACAAGCGGTCTTTAATAAGTTCTCTTTTCTGTACATCCTGTTCCCGTGTTAATTGGTGTTCAACAATTGCTATCTCTTTACTCAACTTATCAGCTTCCTCCAATTCATTCTGCTTTTCTGTTACCATCATGCTATGAAAAGACAATAATGGTACAACAAAAACTAGAATTTCCAATACAATATTTATGCTTAGAAAAATGGCATACAATGTTTTCCACCCACTATAACGAGGAAATCCAAATTGAAAAAATAATAACCACACGGCCAAGAAAACTGCAGGCATGGCTACCACCATTGCTTGGTGAAAATAAAATTCTCCCACCGGTTTAAGTCCCCCAACGTCATCAAGATGGCCGGGTTGTATTTTAAGTAAAACGTGGTGTTTCCTAATTAACAGGCCAAGTCGGCCAAACCCACACATATAACCAAAGAGTGTACCGGCAATAAAGCCACCAGCAGTTTCTAAAATAGTAATGAGAATTCTTGAAAAATGAAACCTATATATAAATGCAAGCAGCAAACTAATTGCAAGAACTATACCCATAATAATTGCCAGCTTACGGGCACTATGTTGTAAATCTGTTTTTAAGTTTTCTAACTTCTTCGTATTATTTTCTAATGCGCCTCTGTGCACGAGGCGATTAAGCATCTCATCAAATTTAGCTGGAATTTTGAATGCCATTGGAATAGCTATAATAAAAACAACAGCTCCTGACATTAACAATAAATCCCACTGAGATATTTGCATGCCATAAAAACGTATATTGCTTAAACATAGTAGTATCAGTCCAACTACTACTACAATGGTAACAACATGGCTATAATTTACTTTATATCGACGCAATAGATTGATTTTATATTTATTTAAAATTCCCATTATATAAATTTACACACTCCTATATATTGTTAATAAAAAGTTGACGGCAATAATCCCATTCATTTCTTCTTTACACATCCGCCTAATTCCTGGATATGCTTATAGGTCAGAAAATAGTATTGACGGAAGCCGAACATAGTTAATGGCAACTAAAAACACTATCCAATGAAGATATATCTTAATTAATTCTTTGGCACCGGCAACCCTAACACCTTAAAAAAGCGCACACCGTATTGTTCATTTCCGAACATTTTTATACAACCTGAAACTGCAAATCCCTTATCCACAAAGCATTTCAGCGTTGGCATGTGTGTTGAAACCTCATTCAGTCGGAAGGTGAAGTGTGTCTCCACCTATCCCTTTTACTAAATCTATTTTTATGTTTAAAAATTATCTCGCTATTGCATACAGAAATATAAAAAGGAACAAAGCGCATGCTGCTATTAATATAAGCGGCCTTGCAGTAGGCATTGCTGCTTCGCTGTTGTTGTTTGTTGTTGTGAAATATGAGTTGAGCTATGATACATTTCAACCAAACTATAACCGTATTTACCATGTGGCGGCAAAAATAAAAAGCGCGGAAGGCGATTCTTATATGGAAGGCATGCCTTATCCTGCTTATGATGCTTTGCGTGCACAATTTAAAGATGTGATTGTTGGCCAGCTATACCTGAATTATAATTGCCAGGTAGCTGCATTTAATGCAAATAATATAAACGATGTTTCGAACAAAAAATTTATTGAAGAGAACACTATGTATTTTTCTGATCCAAATTTTTTTTCAATATTTCAATATAAATGGCTTGTTGGCAATGCAGAGGTGTTAAAAAATCCAAACACAGCAGTCATTACAAAAAAAATTGCCGAAAAATATTTTGGTAACTGGCAATCAGCAATAGGAGAATTCTTGAAAATTGACAATACAGCCACGGTAAAAGTAGAAGGCATTTTAGATGATATTCCGCTGAACACAGACTTCCCAATTGGCGTTATTGCTTCTTATGAAACAATGAAAGAATACCCGGATATATATGGCTATACAACAAGGTGGGGAAGCGTTACAAGCAGTTTCCAAGCGTTTATGTTGTTGCCGAAAAATGTTTCTGTTGCGACCATCAATAAACGCCTGATCGCTTTCAGCAATGAACATTATAACGCTGATAAAAAAGATATATTCAGAAGGTATGATTATCTGCGCCCGTTAAGTGATATACATTTTAATACAAGCATGGGTAATTTCGGAGACCACATCACCAGCAAAACAACTTTGTGGACGCTTTCATTGATCGGCATCTTTATTATCATTATGGCTTGCATCAACTTCATTAATCTATCCACTGCACAGGCAGTTGGCAGGTCGAAAGAAGTGGGTATAAAAAAAGTATTGGGCAGTACACGAAAACAGTTGTTTCGCCAGCTAATGGGAGAAACATTTATTATTGTTGTAACCGCTGTTGTACTTGCCGGGGTAATTGCGGCATTATGCCTTCCATACATAAAAAATATTGCTTTAATACAGGAAAAGTTAAGCCTGTTGAATGTGCCTGTTATTGTATTCTTGCTTATTGTAACGATTGTTGTAACCATTTTAGCCGGTGCTTATCCATCAGTTATTTTATCTGGTTTTAAACCGGCGCTTGCTTTAAAAAATAAAATCACTTCTGCAAATGTTGGCGGCATTTCATTAAGAAGAGGGCTGGTAATTACTCAATTTGCCATTTCGCAAATATTAATAACAGGAACCATAATTGCCATTAGTCAAATGAATTTTGTGCATAATGCAGACCTTGGTTTTAATAAACAAGCAGTGCTTGTGCTCAACAGTAATGTTGATAGCTCAGTAAATATGCGCCAGCCTGCTTTCAAACAACAATTGCTTGCAATTAATGGTGTACAATCTGTAAGTTTTAGTTCTGATGTTCCTTCATCTGAAAGTAACAGCAGCGGCAATTTTGCTTACGATCATAAGCCTGATGAAAACTTTGAAGTATATAGAAAGCTTGGAGATGAAGATTATTTTAAAACTTATGGTTTAAAAATTATTGCGGGAAAAACTTATAGTAAGAGTGATACGCTGAAAGAAGTGGTAGTAAATGAAACGCTGGTTAAAAAATTAGGTGTAAAAAATCCGCAGGATGTAATTGGCCATGATATAAGAATAGGCGGAGCATGGCGGCCAATTGTTGGCGTGGTAAAAGATTTTAAAACCAATTCTTTACGCGAAGCAGTTAAGCCGCTTGTTATTGGTGAACGCAATGTTCGTTATAATTATACGGGTATTAAATTAAATACACCGCAGCTAACTGTTGTTACAAAAAAAATAGAAACGGTGTGGAACAAGTTCTTTCCTGAGTATGTTTATGCACCCACGTTTATGGATGACCGCATTAATGATTTTTATAAACAGGAAAACCAGCTTTCATTATTGTATAAAATTTTTGCGGGCATCGCTATTTTTATTTCATGCCTTGGTTTGTATGGCCTAGTTTCTTTTATGGCACTGCAACGAACAAAAGAAGTTGGTATTAGAAAAGTATTAGGTGCTTCAGTAACCAACATCATTTATCTTTTCTCAAAGGAATTTACCATACTCATAATTGTTGCCTTTGCAATTGCTGTACCGGTTGCGTATTATATGATGAATAGCTGGCTTAACAATTTTGTTTACCGAATTAATATTACAGTATGGGTATTTATTTTGGCAGTTATTGCTTCTGTAATTATCGCATGGTTAACCGTTGGATACAGGGCAATTAAAGCAGCGATTGCAAATCCTGTAAAGAGTTTGAGAACGGAATAAAATGTCTGAGTCATGATTAATCAGATTACTATATTAACATGATTTAGAAAAATTTAAATCAACAATATCTTTTAATCACGTAAATCCAGATCGAGATAATTTTTAACGGTAGTTTCCAAACCGGGGATATGGAAGAAGTGCATACATCCGGAACATAATTTCACAGATTTAAATGGTACGATTCAAGCACTTCAATCAACACCAGTTGTTACCGCGCCCAGTTGCATAAACCACAGTAAGAGAATATCTTTGTTATAATATTTTTTATATGTCAGACAACAAGAAAAACACTGGTAAACCAGACAGCTATTTAATTAGTTTCAAAGAGAAATATGAAGTTAATTATGCAGTAAATCAGCTTCAAAAAGAGTTTCCAAACGAAAAGAAGCAAGTTGTAAAAGATGCTCTTTTTGAGGCGGCAAAAAAAGTAAATCCAAGTGATGGAAGAGAAAATATCATGCGACAGGCACGTAAGAATCTTAAAAACTAATTCTACCTATAAAGTACTGTTTCAATTTATTAAACCGCCCAATTCAGTGGATGCTTATCAATCTGTGTTCTTAAGTGTTCGATACTTGCAGAAAGGTAGATCGTTGTTGTCTTGATGTCTGTGTGACCCATCATCTTTGAAAGACTGTAAATATCACAGCCCCCTTCAAGCATGAGTGTTGCAAAAGTGTGACGAAGTTTGTGTGAAGAAAATTTAACGCCTGTTATTCTACACACTTGATCAATCAAGTGCTTTAGTCCATCAAGCGTTATTCCTTTATCTGCTTTTGATGAAGCAAAGAATTCAGGACAGGATTTATGTGCCTTATTTCGTTCATCTGTGTAGCGATGAAGAGTAACAGCAAGTGCAGGTGAAATAGGAATCATTCGATCTTTCGCGCCTTTTCCTTGTCGGACAAAGATTGTGTGGTTATCCAAATCGACATCAGAATATTGCAGGTGTATGAGCTCACTTCGTCTTAATCCTGCATGTACAAAAGTTGAGAACAAAGCATGATTTCTTGCTCGCAGGTAGCGATCCCACTTAGGAAAGTTGTAGATCAATTCAAGCAGTCTTAATGCTTCTTGCTTTGTTAACTTAACTGGAATCTTAAATTCAACCTTGGGCTTTTCTAAATCATTCAGTGGATTCTCTCGCATTAATCCTTGCTCAATGCAATATCGAAAGAATACTTTGAGTGATTTGTGAAAAATGATGAAGGTGTTTGGTGCCCATTTTCTCTCTGTTCTGCCGTGATAAAACAAGCCACGAACATTGGTAGGGGAAACTTGTTGAAGAGAACTGATATTGGAAATCTTGCAGTACAAATTGATAACATATTTATACCTTCTAATGGTCTCTTTTGAGTAGCCTTTAATGTGAGTCAAATAATCATAAAACCGGGTAGCCACGTATTGTATGTCCATTTTTTAACTCTTCACTTTTTGGCAGCATATACAACATAGCACCCTTGTTATCACATTTGTCCAGTGCCTGTTTCTGTACCAGAGTCGATAGTGAATGCTCTCCCTATTCCGAAATGAGCTATATTTTATAAGGCTTATTTAGAAATTTGACAGAATTCTTGTTGGGTTAATTGCTTTTAAGGAGACGGTCGCAGGTTCGAATCCTGCTGGGGGCACAAAAGGCTTATAGAATAAGGGTTTTTTAGAAATCAGGTTGTTTTCTACGACCATGTTGCATGGACCTGTTTACTATCAAAATCTTATTGATAGTTGCTGCAAATAAGTGTCTTAAATTGATAAAAAGGTCTTTTAAAACTGTACCTTATTTAAATCAAATTATCAATACTTAAGTTTTCAATATCTCCCCTCATTTCATCTACGGGAAGGCAGCGCAAATATGACATTGTCATACTAATGCTTTTGTGCCCAAGTAACTGACGCAGCTTTGCAATGTTATTGCTAGTCTTTAGAAAGTTAACCGCGAAGGTGTGGCGGAGTTGATGTAAATGAAATGGTACACCCGAATAAAATTTAAGCTTATCAACCAGGTGTTTTAAACCATCATAGCTCAACCGTTCATCTTTTTTGCTTGAAACAAGTAAGTATGCAGTTGTATACTCTTTTCTTGACCGCACATAATCTTGCAAATGCATGATTAAAAGTGAATGCAATGGTACTTGCCTTGTCTTTGCAGATTTTGATGTCTCGCCACGCACTGTTAAAATTCTTCTTTCAAAATCAATATCTCCTATTTGCAACAGCATGAGTTCTTCTTTACGTAATCCGCAAAACAACAGAAGATAAAACAGCACCAGGTTTCGTTTGAGAATAAAAATGTTGTTATTATGATGTATATGAATAGCCGTAATGATCTTTTCAATTTCTTCTTTCTTTAAAAACTTTTTATCCTCGTATGAGGGAGAGGGATATTTTAAAATTGCAAACGGATTAGCATCTATATAATGTTTTGCAATTAGCCATTTAAAGAAAGTATTTAATTTATTCCAATAGGTAGCAATAGTAGATTTTTTAATTCCTACCTTGACGATACCCTTTCCTATAATTCTTTTTCGTTCTTGCAGCATTTTAAAAAATGTGACAACAGTTTGCGATGTAATTTTTTCACAGGAAGTTTCAGGGATGAGCTTATTGAATAGTTTAAATGTCGAAATATAGCCTCTTAAAGTTTCAGGTCGTACTTTTCTTGCATATTCACATTCATACAAAAACTCATCAAAGAGCTGTTGTAAATTTCTTCTTGTAATCACGTATCAAGTATTACAAGGGGAAATCAAAAACTATATAGTAGATAAATTTTTTATCGCAACATATTTTTCTCTCTATACAATAAGTGAAATCCGTTTATGATAAGCGGATGTCAGAAAAATTCACGAAGGAAGACGTTATTCCAATCGGAATCACAAACTGGAGAAATGCTCATCAACAGTTTGGTATAAAAGCAAAAGACCGTTTACAACATATTTATGTTATCGGAAAGACCGGTGTTGGTAAAAGCACACTATTGCAAAACATGGCTATTGCTGATATTGAACAAGGCAATGGTATTGCCATCATTGATCCGCATGGTGACTTAGCGGACAGCATATTAAACTATATTCCTGTATCACGATTCCATGATGTTATCTATTTCAATGCAACTGATACAGACTATCCAATTGGCTTTAATCCGTTATATAATGTTCTCGATAACGAAAAGCATTTAGTTGCTTCCATACTTATTTCAACATTCAAAAAGATATGGAGTGAATCCTGGGGCCCGAGGCTTGAATACATCTTACGCAACTGTTTATTAACTCTTTTGCAAAGCAACAAACCTGTAACACTCTTAGACATTCAACCACTGTTAGTTCATAAAGAATACAGGCAACAGATACTGTATAGTATTTCTGATAAGCAATTGCTTTCTTTTTGGTATGATGAGTATGATAAATATCCGGTAGCATTACGCTCAGAAGCAATAGCACCGATACTTAATAAAGTTGGTGTGTTTTCATCGAATGTAATATTGCGCAATATTATTGGTCAGACAGAAAGCACTATAAACTTGCAATCAATACTCAATGAAAAGAAGATACTTATTTGTAATTTCTCGAAAGGCTTATTAGGCGAAGATGTATCAAGTCTCTTAGGAAGTATGCTGGTTTCTGCAATACACTTTACAGCACTTCAACGTGCTGAACTCACCCCGGAACAACGCCATCCTTTTTATCTCTACATCGATGAAATGCACTCCTTCATTTCATTATCATTTGCAGACATTTTAAGTGAAGCTCGTAAGTATGGCCTGTCATTATTCTTAACCCATCAATACTTAGAACAAATCTCAGAAGAAATACGTGTTGCAATATTTGGAAACGTTGGAACCATTATTAGTTTCCGTGTTGGCGCTGAGGATGCTGCATACTTAGCAAAAGAATTTTATCCAACATTTTCTCAATCTGACTTCATTAACCTGCCGCCTTACACAATGTACCTTAAACTCATGATTGATGGAGTGACTTCAAAGCCTTTTAGCGCCAAAACAATGAGCTTGATTTCTTCAACACATTCTTTTAAAAAAGAAATCATTAATATATCACAACAGATATATGCTAGAAAATGGAATGATGACGATACATTCAATGGCAACTACAAAGAATGCGAGAATGAAGTCACATTATTCAATAATAATTAAGTTTCGGTAACAACCGCGATCAATAAGGGATCTTTGCTAAATGAATATCTAGTATTATTAAGCTATACTGGATTTTTCAATAGCCGGTGTTTTTGCATGATTATTAAAATTCTGCTTTAATTGCCGGAAAAGAAAGTATCAAATGATGAAACCGTACCGGGAATATATTAAAGATAAACGAGCCATCGTAGAAACGAAAGCTCGTTATAACCTTAAACCCATTGAATAAAGATAATTATTATATTTAAAAATGCGAAAGCACAAACAGCCATATTTATATCGGTGGTGTAGGTATATGCTTAACTGCTTTTATATGCTTTTCTTTCCACCAGATAATTAAACAAAATAATATGAAGATTACGATTTTTTTATGTGCTTATCATATTTAGTTACTCTTCGTATTCTCGATTAACCAGATAAGAATTATTACAAAGCTTATAGATAGAGTTGTAAAATAACATCCGGAGACAGAGAGGTCAAGTAGAAGTAAAAGAAAATAAAGCTTACATTGTTTTTACTTTGGCTTTAATGTGTTTCTGTTAATCTTCTGCAGAAAGATCACCAAGAAATTGTTTTACTTCCTCAGTTAATTCTGATTTGAGCCGATTTTCTGGTTTTGTCGTAAACCAGCATCTGAGACTTTGCCGCGCTAGTAGTTTCTGATTGTTAAATTTTAACTATCATAATTCCAAATTAAAAGAAAAATAAAAAAATTAGAATTTCAGCCGCATAGTTGCTAGTTCAATTATTTTATGAATCAAATGCCGTTATCTTTATCCACATGGATTCACAAATCGATTACACACTACTTTCTTTAAGTGCAGAACAATTTTATCGCCTCAACTTTGAGGAAGACCGCGAAGATCATTGGAGCGATATAGACGGAAAGGTTAGACTATTTAAGCTTGATGAAGGATTATATCAACAGTGGGTACCCGATGAACATGATAATCAAGTAACGATTGGTATAGCGTTAAAAACAGTTGCGGATCTAATGAAACGGTACAATTCCTTAACTGGTTATGAACTGAAATACTGGGATAAAGAGTATCCGCAAACAGGACAATAAATTAAGATTTACTATTTTAGCAGACGTGAATGTAGAACAATTTGACTTTCATTTTTATGTAAACGGGAAAGAAATTAAGGCCCATGCGGATAAATTTATGATGGCCAAATATCCCCAAGTACGAGTGTGGTTCAGGGTAAAAAATGAAGAAAAAGTGTTTACATTTTATTTGCTTCCAAAAGAATTATTTTGGTTTCAATTATTGGTAAATGATGAACAGCTTGCTTATTCCGCTGCAACTTTTTTAGCAAAAAAATATAATGTAACAATTACCAAACGCGCCGGCCTTGTTGGCTTTTAAACAAATAATAATGGATGCGCCTCCAAATTTATACGATACTGTGCTTGGTAATTATCCAATAAATGTTCAGTAATGAAAAAGCAACCAGAAATTGACTGGCAGCAAGCGGTAAGGCCATTGATCAAAAAATATGCAGGTACGAAGCATCCGCTTGAAGCGAAAAATTTGTATCAAATGTTGGTAATGGTTGTATTGTCTGCACAAACAACAGATAATATTGTCAACATTATTGCACCTGATTTATTTAAGGCATTTCCTAATTTGTCAAGCATAGCAAAGACATCGCCTGAAAGACTAATACCATACATAAGTAAGATTAGAAATTTTAAGAATAAAGCAAGCTGGCTTATAAAGATTGCAACACAAATAAAAAAAGATAGCGCAATTCCCTTAACTATGGATGGGCTTGTAGAATTACCCGGCATTGGTAGAAAATCAGCTAACGTAATAAAGCGATTTGCAGGAGCAGAAATTGAAGGGGTAATGGTCGATTTGCATACTGTTCGTGTATCAAATAGGTTGGGTATTGCAACATCAGAAGATCCTAAGAAAATTGAAGAACAAATAATGAATCAATTACCGAAAAAAGAATGGGATGCAGGAATGTCTATGTCTTTTTTGGGACGTGAAATCTGCAGGCCAACACCGCTTTGCCCTGAATGTTTAATGCGTCCTGCTTGTGCTTATTACAATGGTTGGGAAGTTGAACCAAAACCATAAAGTATGTTAGCGGATGACATTTTAGACGGAATAGTATGCAGTATCTGCTATGCAGATTTTAAGGACACAGAAGGTGCAAGAATTGGCCATGGTGAAGCAATAGTTTGTCATGATTGTTGGGATAAATTACCAAAAGAAAAGAAAGCCACTTTAAAGAAAGCTTTTTTTTACACGCAAGGATATATATTTGACATTACAGTGGCGTACGAGCATAAGATGATTCAACTAACTGTAAAACCACTTCACAATACTGACCAAATTGTTTATGAAATATATAATGACCAATTACTATGTGTTGTTGGGATAAATGAAAAGGCAAATTGGGATGCCGATAGAAAGGTTAGTAGTTATCTTATTTATGAAATTGGCAAAGCAATTGAGAAAAAAGAAAGTGAATAATTAAATTTTTAAAATGGAAACTTCAACATTTACAATAAACATTAGAGACGAAAAATATACAGTCGAACCAATTGACATAGGAAGTGAAATTCAATTTAAAATTTCAACCGATTGTAACTATCTAATGACAGTTTTCAAGACTGAAGATGGGAATTGGGCGGCGAATAAAGATGTTGAAGTCTTGGATGAATCTCTTATCACTGACATCGGTACTTCCATTGAAAGTTATGATGCTTAATATAATTTGTGGTCTTTATAATTTTATTTTGCACTCAACCAATTGAAAATCATTAAACTAAAATATTTCGCATCTAAATACTAATAATATTAGTATTTCATTTCTAATTTAGTGCGTTCAAAAAACGCATGTACCTTAATTGTAAAACATACTACAGTTTCCGATATGGAACATTTTCAACAGAAGAATTAGTAACTGCTGCAGTTGAAAAAGGCATATCTGCTTTAGCGCTCACAAATATTAATTGTACGGTTGATGCCTGGCAGTTTGTAAAGCATTGCGAACAAAATAATATTAAACCCATCGCTGGTGTTGAAATAAAAAACGATGATGAATTGTTATACATTCTTATCGCTGCAAATAATAACGGCTTTGCCTTTATAAACGAGTTTCTTTCAAAACATCTAATTAATAAAATACCATTTCCTGCAGCTAGTGAAAATTCTGCATTTTTCAAAAATTGTAATGATGGTTATGTTATTTATCCTTTAAATACAAAACCGCTTGAGCAACTTCAAGCAAATGAAAGAATTGGTGTGCTGCCCTGGGATGTAAATAAACTATATGCACTCAATTGGAAAAAACATAAAGAAAAATTTGTAGTGCAGCAGCCCGTTACTTTTCAAAACAAAAAATATTTCAATCTTCATCGTTTATTACGTGCTATAAGTAAAAATTGTTTGCTATCGAAATTGCCGCCAGAAACGCAGGCAGATGAAAGAGAAACATTCGCTTCACCAGATCAATTACTCAAAGCGTATAAAGATTATCCATTCATTATAACCAATACTTATAAATTAATGGATGCATGTTCTGTTTCCATAGATTATAAAGCAGACAAGAACAAGCAGTGTTACAGCGCCACAAAGGAAGATGACCGGATATTGCTTTCAAAGCTTGCACATGATGGCTATCTGCGCCGTTATGGAAAGAAAAATAAGGTTGCATTAGAGCGCCTGAATAAAGAACTGAAAATTATAAATGATCTTGGTTTCAATGCATACTTTTTGATCAATGACGCCATTGTCCAGCATGCAAATCAAAGAACATTTTACCATGTTGGTCGTGGTAGTGGTGCCAACTCAATCGTTGCTTATTGCCTTGGCATTACAGATGTGGATCCTATTGAATTGAATTTATATTTTGAACGTTTCTTAAATCCCGAACGCACTTCGCCACCAGATTTTGATATCGACTTTGCACATACTGATCGTGATGAAGTAATGGATTATGTCTTTAAAAGATTTGGCAAAGATCATGTTGCATTATGTGGTACCATCTCAACTTTTAAGCATGATTCAACTATTCGCGAATTAGGAAAAGTGTTTGGCTTGCCTGATGAAGAGATAAAAACATTGCAACGCTTTACACAAGCAAACGATAATATCCAATCATTGATTTTAAAATATGCAAGCCTGCTGCGTGGTTTTCCAAACAACATGTCTATTCATGCATGCGGCATGCTCATCACGCAAGAAAAGATAACAAATTTCGCCGCTTGCTTTATGCCGCCAAAAGGCCTTGTTGGTGCGCAGCTGGATATGTTTACAGCCGAAGATATCGGCATCAATAAGTTTGATATTTTAAGCCAGCGTGGTTTATCGCATATACGCGAATCATTAAGATTGATCAAAGAAAATAAAGGCATTGATGTTGATATCAGGCAATCAAAAACATTTCGTGCAGATGAAGCAGTAAAAACGAAAATTCGCGAAGCAGATACCATTGGTTGTTTTTATATCGAATCACCCGCAATGCGTGGGCTCTTAAAAAAATTGCGATGCGATGATTATATAACACTTGTTGCGGCAAGTAGTATTATTCGACCGGGCGTTGCACAATCGGGCATGATGCGTGAATACATTTCACGATATCATAATCAGGATAAAGTTGAATACATACACCCATTATTTAAAGAACATTTAAGCGAAACATTTGGAGTAATGGTTTACCAGGAAGATGTTATTAAGATAGGCCATTATTTCGCAGGACTTACTTTAGGTGAAGCGGATATCTTAAGACGCGCAATGAGCGGAAAATACCGGAACAATAATAAATTCCTTATGATAAGGGATAGGTTTTTATTCAATTGTAAGAAACTTGGTCATCCCGATGAACTTGCAAAAGAAGTGTGGAGACAAATGGAAAGCTTTGCCGGTTACAGTTTTAATAAAGCACACTCCGCAAGTTTCGCTGTTGAAAGCTATATGAGCTTGTATTTAAAAACATATTTCCCCAAAGAGTTCATGGTTGCGGTTATAAACAATTTCGGTGGGTTCTATTCAAGAGAATTATATTTTATGGAACTGCTTAAATGCGGTGGTGATATAAAAGCACCATGTGTTAACAACAGCGATTTATGTACAAATATTAAAGGCGACGAAGTGTATGTCGGTTTCATTCACATTAAACGGCTTGAATCAAAGCTTACTGAACTTATTATTGAAGAAAGAAAAGTAAACGGAATATATAAGCACTTACAGGATTTTATTGAACGTACAAATATTGGTATTGAACAACTCAACACATTAATCAGCGTTGGTGCTTTGCGTTTTACCGGCAAATCAAAAAAAAGTTTGTTATGGGAAGCAAATTTTCTGCAGAAAAAAAATCAACCTGTATTGCATAATAACCAGGCATTGTTTGGCGATGAGCCGTTGAAATTTGATTTGCCTGATCTGCAGGATAATCGATTGGATGATCTGTATGATGAAATGGAAATTATGGGGTTCACATTGACCAACCCGTTTGAGTTGGTTGATGATGATCCGGATAAATATGCATGCGCTAAAGACCTTCCTGCAGCCAAAGGTAAATTAGTAACAACACTCGTGTATTTTATAACACATAAACACGCTATAACAAAGAATAATGATGATATGTATTTTGGAACATTCGTTGACAAAAATTTAGACTGGGTTGACACGGTTCATTTTCCCGATGTTGCAAAAAGATATCCAATACATAACAGTGGCTTTTATAAAATCACCGGTCGTGTTACAGAAGATTTCGGTGTGTATAGTATTGAAGTTTCCAAAATGATTAAAGTAGGTTATAAAAATCGCAGTTACGCAAATCTTGGATGATGTTATTAAATGCCGGCAGACATATTACCCACCTTGACCTTGATACATTTTATGTATCTGTGGAGTTATTGCGTAATTCCAAATTAAAAGGCAAGCCTGTGTTAATTGGTGGCATGAGCGATCGTGGTGTTGTGGCCAGCTGCAGTTATGAAGCAAGAAAATTTGGTATTCACAGCGGTATGCCTATGCGTGCTGCACGGCGGTTATGTTCGCATGCTGTTGTAGTTAAAAGCGATTTTGAAGCTTACAGCAAATATTCAAAACTGGTAACAGAAGTAATTAAAGAAAATGTGCCACTGTTTGAAAAAGCAAGCATAGATGAATTTTATGTTGACCTCAGTGGGATGGATAAATTTTTTGGTTGCAAAAAATTTAGTGATGAATTAAAACGAAAAGTAAATAAAGAAAGTGGCTTGCCTATCTCCTATGGCCTTGCATCAAATAAACTTATAAGTAAAGTTGCAACAAATGAAATAAAACCAAACGGCCAGTTAGAAATTCCTTTTGGGAATGAGAAAAATTTTCTTGCACCATTAAGTATAATGAAGATACCAGGCATTGGTAAAGAAACCGGTTACAAGCTTTTAAAAATGGGTGTTGAAACAGTAAGCACATTAAGCGAGATACCGGTGCATATGATGCAAAACCTGTTAGGCAAAAATGGTATTGAATTACATCGTCGTGCAAATGGTATTGATGAAAGCCCGGTGATTCCTTTTCGCGAACAAAAATCAATTAGTACAGAACAAACATTCGACAGCGATACAATTGATTTAAACTTCATTCACAAGCAGCTTATCCGCATGACAGAATCAATCGCTTATCAATTGCGTTCACAAAACCGGTTAACCGGTTGCATAAGTGTTAAGCTGCGTTACAGTGATTTTCAAACAGTGCAGATGCAATGCTCAATTCCGTATGCAGCTGCAGATCATGTGCTCATTAAAAAAGCAAAAGAATTATTTACTAAGCTTTATGAAAGAAGGCAATTGATAAGATTAATTGGCGTGCGTTTTACAGACTTAATTCCTGGCAATTATCAAATAGATTTATTCAACGATACGCAGGAAAGCATCGGCTTATACCAGGCAATTGACAGTATTAAAAAACAGTACGGAGAGAAGTTGGTGATGCATGCTGCTGGACATATCTAAATTAAGAACAGGGTATTCAATTGAGATATTTACCAAATTCTATTTTGCTGTTATTATTTTTATAATAATCTTAAATTGGTGGTTGTGATCACCTTGCCATTCAATAAATCAACTCCACCCGCTTTATAAGTGGGACACCATTACGAATATCGCATCGAGGCTAATGAATGTGCAATTTTTTTGGATTCCGTGCGAACAATAGGTGATGAGCCCTTAATTTTTGAATTCTCGCTTCCAATACCAGAATAGTCCCCCTGGTTCATTCTTACATCATCGTTTTGTAAGGGAGGTTCAAAGCATAAAACATAGCTACATATGTAATACCCATACTGTGGTATAAATCCAAATATTTCCTGAGCGGCCGGCGATTTAAATGGTTTTCGACCTATCATTGTGCCCACATCAAAAGTCACGAAATATACTCCAAAAACTGGCTCAAAGCCGGCACCGGTAACTGAGTCAATTGCATAAACCCAATTACAAGTTTCAGTTGGCCCAATTCGTCCAAGCCAAATGCTGGTGGAATGATTAAAAATAGGTTTTACACGTTGATCAAATCCCTCTAATCTAAAAGTTGAAACTGCAGTTCCTGAAAATCTGCGAAGTTGACCTGGTTCATCCGCACCCCAACTATCTCCGAATGATGTTACACAGACTAACGTATTGAAAGGTTTTGGACCAGTTATTGGAATTCTTGTTACCCCAGGCAAAAAAATATTCAGTGACATATCTTACATTTTAGTATGGTATAAGGGTATTTACTCTAAAATCTACGTTCGTTACACCTTGATTTGTTAGATCTAATGTGATGGGGTTTGGACCAGAAATTTGACCTACATTGATTTGACCATTCGCTCTGAACAATGCTCCGACCTCTACCATAACTATCAAGGGCTGATTGTAAGGAGCAGACGGAATCTCATATGGAATAATAAAATCATTTTCATCACTCATGAATCCTGTTGTTAACCCGTAGGCTACTGGAGTAAGCTTGTCATATACAAAGCCTTGTGGCGGTGCAATTCGATCCTTATGATTCGCTGAAATTTTAAAGGTTTGAGAAATTTGACCGGGCGTGAGGGTAGTGCCATCGAAGATTTCCTTTCTCCATTTGATAACACCTGAAATTCCTATGGCCTGCGTATCAACTATCGCTACCACTTGGTAGCTGAATCTCCCGATTCCAGTTACTTCTCCCTGGGCTGCCAAATTAACTTTCAATATTAATTCTTGGGTTGTTTGATCAATATCTAAATCAAAAGAATTAGTAGCTATCAAAAAATTGCTGGTGTCATTAGTAATACTTGCCAATCCACCCGAGATAGAAAACTGTTCTACTCCAAGTACTGTTCGACGTAGGTTGACTTCGACATCTTCAAAATAAGTGTGCCCATCATCATTGATAAACCATTCAGGACGCGCAATTCCAGAAAAAATCATCATTTTTTTATTTGCCTGTCCCAACTCGGCTTCTATTACTTTCGCCCCAGCTACCTGGTCGTTATTGTTAGCATCAAGTACGATCATATAATAATGTATTATTAATTAAAATTCAAGTTTCCTCAATAACAGCGTGGAAAAGTAAAATCCAAGCATTTGGTACACTTTAAAATCTTTTATAAAAACTCTAAAATATTTTTCCTTCTTCATTGAGCCTTCCCTTTCGTAATTATTGTGAAGAAGTGCAGCCGCTAATTTTCCTAAGTCATCCTCCACTTTTTTATTTTAAGATTGAGATAATTAGCTAACATTAATGTGTCTTATTCTTTTTTGGTCGACTTTGTTGAGACTAACACAGATAAGTACTGCTCAATACTGGACCTGGATCGCATATCAATTTATAAATTGAGTGTTTAGAAGAACCTTTTGGACAATATCGTTTTGCACAGCCTTACAGCTTTTTAAATCATTTCTTATCTTTCATCATTGTTCTTTTTCGGCTAAATAATGGAAAAATCAAAACGCCTGAATTTATCGAGTGATATGCTAGAGATGAGATATACCCATCGAGCGAACAGAAATCCATTTATTGAGCAAATAATTGCATTAATTACGTTTTTTGTATTCCAAGCTATTCAGTATCGTCTAATTTGATAAAAATTTTGACCAATTAATGAAGATATAAAGAAAATGACTAACTGAATAATAAATCTCCAAGGATTAAAAAGGAACATCAAAACATTTTACTATTTGGGGTTATCAAAAGCGCAAAAGACTTCTGTTTCTCCATTTAGGCAATTGCTTTCAGCATTTGACAGAGACTGTTTTGAAGCAAATAAACTTTATATTTTTGGATATTCATTTGGTGACGAACGTTTAAAAGACATTATACGAAATGCAAGAAATTTAATAACGATTTAGAAATATTCTCATTAACCCAAATTTTAATGATGAACAATTTATGTTTGATTTCATTTTGCACTGGAGTTCTGTTCAAGGAATGATTCATAAAAATGAAGGATAGGATGAAATAATATCTCCTGATTTTAACGTAAGAATTATACAAAAGGGATTTAGTGAGTTTTTAAATCAAAAATAGCCTAATGACAAAGGGAGTGTGTTTAACTCAATTTTAGAAATTGAATTAGTATCTTAATATCAGGGTTTCAATTGATCCTCTGGATTGCCTAAAGCGTAGCCCCAACTGCAGAAGTTCGTAGCTGAAAAATTGAAGCTGCCTATCGTCCCTTTAAAATCATATACTGCGACGATAGCATATCATTAGCGGATTCAGCTGTCACGGAAGGTTCATTTTAGTTGCATCAAAGGTCAGATCAAGCAATAAACAGCATAAAAGAACAATAAGGACAAAAGTTACATACGGCGGAGTAAATAGCTTATTAGTAAAAAAATAGAAGAGACCTAATAGGTAACAATAATAGTTTGTAACTTTCAATAGCAAATAAACGTATTCTATGAATACTTTAAAGCACCATAAACCATTCATACTTTTAACTTTGTTATGCACATCTATTGTTGCATATTCCCAAGAGCATAATCCGTTCGACGATAATAATCCCTTTACAAAGCTTTTAAAAATATATAAAGAAAATCAACCTCTAGTATTAGACGAAAGTATCGCTTATACTTCAGCTGGTAGTCCACAAAACTTTAATCCAACAAAACTTCACTCGATTGCTGATCTAAAAAGACCATTAGGGAATGGAGATTATTCTGTTAATGTTGTTTTTTATTGCACTCAGTGGTGCTTGCATGCGCCCGGTAAAGGAGTTCCTTATAAATTAGGAAGAGCAACAGGAAAAATGTCGAAGCCCATAAGTGCTTTACTTTACGAAGGGACTTTGAAAAAAATT
Organism: Bacteroidota bacterium; assembly: GCA_013285855.1. GTDB lineage: Bacteria > Bacteroidota > Bacteroidia > Chitinophagales > Chitinophagaceae > Parafilimonas. The sequence goes on from JABDGW010000043.1 coordinate 22,677, forward strand.
AATAGAAAACAATTAAACTCAACAGCATGGAAAATACAAGCGCGAATAAAGTTTGAAAATATGAACCAGGCTGATCATCAACTAATAGATGAATTAATACCACAATATAAAGATCAACTTAAGGAAAATGAATGGGATAAAATTTTAAATGATTTTCAAAAAATACCCTTAAAAACGGTTTTATTTAACGAGGCAATAAAACATCAACCTCCTAAAATTCAGAAATTAGGACAGGTTTGTTTTTCCTTAATAGCAGCTCAAGAATATCTTAATAAGAAAAATTTATCACCAGATCAATTATCCGATAAACTCTTTGAGCATACGTCTTCAATAATGAAAGAAAATGAGGGTTTGGATGATACAACATCAAGATGGATTGCCGTAAATAAAAACATTATTGCGCGATTTATTGTTGACTCTGGTAATCTAAAAGATAACTTATTAGAATTTAGGATACTTAACGATGCCAAAGACAAACCAAATATTACGTTGAATGATATTATGGAAGGTTCAGGAGATGATGAAGGTGAGTCATTAATGGGTTATCCAATTGGGCAGGGTGCTCAAATTCCCATTATAGAACCTGATGTAGATACTACAAATGTTGAATTAATTTATGCAACCACTACTGATGCAAAAAGCGTAAGTGTCGATTATATGGTTAGCGATTCCAATGCTCAACAAATTCAATTTGATATTTTTCGTTCAGATGAAAGCCGACTAACAAATAATTCCATTAAAATTGGTACAGCCACGATTACTGATCAGGAAGATATTTCAATTGGGGAACATGATAATGTTATGCTTATTTCTAACATTCCTCTTTTGCCAGACACAAGAATGCCTTTTATTATCGTAGTGTCAAATTGCAAAGGAGAAACAGATACAACCCATTTTCAGAAATGGTTATTGGGCGCAGTTGCTCATGGTTTCGATAGATATGCAATGGAAGGCGGTTGGGTTTGGAGTACACTCTTTCAAAGCTATGAATTACCTCCTTGGGAAATTAATATGGTACGCAATTTAAAACAGGTTGATATGTACAATGAGGTAATCCAATTTGATTGGATGTCGGACTGTGGAATTGATAAGCCAGGTTTTCCTGAGTTGGAAGGTAGAAAGCTCAAAAATCAAATTATCAATTGGATAATTTCTTATACTAATCATCCAGGTGATGTTGTTGATTTACATTTAATCGGACACAGCAGAGGCACCGTTGTTATTACGCAGGCTATTAACAATTTACTTAATGATCCAGTCGGAAACGGCATTAAAGGCAGTTACATTGAGCTTACATTATTGGATCCTCATCCTGCAAATAATGACCTGCAAAAAATTTGGGGAAATTGGGGGACTCCTGGCACGATACATTCATGTGGATTTCAAGGTGCTTTAGAAATAAATATTGCGAAAAACATGACTACAGATTTTCAAAAAACTGTGCATGATCCCTATCTTTTAATTCCGCCAGGTATAAACAGCGTAGATGTATGGTGGCAAGCGACCGATGCTGATAAATTATGCTCACAACCGGATCAAGAATACATTCAAAATCTTTGGGGAATGATTCAAGGTTCATCAATTAGAAATAATAGTGGACTTCCAATTGATTTTCTTTCTCATGCATTTACAGACAAAAATATTCTAGGTATCGGTTACATTGGTCATAATCAAGTTCCTCTCGTCTACGAAAAACAAGCTGTTGAAAGTGGGACTTTAAATAGATCGAAACAATTTTAATCTTCAACATAAAGTTTGGCTGCATCCATCAACGGCATTTTGAAAAGCAAGACTTGACCAGCCCCACTTGTACAGCAATAATTGACAGCAATTAAAAAAAAGTATAGTGAGAAGTTGCTTTTCCAAGAAACGAGGTTTAATCTTTATCCATTTTTTTTATTATTTTAATATAATAAATAATACTACCCACCATACCGACAATTGGAATCAATAAGTAATAAGACTGAGTAAATATTTTATAAAAATGAAAAAACCATAATGAAAAAAATATAATGAACATACAACCTTCAAACAGTGCACGGCGTGTATAATCTTTTTTCTGATCCTCGGTGAAACTTTTAAAAAACAGTCTGGCAAAGTATCGAATCAGATACAACGCCATAAATAAACTAAATACAAGAGAAAATGTATGCAAATTAGACTTTTTTTGGTCAATCGACTCATCATCAACTCCAAGTGAATTGAACGTGAGAATGAGTAATACCATTAACGAAATATCTGCAACCAAATTCCACCATGAATACGTCTTTACGTAAGTTGCGCCTAAAAAATCACAACAATAAAAAACAAGCGTCCCTAATAAAAGTAAAGTAATGCCGGAACAATAAAAGAAGTCTTGTAGAAAATTTTGATGTACAATATCCCATAATTTATGATTAGTAACTGTATGAAATATGCAATAGATAAAATATCCAAGAAGCGCAGGATAAAATAAAGTTATAGATAAGTCTTTAGCGACTTTACTTTTTTGAAGTTTAAAAAGTTTCCAATTTTTTATACGCATAGTTTGTGAATTCGATATTTATACCGCAATCTCCGGCGTTTGCACATCTGTATAAGCAAATTACTTGGTCGGCGTAACACTTCCCTGAATCTTTTGCGATAGCTCACGCTTGGCAAATTAATTAAAACAGATGTGATTTTAACTCCGTTATTTTTTAAAAAATCTTAACTTCCGTGTTTAAAATTTGACAAGTCTATGTGTTATTATAACGGTGTAAAAGTGAGTAAAGACGAATGGATAAGGTTGAAATCTTTAGAAAGAAAGATTGCATTTCTCAGCGAAGATTTAGTTATTCATAAAGGGTTTGATTATGGAGGTCATGATGTGATAATTCCTAAAGCGAATTCGAAAAAAACAGAGCGTGTTGAAATGCAGTGGGGCTATCTTCCTTCATGGGTAAACACCACAGAAAAAATAAAGAACTTCAGGTTTGGTTATAAGGACGAAAACGGCAAATGGCACAAACCTTATACAACACTAAATGCAACAAGTGAGGAGATGCTTAATAACATGTATAGAGATGCTGCACTGAATAGAAGATGCTTAATTCCATCAATAGGTTTTTTTGAGTGGATGCATGTTCAAGTTGTTGGAAAAAGTGGTAAGCTTTTAAAAACACCAGAAAAATTTCCTTATTATATTCAAATGCGGCATGAGCAAGAATTTTACATGGCTGGCGTATACAACATTATTTATATTGAAGATCTTGATATCACGTTAAACACTTACGCAATGTTAACTACCGCAGCAACAAGTCTCATGAAGCAAATACATAACACCAAAGAACGTATGCCTACTATTTTGCCCGGCGATTTGGCCGAAGCGTGGTTATATAGAGATTTATCAGATCAGGAAATTGTTGATATAGGAAATTACCAGGTTGCATCTAGTGATATGAAAGCAAGACCATTACATAAAGACTTTTTAAAAAGAGAAAATCCTTTAGAAGAAGTTATTTATGAAGAGGTACCTAAACTTGTTTTAGCAGCATAAGTTATTCTCTAGGGTGTTCCCCAATATATTGTTCTATCAATTTGCCCACACCTTCTGCTTCTGTTTGTCTTCCTTCAGGCATTGAAGTCCAAAACTTTTCTTGATTAATCGCTGTTGCACGAACCACAACAAGTGGTTTTCGGGTACTACTAAATTTTATGAGGAAACCATACCTTCCAGGTATATCAATAGGCGTTATATACAAGGTTGTATTTCCATATTTAATTTCAAAAGGCTGTGTTGGAAAAAGTGATTGCATAAAAGCAGTGAAATGTTTTGCTTATAAACAAATTTACTCCGTGCTTTTGAATAATATTTTAATAATGACAGATAACTTGATTAATCTCCTGTTCTGTACAACTTCCAATTACCTGCACAACATAACCATTAAGATAGAAGTATGAGTTACCTTAATCACAATGCATTCCTTTTTCATGGTATACATATTCAATCACCAATTTTGTATTCCGTTAAATCAGTTTATTTTATTGCGTATGAGTATATTTGTTCAGGCTTGCCGCAAACTATACTATCCATGGAAAACATATCAGTTGTTTCGGTAATAATTCTTTTTATCATTGTTATTCTCATCATAGTAAAAACAATTCATTTCTTTTCTTGCGTCAACAGAAAAAAATTCAGGTACTGGATTTACTTTAATCATTCCGCAATCATTGCGTCACGATCAGAGCAAAGCAAAAAAACAAAGAGAATACAAAACGTGTTGAGCATCCTTCTTGTAATTACGATGCTGTTTGAAGTTCTGTCAATCATCATAAATAAGTCATAAATTATACTCTGCTCGCTTAGTAAAAGTAAGTAGTCGATGAGCGCAATTAGATTGATTTCGCTAATATTTTTTATCCGGTTTTATTTCTGCTTGCTCTCTAAAATTTTATGCTAATCGAAAAGAACTTTTGCTATATCGGCTTAAAGAACCAATGAAGCATATCGTATTTAAAATCAGTTATCAACACCCTATCTTTTTCAGGATGATTTCTGTTGTTTTTTGTAATTGATTATTATTTCAGGAGTTTTTAATTTTAGAGCTTTGTGAAAGGCTTGCTCAAAACCAGTAAGCCGCTCAACTTTTCGTTCAATATTTCTCTCGTTCTTAAATCCTAAACTCGTTTGATATAAACGATCAAAAAGAAGATGAACATCTGGCGAAGAATAAAAAAGAGAATTATTGAGATTACAATTCCGAATAAAGATATCTTTTTGCATTAAAAAATAACTAGCC